>JBCBCO010000206.1:0-2772 GCA_038630445.1 Pseudomonadota bacterium | reverse complement strand
AACATGTTGATTTCATCGAGTTTGACGCCTTCGAGTTTGACGTGCGCGTAGGCTTTGCTGAAATCTTGGTTGAATGTCAGTGTGCCATGACCGCGAGAGGGACGATCGGCGCGGTCGGTTGAAGGCGTCGTGGATTTAAACTGCTTCGGTGTCAGGCGAGGCACCTCTTCCTCTTCACCGGCCTGCTGGTGCGATGTGAGCCATCCCTGAAACACTGCGCCCGGTTCGTCGCCTGAGCTCGGTTGCAACTCGATACCGCTTAGCGAACTATCGGCATACGCAAAGGGTAGCGGGGCTATAAGGCAAAGCGCGAAGAGTTTTTTCAACATGTTTGGTGTCCCGTATTGAGAAAAGCGTAGCGCCAATTTGCCAGGATGGCCGCATCGATTAGTCTACGCCTCAGATTGAATTAATATAACGCGTTATACATCTGTTTTCTGTTTTTTGCAACGCGTTATACAATATGACGAGGTAATATGTCGTTTGAGGATCGCAAATCGGAGACGCGGGATAAGATCGAACGTGCGGCGGAGCGCATCATTCGCTCCGAAGGCGCGTCAGGCTTGACGATGCGCCGTCTCGCTGATGAAGCTCAGGTCGCCTTGCGCAGCCCATACAATCTGTACGGATCGAAAACCGGTTTGCTCATCGCTTTGCTCGATCGCGTGAACGCCGCGTTGTTCCAAGACTTAGGATCCGGAGGCCACGAATCGGTGCTGGCCGAGATGATCCACACCTTGGACCAAACTCAAAAATTCTATGAAGCGGACGAAGAATACCACCGCGGCATTTTCTGGGAAATCATGATTTCCGATCATCCGGAAGCGCGCGCCGACGGACACAGCAATATCGTCCGCATTGTCACCGAGTTGACGGTCCGCGCAAAACAGGCGGGCGAGCTGCGCGACGGCGTCGACGCAATCGCCCTTGGGGAGCAACTTGGGTTATCGATTTTGTCGGTGATGGGCAGTTGGGCAGGCGGAAATTTAAATATGGCGCAGACCATCGCGCATACAAAACTCGTCTGGATCTCCATATTGTTGGTCGCGGCAAAGCCAGAACCGGCAACGGCGCTTTCAAAACACCTGAGTTTTTTTGATAGCCCCGAATGAGCCTGCCCCAAGAACCAATGGTGCCCCCACACGGACTCGAACCGCGGACCTACGGATTACAAATCCGTTGCTCTACCAGCTGAGCTATAGGGGCACTGGCGCGTCATTTATAGCGAGCGCACGCAAAGCGCAAGCCGTCATGACAAGATCATGCAGTTGCCACATTTCATCCTCATCCGGGCATGATTTCGCCGCGCGCGCAGCGTCTCTTCAGTCTCAACAAATGGGGAGCTTACCATGATGAAACCGTTGATTGCCTGTACCGTTCTGATTGCCGCCTTTGGCGCAGCCCAGGCCGAGCCGCTGCCTGCGCCGCCAATGGTTAAGTATACGCCGGTCGCACAGGCTGATTGCGACACGCAGACGTTCAAGATCTATTTCTCAAACGGCGACACGTCTCTCAACAGCGAGGCAAAATCTCTTTTGACCGCCGCGCAGGATCAACTCGCAGGCTGCATGATTGGCCCCATCTCGCTGAGTGCCGTTACCGCGGATGCCGCGAACACGGTTGAAGCGCAGCAGCTCGCACAGGCCCGTCTCGACGCCGTCGCTGGCGCGCTTGATCAATATGCGCTGACGGAAGGCCGCGTCGACGTCCGCTTCGATCGATCTTCTCAACCGAATAGAACCGCTAACCCAATGTCGCGCGCCGTGAAGGTTCAAGTGTCGGCATGGGCGCCGCAGATCGGCTGATTACCCAATTCCTCCCAGATGCTCTTTGTTTCTCCCACAAGAGCAGACCTTACCCCCGGAGCCAAAACGGCTTCGGGGGATTTTCTTTTATAGGACTGGGCCTCCGTGGGCTCAGTCGAAAAAGGACAAAACCGCGCACGCGGCGACAAAGGTCGCGATCGTATGGCTGCCATCGACGAACAAGCCTGCGAGCGAGCCATATGGCGTGTAGACGGTGTCATAGGCCATCAGCGGCACACCGATCAGCAAGCTCATCCAAAGACCAAACAGAACCGCTGTTCCGAGCTTTGAGATGCTCTTCTGCTTCATATGCCAGCCAAGACCGAAGCTCAGGACAAGCGACAGAACAAAGCCCCACAGCATAATCATTGGATCAGGTCCGGCATCGCTGGCCACGGTTTGGAGCCCGTCAGCCGTTAGCCACTGCATGGCTGTTTTAGACTCGTCTGTGAAGAACAGTCCGTTTGCGCCCATCCAGGGCTCTGTGAATAATAGGCCGTACCAAATGAACCCGACAAAGAACATGACGACGGCGGCGAGCAATACGCCTAATGGGTTTACCCCTGCAATTTTTGGCATTCTTCCCTCCTTAAGGATGTTTCCTTTATCCCTTCGCGCGATTAGACAGGCGCAACGTCTCTGGCCGACTCTGACTAACGCTAGGGAAAGATGCTAAAGGACCAAAGCACTTGAGTAAACGCCGTATCCTCATCACCTCCGCCCTGCCCTACATTAACGGCATCAAGCATTTGGGCAATTTGGCCGGATCACAATTGCCAGCCGATGTTTATGCGCGCTTCCAGCGTTTGCAGGGTCATGAGGTGCTTTACATCTGCGCGACGGACGAACACGGCACGCCAGCCGAGCTTGCCGCTCAAGCCCAAGGGATCAGCGCTCAAGAATATTGCGATCACTATCACCAGGTTCAAAAAGACTTGGGCGACGGGTTTTCTCTATCCTTCGATTG
>JBCBCO010000205.1:0-2774 GCA_038630445.1 Pseudomonadota bacterium | reverse complement strand
ATGGTCGTCGGCAACCGTCCGCTCGTGCCGGGCTCCGTCGTTCGTGCGCGTCCGGTGGGCGTTCTGCTGATGACAGACGATAAAGGCCCCGACGAGAAAGTCCTCGCCGTGCCGCACCCGCAACTCACCAGCTATTACGATAAGATCGCCTCCTATCACGACCTACCAGCGCTCCTGATTGAAAAGATCACCCACTTCTTCACCCACTATAAAGATCTCGAGCAAGGCAAATGGAGCAATGTCGAAGGCTGGGCCGGGGTTGAGAAAGCCCGCGACCTTATCACCGAGGCTGTTACCCGCGGGCGCAAATAGGCCCCCCCTTCACAAACTGCCCTGATCCGGCTTACCCTCCAATCCAAGACCGGAGGGAAAACAATGAGAATGCCAGAACAGGGCCGCGACTGGGCCGATGTACACGCCGACCTCACCCATCGCGGTGACCATGACGCAAAATGGCGTGACGGCAAAACTGCCGTCTACGTCTTCAATGCTGGTGAAGAGATCGCACAGATCCAAAAAGAAGCGTACGCCGCGTACATGTCGGAGAACGGCCTCGGCCCACTCGCTTTCCCGTCGCTGAACCAGATGGAAAAAGACGTCATCGCAATGGCGCTCGACCTTCTTCATGGGCCGGAGGGTGCGACCGGGGCGATGACTTCAGGCGGCACAGACTCAATCACAATGGCGATCAAGACCGCCCGCGACTATGCCCGCAGCCAAGGCAAAGCGAGAGAGCGCGCCAACGTGGTCCTGCCCTATTCCGCCCATCTCGCCTTCGACAAAGCCTGCCACCTGATGGACATAGAGGTCCGCCGCATACCGGTTCGCACCGATGGCAGCTACGAGGCCGACGTACCAGAAATGGAGGCCGCGTGCGATGCCGATACCATCATGATGGTCGGCTCAGCGCCCAATTTCCCGCACGGCATAATCGATCCCATCGAAGCGCTCGGCGAAGCGGCAGAGCGCAAAGGCGTCTGGCTGCACGTCGATGCCTGCGTCGGTGGCTATTTCGCGCCTTTTGCGCGCATGAATGGCGTCCCAGTTCCAGCTTTCGACTTTGAAATCCATGCTGTCCACTCGATGAGCGCGGATCTGCACAAATACGGCTACGCTGCCAAAGGCGCGTCCACCGTCCTGTTCCGCTCCGAAGACCTCTACCAGCACATGCCCTTCGATCTCGCCTGCTGGTCCGGCGCGCCGATGAAGACCCCAACGCTCGCCGGCACCCGCCCCGGCGGGGCGATCTCAGCCGCATGGGCGATCATGAACACACTCGGGATTGAGGGCTATCGCCGCCTGCAGGGCAAAGTCTGCGCAACCCGCGAACGCATTCAGGACGGCGTCCAAAAGCTTGGCTTCAAAGTTCTGGGTAACCCAATCCTCGGCCTGATCGCCTTCCGCCATCCCGACCACCACGCTTTCGCGATCTATGGCGAGCTTTACAAACGCGGCTGGTTCACCTCCGCCACCAAAGACCCGGCCAGCCTCCACCTTATGCTCTCTCCCGAACACGCCAATTTCGTAGACGATTATCTGAAAGACCTGGAAGCGAGCCTAAACGCTGTGGCCGCTGCGAGCGGCAAAGCAAAAGAAGTTGAGGTGCGTTACAGCTAGCTGCGAAAACAGAGATACGCGTTATTAAGCCAAGCTCAAGGGAAACCTGATACGCCGCTCAAATGCGTCGCCTGTTCTTATTCTTGTTGATCGTCCCTCTCATTGGGGTCGTCCAATCCTGCGCTGACCAACGCACTGAAACACGAGACATCAGCGTTCTTTTCATCGGAAACTCCTACACATTCCAACACGATATTCCCGCTCGTGTAAAAGGCCTCGCACCCGTCCGGGACGGCGTTCGCGTCCGCTATAAAACAGCTCTCATAGCGGACGGCGGCGTCAATTTGATCAAATATGTCGATGATCCGCGCGTTATGAGAACACTCGCGCGCGAGGACTGGGACGTGATCATTCTCCAGGATCGCAGCACAGCTGCCTTCTATCAAAAGGAACGTGCTGAATTCGACGCAGCGCTGAAATGGTTCAAAGCACGCGCTGAGGAAGAAGGCGCAGACCTGATCCTGTTTGAAACCTGGCCCAGACGCACCGGTCACCCCTTCTATCGCGCGTCACCGGAGGCCGGGTTCTCCCCACCTAGACATCAAGCCGACATGGCACGCACAATCAGGTCAACCTATGCACGCGGCGCCGAAAGCGTTAGCGCGCGCGTCGCCCCTGTCGGCACGTGCTGGATGCAGGCAGACGCGATCAACGACCTCTATGCCGATGATGGAAGCCATGCTTCCCAACGCGGCGCTGATCTGACGGCTCGCGTTCTCGAAAATGCAATCAGTGGAGAAGCTGGCTGCTAAAGCTGCCCCCTAACCGCTTCTGCCTCCAGAAACAGAATACACTCAGCGCCCCAGTCCCAACCTCCGCCGATCCCAGCGAAAGCTGGGATCCATCTCTGAACCTATCGTTTACGCGGAGAGGTCCAGAGATGGAGCATTCGGATACCCAATCCAGTTGGAACACCGTCAAGTCCGAAGCCAACGGATCTGCCTACGCAAGTATCGCCGTAATAAGAAGCACCCATCTCTGCCACCACGCTTTGCACGGCTCGACCGTGCAATCCATCTCCCGATGGTGCGTCCAGAAAAAGGGGTAGCTCTTCGCCTTAGCCCAACCGAGAGCACGGGTGATGGACCCCACGGTCCCTACGGTCGGGCCGAAGGGCGGCGCAAGCCGTGGGGAGCGTAAAGGAAGGTCTAGTGCGA
>JBCBCO010000204.1:0-2828 GCA_038630445.1 Pseudomonadota bacterium | reverse complement strand
ACGCCCCGACCGCATCCTGCAACGCGCCCTCTTCACCCCGCTCCCCAAGCACGCCCAGAGCATTGCCGAGATTATTCTGCGTCATCGCCCAGTCCATCGACGTAGCATCACGCGTGTGAACCTCCAGCGCCGCGCGGTACGCCGCAACCGCATCCTGCAACGCGCCCTCTTCACCCCGCTTACCAAGCACTTGCAGAGCATTACCAAGATTATTCTGCGTCATCGCCCAGTCCATCGGCGCAGCCTCGCGCGTGTGAACCTCCAGCGCCGCGCGATACGCCGCAACCGCATCCTGCAACGCGCCCTCTTCACCACGCGACCCAAGCACTTCCAGAACAGTGCCGAGATTGTTCTGCGTCATCGCCCAGTCCATAGGCGCAGCCTCACGCGTGCGAACCTCCAGCGCTGCGCGATACGCAGTGATCGCATCCTGCAACGCGCCCTCTTCACCACGCGACCCAAGCACTTCCAGAACAGTGCCGAGATTGTTCTGCGTCATCGCCCACTGCATCGGCGCAGCTTCGCGCGTGCGAACCTCCAGAGCCGCGCGGTACGCCCCGACCGCATCCTGCAACGCGCCCTCTTCACCACGCTCCCCAAGCACTCGCAGAACAATACCGAGATTATTCTGCGTCATCGCCCAATCCATCGGCGCAGCCTCGCGCGTGTAAATCTCCAGCGCCGCGTGATATGCCGCAACCGCATCCTGAAGTGCACCCTTTTCACCCCGCTCACCAAGCGCTTTCAGAGCAATGCCGAGGTCATTCTTGGCATTGGCCCATTGCTCGGGATTATCTGTTTGCCCATAAGCACGGGCAAGAGCGGCCGCGATGCGCAGATCAATTCGCGCCCCATAGGTCTGGCCGCGTTTGTCATAAACATCCTGCACACTACGCGCCGCCTGAAATCGCTCCTCCTCAGGTAGAGTCAGCACGATCTTCCGCATCTCCAACTTCGCAACCTCTTCAGGATCGCGAAGTGCCGTTAAACTCTCAATCAGCGTATCAAGAACCAGTAAGCGTTCCTGCTCTCTCTGCGCGCGCTTATCTTCGTCTAACTCATTATCATAATCCGCAAGCGTCGCCTCTAGCGTCTTGCGTCCTTCGGCCAGTGACTGCTGACGCACTTTTTCCAAAATAGCCTCAAGGTCTTTGTCTAAATTGCTCGCGCGTTCAGGCGCATCACGCAATTTAACCAAGTCAGGCAAAGTCGCCTCAAATTCAGCCTTTGCCTCTTCGAGATTATCAATGTCGCGATCGATCAACTGCGCCATTTCGATAAGCCACTCTTCTGGCACGCCGGGGTTCTCGACCGAGGCGAGAAGCCTATCGAGTTTTTCATTCTGTTCTGACCGTTCGCGGGATGCCGCAATATCGCGCATGTGCGCATCGGTACCGGCTTTCTTAATCTCACGCGCCAAACTCTTCGACGCTTTTTCAAGGTTCTCGGCAGTAACTGTCTTAGGACCAAAGAACTGCCCCCAAACAGAAAGGGCGAAGCTACCCGCACTGGCTAATGCAACCGTCCAGTACGCCGTGGGTTTCCAACCACCCATGTCACCGGGCTGCGCGGCCACCACGCCCCCAGCAGCAACACATCCAGCTAGTAAAAGTACTCCTAGCAATGCAAATGGCTTCAAACTCATTCAAAATCCCCGTGCGTCTCTCTTATAGTTAAGAAACCCTAAAACCCCGCACAAGTCCAAATCAGGAACAGAGTTCGCGCCCATGCTTGCGAGTATGGTCGCCCGCGGCCCGCTTGATCACCCGCCTGCTCTCACGTCATGCCTCAAGCCTCTACTCTGCCACCGCCCTAACTCCAAAGCTCCAACACCCCTCCCCCCATGAAGCTCGCAAATACCTTTCTCCCACGAGTGAGTGAATAATCAAATATAAATCTCGCACCCACCACACCCCCTCGACGCCGCGCCCCTCCTCCCTTAAAGCCGCCGCATGGCCCCGATCCGCACGCTCTTCCCCTCAACCATCCTGCACGCCGAGGGCGCACTCGCCCCCCAGCTCGACGCGCTCGAAGAGGCCTGCTGGATGATTGAAGAGGGCGACGCGGCCGGCCATGACTGGTGCGAGGCGGAGGGCTATCCCGGCTACACGTCCTACGCCTCCCTAAACGACCTCCCTGCCCGCCATCCGGCCTTTACCGACCTCGTCCAAACCCTCGACCAACACGCCCAAGACTTCGCCACAGCCCTCCACTGGGACCTCGGCACAGCGCGGCTGCAGTGCGACAGTCTCTGGGTCAATATTCTCGGCGAAGGCGGTGGCCATAGCGGGCATCTTCACCCCAATAGCGTCATTTCCGGCACCGCTTATGTGACCATGCCCGATGGCGCAGGCCGCCTGAAACTCGAAGATCCTCGCCTACCCATGATGATGGCCGCCCCGCCGCTACAACCTGACGCCCCCGCCAAGCGCTTTGAATATATCGAGCCAAAACAAGGCGATATCATCCTGTGGGAAAGCTGGCTGCGCCACGAAGTCATGCCCAGCCAGAGCGAAGACGCGCGCATTTCTATCAGCTTCAACTATTCGCTAATAGACAGCTCGCCTTCGCGCACTCACGATCCAGATATAGACGCAGACTAGAACAAACAGGCCCCTCCCATGGACATGATGAAAATCGCCACCGGCACCAACCCGCCCGATGATATCAATGTGATTGTCGAGGTCCCGCTCGGCGGCGACGCGATCAAATATGAGTTCGACAAGGATAGCGGCGCGATGTTCGTCGACCGCTTCCTCTACACAGAGATGCGCTATCCGGCGAATTACGGCTTCGTCCCGCATACGCTTAGCCTCGATGGCGATCCG
>JBCBCO010000203.1:0-2856 GCA_038630445.1 Pseudomonadota bacterium | reverse complement strand
CCGGGTCTGACTTGGCCTTGGTGTAGGCCTTCTCGAGATCGAGGATAAGCGGCATCAGCGTTTCAGCGACATAGCGACCGCCAAACTCACCGAAGCGACCATTCTCGTCAGGCCACTGGTCCCATGTATTTCTTACGTCCATCTTTATTTGATCTCCGCTACGCTGCGCTTCGCCATAGATCGCGCTCAAGGCTGCAGGTTCTGTCTCTACTCATAGGTTTACGTCGTTTTCGCCGCATCAATAAAATCGCGGATTAAGTCCTCGTCTTTTACGCCCCGCGCGCGCTCTACGCCAGAGGAGACGTCCACAGCGTGCGCCCCTGTCGCAGTGATCGCCTCAGCGACATTGCGTGGGGTTAATCCGCCAGCCAAGAGCCAAGGCACACCTGGTTCAAAGCCCTCAAGCAGAGACCAGTCGCCAACCTCACCATTGCCACCGGGTAGATCAGAGTCTTCAACCGGTTTGGCATCAATCAAAAAGCGGTCGACTTCGAAGGCTTGCAGCGATTCTAATTCATCCTCATTACTAACCCCGGCAGCCTTCCAGATTTCGCAGGTTTGATAGGTCATTTGCCAGAGACGGCGCACGTGCTCCGGTGTTTCTTTGCCATGCAGTTGAATAGCGTTCGGAACCGCTGTGCTTAAGACGTATTCGACAAAACCCTCATCCGGATCGACCATCAAAGCGACTGACGCAATGCCGAGTTCGGACGCGAAATTGACCAGATCGGCATAAAGCTCAAGATTCCGGCCGTTCTCGAGCACGTTTCGCGGACTTTTTGGATACAGGACAAAGCCCACCCAGTCCGCGCCTGACTCAGCCGCGACGCGCACCATGTGGGGGTCTGATAAACCGCATATCTTTACCGCTGTCATAGATCGCGACTTGCGCTTCACAGGCGCTCAAGTCAAGCGGACTTATTCGATGCCCAGACCTAAGTCTTTCAGCATTCCGCGGACAGTTTCCTGATCAAATTTCGCGCGGAACTTGATGAACGGGCCGTCTCGCGCATATTCAGCGGCCTGGAAGTCCTTATCTTCGAAGCCTTCAACATTCCAGCCGAGGCTAATCCAGACATTCTGTCTTGGATTAAACCCGATGCTCGGCCCGACTGCCCATTCTGCAGTCTTGCTGGCCTCGCCACTCGTATAGGTTGCATGAAGGCCGATATCGACCTTTTCGGTCAGATCATAACGGCCCTCGCCCCCGATGAGCCATGTGTAGCCATTGGTTGAGACGCCGTCAGAGAAGTTGGCCTCAACATATTTCACCCCGCTCCAGACAGAGGCTTGCAAGCGATCGGTCACACGCGTGTTCATGGTGAAGTTATTCACAAGTTTGAAGCGGTCTGACTCGCCTCGAACTTCATCTGTGCCGATGTCGAACCGGTTCAGAACGACGAGCCCTTCGTCTTTTGGTCGATATGCTGCGGCCAGACGGGCTTCGAAATCGGTCGACTCCACCTCATTTTGGGTCTCATCGAGGTATTGAGCGGCCATTGAGAAGGATAACTCGTCCGAAACCGACCGTGCACCGCCGATCGTGCCGACAAATCGTTCTCCACTGGTCCCGTCGCGCACTTCTGCGCGGCCGGAGACGGCCATAATTGGGGTTCGATAGGCAGCCCCGACATAGCCGGAGGTGAATCCTTCATCCTGTGTCAGCGGGCTGCGCACACCGTCTTCTAGGGGGCCGAAAGCGGCATCCGGGGTGACATCACGCGGATTATCGCTGCCATCGATGCGGGCGCGATTGACGGCGCCAGCGCTCACACTCCATGCCTCAGTGACACGCCAGATTTGATCTACGCCGACTGTTGCGCCGATTCGGCGTCCACTATCGTCTGTAATCGCGTCTGTTGAAGCCGTCAGAAGCGTTCCAGCGCCCGGCTGCCAGGTAATTCCTGCAAACGTGTTGTCGCCGGAGGCATCTGTGCCGTTTGTGACATCATGGCGAACTGAGAGCGTGGCACGCTCGCCAATCGCCTTATCGACCCCGATTACAGTGCGTTGCGGGAACAGAGTTGCGTCATCCCCGTCATCGCCACTCAGTGAGAGTGGCTGCTCATGTTGCGCGCTGACAGTGAGGTCCAAGCCTTCGAAATAGCGGCGGGCTCCACCCAAGAGTAGGAAGGATTGGCGGCGCTCGCCCGTGTCTTCATAGCGCTCGTCAACCGCACGAACCCCAACATTCGCCCCGAAAAGTTGACTGTCCTGACGCACAACGACGTCAGCAACGGTGCGTTCTGCGTTCTGGGTCAGATTCTCTTCACGATAGGCGCGGCCTTCAATTGAGCGAACCGAGCGACCCTGACCATTTTCGCTGTCTGTCGTACTCAGCTCTTTGATGAGATCTATGCCGTACCGGCGTGTGGCCGAGGTGTTTGAGGATTGCTGGCCGAGGCCGAAACCTTCTGTTTCTTCGCGGTAATATCCATTCACACCGGTCGTGCCGAGCTTGTACAGGCCCTCGAACAAGACGGCACTCCCGTCACGCTGCCCCTGATCTGTATCAGAATCTGTTTTTGCAACCTCAGCGCGAATTTCCAGGGCTTCAGAGACGCGTATCGTAGTGTCCAGCGCGTATAGCTCTGATGAGTCGGTCTGCGCGCTCGCGCCATCGTCTTCGGTGAGGACGGTGACACCGGTCTCGATACGCCTATCGGCACTGTAAAGCGCAGCGCGTCCACCAGCTGTAATCCCGCGCTTCACAGCTTCGCTTGTCTCATAGTCGGCGACGATGACATTCGTGTTGAAGCTTTCATCCGTGGCCGGAATCGGCAATCGGAAGAACAATTCCCCTGTTATATAGTCGATTTCATAGTCGATGTAGCGTGTGAGCGGTAGCGTTGAGAG
>JBCBCO010000202.1:0-2877 GCA_038630445.1 Pseudomonadota bacterium | reverse complement strand
GTCATCAATTCCGGATCCTCGACCTAATCGCTGATTATGTGAAACAGGGCGGCGGTTCGCTCGTTGTCTTGCACGATATTCAGATGGCTGCGCGCTATGCCTCCCGCCTGATCTGGATGAAAGACGGCCAAATTCTCGCTGATGGACCTCCCACAGAAACGCTCACCGCAGAACGGTTGCAGGACATCTATGGAGTCCGCGCAGCAGTCGATAATCTCAAAATCGAGATGGCGGGGCCGGTGTGACTGCTAAGGCGCTTATGCTTCAGGGCACCGGCTCTGATGTCGGAAAATCAGTGCTCACAGCTGCCTTTTGCCGCATCGCGCGGCGCAAAGGCCTGAGCGTCGCTCCATTCAAACCACAGAACATGTCCAACAATGCTGCGGCCTGCCCGGACGGTGGCGAGATCGGGCGCGCACAAGCCCTGCAAGCTTTGGCGTGTGGCCTTGAGCCCCATGTCGACATGAACCCGGTTCTGCTTAAGCCTCAAACAGACCGCACATCGCAAGTGGTCGTCCATGGTCGTGCGGTCGAGGCTATGGAAGCAGCCGATTATATGGCCCGCCGCGACAGCCTCATGGGCGCGGTGAAGGAGAGCTTTGACCGCCTCTGCGCAAACTATGATCTCGTTATCGTCGAGGGGGCCGGCAGCCCAGCTGAAATCAATCTCCGTGCCCGAGACATCGCCAATATGGGCTTTGCACGCCATGCAGGGGTTCCGGTCTGCCTAATAGGCGACATTGAGAAAGGCGGCGTGATCGCGAGCATTGTCGGAACGAAATCCGTCATTGATCCTGAAGACGCGGCCATGATCGGAGGCTTTCTCGTCAATAAATTTCGCGGTGATATCCGCCTGTTCGATAATGGCGTCACAGAGATAGAGGATCGCACAGGCTGGCCCTGTTTCGGTGTCATGCCTTGGATTCCGGCAACCGCACGCCTGCCAGCCGAAGATGCTGTCGCGCTGACCAAGCCCAGCAAAGCAACTGACAGAAAACTCAAAATTGTCGCCCCAATGCTGAGCCGAATTGCCAATTTCGACGATGCCGACCCGCTGATGCTTGAACCCGGCGTAGCGTTTGAATGGATCCCACCCGGGCGCACAATCCCGCGCGATGCTGATCTGATCATCCTGTTTGGCACGAAATCCACAATCGGTGACCTTGATTTCCTGCGCGAGCAAGGCTGGGATCATGACATCATCGCCCATGCCCGAGCGGGAGGACGCGTCCTCGGCATTTGCGGGGGATACCAGATGCTCGGGCGCACCATCTCTGATCCAGAAGGCGTTGATGGATCGCCTGGTGAAGCCAAGGCTCTGGGCCTTCTCGACGTTGAAACCATCATGACAGGCAATAAGCATGTCGCTCCTGTGGAAGCGAGCTGTACTAAAACGGGCGAACCGATCTCTGGCTATGAAATTCATATGGGTCGGACCAGCGGCTCAGACACCGCCCGCCCCTTCGCTATGATCGATGGCACGCCTGATGGCGCAACCAGTGCCAATGGACGCATCCAAGGCACTTATCTGCATGGCGCGTTTACGAGCGATGGCTTCCGCAGATCGTGGTTGGACCGATTAGGTACCCGCACGGACAGCGAGCTCAATTACGGCGCAGAAGTCGAGCGTGCGCTCGACAGCCTCGCCGATGGCTTCGAAGCGGCAGTCAATGTAGACGGACTCTTGGATCTTGCTAAGCGACCGGGATGGACACCGACACAGCCATGACTGCGGTCGCACTGATAACGCTCGCATGGACACTCGAGATTATGTTCGGCTGGCCGAACTGGCTCTACAGACGCATCCGACATCCGGTAGTGTGGTTTGGGAGCCTCATCAAAATTGGAGACCGCGTTCTGAACCGCAAAGAGTGGTCACACCAAGCTCGATATATCGCGGGCATGATCAGCACAGTCAGTCTTTTTGGCGCTGCAACGATCATCGCATGGCTTATCGCCAAGCTTCTCCCCCCCACAGGTTGGGCGATCGCCATCGAGGCTCTTGTCGCATCAAGCCTGATCGCTTCGCGCAGCTTGTACACACACGTTGCCGCTGTTGCGAAACCGCTAATGTCCAACGATTTCGAGAAAGCCCGCAACGCCGTCTCAATGATTGTAGGCCGCGATCCAACCCAACTCGATGAAGCAGGGATCGCCCGTGCCAGCCTCGAAAGCCTTGCTGAAAACACCTCAGACGGTGTCACCGCGCCGCTCTTCTGGGGCGCCCTTTTCGGCCTGCCGGGACTTGTCGCGTATAAGGCAATCAATACGCTCGACTCGATGATTGGACACAAAAATGATCGCTATGCGGCCTTTGGCGGTTTCGCTGCACGCCTTGACGACGTCGCAAACTTTATTCCCGCACGCCTGACCGGTGTGCTGATTGCGTTGACCAGCTTTCAACCCAAAGCCCTCCAGACGATGTTCAAAGACGCCTCAAAGCACCGCTCGCCCAATGCCGGTTGGCCAGAAGCGGCTATGGCAGGTGGCTTGGGTGTGCGCCTCTCTGGCCCACGCATTTATGATAATCACACGACCACAGACCCATGGCTGAACCAAGAGGGACGCGATCCGGTCGCGAGCGATATATATGCGGGGCTGAACCTTTACCGTCGGGCGCTCGTACTCGCTTTCTGTGGATTAGCATTCACAGCAATAGCCATGGCATTCCTATGATGCTCGACATGCATCACGGCGGCGCGCTAGACGTGGTCCAAAAGGCCTATCCCAACGCGCCCAAGCCTTGGGTCGATCTATCGACTGGGATCAACCCTTGGCCTTACCCAGATACCGGCGTTTCCGCTGCAACACTTGCGCGCTTGCCAACACAGAAAATGTATCACGCGTGTCAGACCGCTATTGCAACAGCGATTGGCA
>JBCBCO010000201.1:0-2907 GCA_038630445.1 Pseudomonadota bacterium | reverse complement strand
CAATCACCGCGTCCATCATGGCTGCGATGAGAAATATATCGACAAGAATTATGGTGGCATTCTGATCATCTGGGATCGGTTGTTCGGCACGTATCAAGCCGAGGAAGAGACCCCAAATTATGGCCTGAAGCGGGACTTTGACAGCGTCAATCCGCTCTCGGTTTGGATCTCTGAATGGCCCGGTCTCTTCAAAGACTTGAAAGCTTCGACGCGGTTCAAAGAGACCTGGATGTACCTGTTCGGCCCTCCAGGATGGCGGCCAAGTCCAAAAACGGTTTCGCCAAAGCTTCCCGAGCACCAATAGACCGGCTAGCGTGAGAGATGGTCCTGGAAGGAGATGATCTCATGCGCCTATCCGTTTTAATCGCCGCCTTGGCCAGTTTGGCCGCTTGTGAAACTGTCCCGACAGCTTCTGAACCTGCAAGCGAGATCGCGTTTCTAACCACCCCAGCGTCGGTCGAAGCAGGCTTCCCATTTTCGCCAGCTGTTGAAGCGGATGGTTGGGTCTTTCTTTCCGGTGAAATTGGGTTCGTGAATGGCGCTCTCGTGCCAGGCGGTATCGGGCCCGAAACACGCCAGACGATGGATAACATTGAAGCGACCCTAGAGGCGAATGCGCTTGGTTGGGACCGCGTGGTCAAATGCACCGTGTTTCTGGCTGACATGGCAGAATGGCCTGCCTTCAACGAGATCTATCGAACCTATTTCGATGAGAACTTCCCAGCCCGAAGCGCTCTTGGCGCCAGTGGCCTCGCGCTCGACGCCCGAGTGGAAATTGAGTGTATCGCCAAACGCTAAGCGTCGATCAGCTCTGACAGGTGCCCGGTTTTGACATAGATCAAGCACCCCTCGTCGGACCAAGGTGTGTGCTTAGATCCGTGCGGGCTGCGTAGCCATGTGCCAGCCGGATAGTCGCCAAACTCATCTTGGAACGTGCCTTCAAGGACGAGGATTTCCTCGCCGCCCCAATGCTGGTGCGGTAAGAATTTCGTCCCTGGCGCCCAGCGCACCAAAGCTGCGCTTTCGGTTCCGTGACTGTGCAAAGGTAGGACGGTGAGGCCCGGCACCTGACCCGGCAAGAAGTCGGCATTGGCTGTATCCACGGCTTTTTGCTCGGTATCGGCCTCATCAAACTGGTGCAGTTTTACAAAAATCGTGCAGCCATCTTTCGAATGCGGCGTGTGCTTAGACCCGATGGGGTTTCGGACATAAGACCCGGCTGGATAGTCGCCATGCTCGTCAGAAAACACGCCCTCTAAGACATAGAATTCTTCGCCGCCGCCATGTGTGTGCTCGGAAAAGTAGGACTCTGGCGCGTAGCGCACGATCGACGTCGCGCGGGCGACTTCTTCACCGATCCGGTCGAGCATTTGGCGGTCAACGCCAGCCATTGGGGAGGCGACCCAGTCGCGATCTTCAGGGCGAAGCACGACGCGCTGAGAAAAATCTGCGTTCAGTCTCATCGAGACCTCCTAGTTTAAGGTGGTGGGCGACAAGCGAGCGAGAAATGCCGCCGTCGCGCGATCAAAAAGGGTGATGTCTTTGGCTGCTCTTGCGACGAGCTGTGCGCCTTCCATCAGCGCCAGTGTCGCGTGCGCGTCTGCAGAAGGATCCGTCACGCCGGTTACGGTGCCGTCCTCAGCCGCTGCTTCAAAGACGCGCTGCAGCCAAGCGGTACTGTCCTCATGAAACTGAGTGAGCTGCTCCAGCACATCTTTAGACAAGCTGTCGCGCCCAGCGCTGAGGGCGACGCACAAACAGAGCTGTGTGCCGTCGGCGAGCGCATCGCGATAGAGCTGATGATACGCGAGTAGCTTCGCCGCAGCATTGGTCTGCGTGGCATCAATGTCGGCGAGGGTCTTTGAGATCCGCGCGACATAGCGCTCGATCAACCCAAAGGCGAGATCAGCCTTGAGCGGAAAGTGATAGTGAATGCTCGCTTTGCGAATTCCAACCTCGCGGGCGAGATCCGCATAGGAAAATGCATCAAACCCACGCTGGCGCGCGGCGCGTTCGGCACTATCGAGAAGGGCGGTTCGTGTATCCATAACGGCCTACCTAGTGATAGGTAGTTACAAATTCAAGGGTGCTGATCTGCTCGCTTGACAATTGCCCCTCTCTAACGCCCTGTGCAGGCGAGATTTGAGTAAATGCGAGCGACGCTGTGACATCCCCAATTTTGACGGTCCGAGACCTTAAAGTTGCCTTCGACACCCCGGATGGCACCGTGAATGCCGTCAAAGGAATCAATCTCGAAGTCTCGGCTGGCGAGTGTTTGGGGATGTCGGCGAGTCTGGATCTGGGAAAAGCCAAACCGTCCTCGCAACCATGGGCTTGCTCGCTGACAATGGTGCTGCCACGGGCTCGGTGATGTTTAATGGCACTGAGATGCTGACCGCAGATGCGAAGACCCTGCGCGATATTCGCGGCGACCGCATGTCGATGATCTTTCAAAACCCGCTGACCAGCTTGACCCCGCATATGACGGTTGGCGCGCAGATGCGGGAAGTCCTACGCCTGCACAAAGGTTTAAAAGGCGAAGAGGCCATCAAAGTCTGTGTGGATTGGCTGGAGCATGTCCGCATCCCAGAAGCGCGTCGCCGCATGGATCAATTTCCCCACGAACTCTCCGGCGGCATGCGCCAGCGCGTGATGGTGGCGATCGCGATGCTTTGTGGCCCGCAGCTCCTGCTCGCGGATGAGCCAACCACCGCGCTTGATGTCACCGTGCAGGCGCAAGTGCTTGACCTAATGGATGAGCTCAAACGTGAAACCAGCACCGGGATCGCGCTGATTACGCATGATATGGGCGTGGTTGCGCGGATGTGTGACCGGGTTGTCGTGATGCGATATGGCGAGATCGTCGAAACCGGCAGTATTGACGACATTTTTTACAATCCGCAGCAT
>JBCBCO010000200.1:0-2933 GCA_038630445.1 Pseudomonadota bacterium | reverse complement strand
GACTCAAACTCCCCGAACACAACGCCACGATTTGCGCACGTGTCCAAGTTGCGTCCGATTTCGAGCAGCGCGTCTCTGACGGCGCAGGTGGGTTCACCGTTCAAGATGAGCGCGATGGTTACGCCGTGCTCGATCTCTATGCGAGCTATCGCCCAGAAATGATTGACGGCCTGCGGCTCGATATCGGCGTCGATAATGTCCTGGACGAAGACTATGAGCGCGTTTTTGAAGGCGTCTCAGAGCCCGGTACAAATTTCAAAATCGCTGCCTCATGGCAGTTTGGACAATAGGAGCCTACCGCATGTGTATACCGATGGATGACACCGCCATGATCTGCTGGCTGAAGACGCAAGTGCGCGTCATCGAAGCGTGGCGCGAGGAACTCGCTACACGGCCAGAGCTCGATATCAAAGCCGCGATGCGTCTCGAGACGCATTATGCTTGGCTCACAGCGGAAGTCTCACGGCTCGAAACGCCCTCATCTCGGCAGGCTGCTTGAGTCTCCTTTTAGCTTGCCCACTTTGGCTGCAGCCTCTCACTCACCTCGCGTTTCCTCCCTCGTAGAGGCTGCAGCTCCTTTTTCACCTCGCCCGCGCCCCTATCGCGATGGATGATCGATCCTTATAGAAAAGGATCACACCAAACGGGGACAGATTGACGAGGATGCATGGCCCGCTGGGCCCTATTGCTGATTTGCCTTGCCCTGTCCGCGTGCGCAGATACCGCCCGCTTCCCAGACATGGAACCCGGTGAAACAGGACGCGTGGTCCGCATCATTGATGGTGATGCGCTCGTCCTCGACACCGGACAAAGCGTTCGCCTTGTCTCGATTGAGGCCCCGGTTCTGAATGTTCGCGACGGGCCACCCGCGCCGCACTCTGGCGAGAGCGCTCGTATTCTCGAGGACCTCGCGCTCGGCCGGCGCGTCCAACTTTTCTATCCAGGTATCACGCGAGATCGCTATGACCGTGCCTTGGCGCATGTCGTCACGATTGATGGCTTGGGCCCGGAGCTTTGGCTCAATCATGTCATGCTAGAGCGCGGGGCGGCGCGAGTGCGATTGTACCCGAGCACGGCAGCGCGGGGGCGAGACCTGCTCGCGGCGGAAGCGACAGCCCGATCGGCAAAGATCGGCCTCTGGCAACGCAGCGATTATGCGGTTCGGTCCGTCGAGTCTTTGAGCGCGGAAGATCGCGGCTTCATGCTGGTGCGCGGGAGTGTCGGGGTGTCTGTTCCCTTTGACCGCGAGGCGAGATATGCCCCGGCGTGCGAACGACTATTCGCGGACAGCGCTATCCGGCTTGCCGTGCGCCGTGATGCAAGCTCCGCCTGCGGGCTCGCCGATGGGACGGAACTTGTCTTGCGGGGCTATCTCTCCAACGGGCGGCTAGAGCTCACGCATCCGTTTCACTTTGATGTGGAGACCACAGATTAGCTCGCGATATATTGCGCGCCATTCACGGTCATGGTTGCACCGGTAATGAAAGCGGCGTCTTCGCTTGCGAGATACGTACACATGGACGCAATCTCTTCGGCATGCCCGAGCCGCCCGACAGGGATCGTCGAGATAATGCTCTCAAGCACTTTCTCAGGCACCGCGCGGACCATTTCGGTATCAATATAGCCAGGGCACACGACGTTCACCGTAATTCCTTTCTTCGCGCCCTCTTGCGCCAAAGCTTTGGTGAACCCAATCAAGCCGGCCTTAGCGGCGGAATAATTCACCTGCCCAAACTGGCCTTTTTGGCCATTGATTGAGGAGATGTTGATGATGCGCCCAAAGCCGCGCTCGCGCATGCCTTCCCAGACTTGACGGGTGACATTGAAGGCGGAGTCGAGATCGACCGAGATGACCTTCTGCCATTGCTCGAGGCTCATCTTGTGAAAGGGCGCATCCCACGTGATGCCCGCATTATTGACGACCACGTCAATCGGACCCAAGGCAGATTCGATCTCAGCAATGCCAGCGCCCACGGCGTCATAGTCGGACACGTCAAACTTAAAACACTTCAAGCCAGTGGCGTCTTCGCACGCTTTTGCTGCGGCATCATTGCCGGCATAATTCGCTGCGACTTGATATCCAGCCGCCTGCAAGCCTGTGCTGATAGCCAACCCAATGCCGCGTGTCCCACCCGTGACCAGTGCGGTTCTGGACATGTCGATCTCTCCCGTTATGCTGCGCAGCATAAAATTTGCTGCGTCTGCTAAATCTGATGTAAGCACGTTGTTGTTATTAACTACAATCGGACTTTCGTCGGACGTATAGCCTATCAGGTTACGCTGCGGAAACGAGCAAAATTTTCGGCCAATGTGGCAAGGAAGGGCAGGAAATGGCTAAATCAAACGGTGCGGCAGAAACCGTTATCATCAAGAAGTACGCCAATCGACGGCTCTATGATACGTCGACCTCTTCTTATGTGACCTTGGATCATCTTTCTGATCTCGTGCGCCGCGAAGTCGAATTTGAAGTCGTCGATGCCAAATCCGGCGAAGACCTGACACGCCAAGTGCTGACGCAGATCATTTTCGAAAAAGAGAATAAGGGCGAAGGTGCCCTGCCGGTAAGCTTCTTGCGCAAACTGATTGGCTTCTATGGCGGCGGCTCACAGAGCCTTTTGCCAGCTTGGCTTGAGATGAGCATGAACAGCTTTGCCGAAAGCCAAGAACGGTGGAAGTCAGCCATGGGCAGCACCAACCCGTTCTCCATGTTCGAAAAACAAGCGCGCGCGAATATGGAAATGTTCGAAAACACGATGCGCATGTTCACGCCCGGCACCTCACCGCGCAAATCCAAGCGCACAGACAAATCGGCCCCGATCAGCGACGATCCAATGGATATGCTCCGCGCGCAAATGGCCGCGATGCAAGAGCAATTGGATGCACTCTCACGCAAGCATTAGCGCCTAGTTCAGCGGATGCACGGCGATCACTTC
>JBCBCO010000001.1:0-54922 GCA_038630445.1 Pseudomonadota bacterium | reverse complement strand
TCTGATCGCGACGCATGTCTCGAAGCCGCGGAAAAGATCCAGAGCCACGGCCCGCTGAACCTGCTCTGGATCAATGCGGGCGTCGGTGTTGGATCGCCGCTCATCAAGGGCAAAGCGAACGCGATCAGAGACATCAAAAGCGAGTGGAAAGGCACCTCCACCGATCTCTTCGGCGACACCACGGGCAGCGTCTTCACGGATGTCCTGTACACAAACCCGCATACCCACGCTCGCAAAACTACGAGCGAGCATCGCGCCAATGCCGTCGCCTGCCCCGGTGACGAGGGCAAGCTTGCTCTCATAATTTGACAAGTCAGCCATTCAGTCGCCTTCATCTTCGATACCACTCGCGCGGAATGGATAGCTTTAAGGGCTGTTCCAGTCTATCGTCAGATCGGGAACAAGGAGGTTCGAATGCGGTTTGGTGTCATCTTAAAAGTCATTTTGGTATTCTTAACTCTGATCGCATCCGGTCTTAACGGACATGCACAGGTTGATGTCACAAAAACAGAAGACGCTGATCCGGTTCTGCCTGGAAATATGAGGTTTGCTGACCCCGAGGCGGATTTTGAGGCGGCTGTTAAGAAAGCCGCCGGGTCGATCAACCCCTTGGAAAACGATCTGACAGACCTCGAAGTTGTGTTCCGGCTCCATGACGCCTTTCCATTGAGCCAAAGACGGGATGCGGAGTTTCTTTTGCGCGTGCAGATGTCGAATGGGGAAACACCGATTGATGAGACCTTCAATCTCGTTCAGAAGGATGCGGTCAGCTCCCCGCTCTTAGACGCGGATGCCAGAGATGAGTTCTATTTCGCGGCCTTCAGGTTGAGCGAACAGGACAAGCTTCAAATTGCTAAGGCGCAGCAGACGCTAAATATCCTCAAACAAAATTCGGACGGCGAGAACGCTTTGACCTTGAACGCAACAGCCTACACGTGCGCCGCGCCAGATCGCGATATACCGGATGTTTATAGCGCGACGACTTACATCCGCACGCATCCGGATGTGGATTTCATTCCACTCTCAAGTGAACTGCTTGTCGATAAAACGGATGATCCAGCGATTGCTGCGCTATGGAACGTTTGTGAAGACTAAGGGTAGAGGCGCGAGACTGTCCAGCCTTCGCCTTCGCGGACCAGTTTCAAACGGTCGTGCATGCGGAAGGCTTGATCCTGCCAGAACTCGATTTCGGTTGGAATAAGACGGTAGCCACCCCAATGATCAGGGCGCGGAATATCATCGTCATCGCCGTAAACAGCGCTGATCTCTGCGATGCGTTGATCGAAGACGTCGCGTGACGCAAGTGGACGGGATTGATCTGAGGCGATGGCTGCAATCCGGCTCTGGGCGGCACGCCCTGCGAAATAGGTATCGGATTGGTCGGCTGGAAGCTTTTCGATTTGGCCGCGCACACGCACCTGCCGTCGCAGGCTCTTCCAATGGAAACAGAGCGCGGCTTTGGGGTTAGCGGTCAACTGAGTACCCTTCGCGCTGTCATAATTTGTGTAGAATTTGAAACCGTCTTCGGCGGATAGGCCACGCAAAAGCACGATGCGGACATCCGGCATGCCGTCTGCGTCAACTGTGGCGAGTGACATGGCTGTGCTGTCATTCAGTTCGGATGCGTTGGCCTCGGCAAGCCAGGTGTCGAGCAGCGCGAACGGATCGCTCACATCCGGAATCAACGCGCGGTCGGGTTCGGTCGCGTAATCTTCGGCACTGGGGCTGGCCGGGATAGAGACGGGCATATCAGTTTTGATGTCAGGCATGAGGCGTCGTGACCGTTTGTTAGGTTTGTGCTTTGCATATAGGACACTGCAAACTTTGAGACCACGGGAAAGCGCTCATGTCGCATAATACGTTTGGACATCTGTTTCGGGTGACGACCTGGGGTGAAAGCCATGGGCCGGCTTTGGGCTGTGTCGTGGATGGTTGCCCGCCGGGATTGGCGCTAAGCGAGGCCGATATTCAGCATTTTCTAGATATGCGGCGGCCGGGCACGTCACGCTTTGTCACGCAGCGCAAAGAGCCGGATCAGGTAAAGATTCTGTCCGGCGTGTTTGAGGATGATCGCACAGATGGGTCTATCACGACCGGCACGCCGATCAGCCTGATGATCGAAAATGTCGATCAGCGGTCCAAGGACTATTCCGAGATCCGGGACAGCTATCGCCCGGGGCATGCGGATTACACCTATGATCAGAAATATGGCGTGCGGGACTATCGCGGCGGTGGGCGCAGCTCTGCCCGCGAAACGGCGGCGCGTGTGGCAGCAGGCGCTGTAGCGCGGAAAGTATTGGGCGAAGACATTGTTATCCGTGGCGCTGTCGTTTCGATTGGTGAGAAGAGCATTGATCGCGAGGCATGGGACTGGGATGTGACACGCGACAACCCCTTCTGGTGCCCGGATGCGAGCGCAGCTGCCAAGTGGGAAGACTATCTTGATCGTGTGCGCAGTGAAGGGTCTTCTGTTGGTGCGGTCGTCGAAGTTCAGGCAAGCGGGGTTCCCGCCGGATGGGGCGCGCCGATCTATGGCAAGATTGACGCTGAACTGGCGGGCGCGATGATGAGCATCAATGCGGCCAAGGGCGTTGAGATCGGCGCTGGCTTTGCGGCGGCGAGTTATCGAGGCGAGCAGAACGCGGATGAGATGCGTATGGGCAATGACGGCGTGCGCTTTCTATCAAACAATAATGGCGGCACTGCAGGCGGGCTTACGACGGGGCAGGATTTGGTCGTGCGCGTCGCGATTAAGCCGACGAGTTCTATCTTACGCGAAACGCAATCTGTGACGCGCGATGGTCGGGACGTCGAGGTACAGACCCGCGGGCGCCATGATCCGTGCGTCGGGATACGAGCTGTTCCAGTTGTTGAAGCCATGATGGCCTGCGTTCTGGCGGATGCAAAGTTAAGACACCGGGGTCAGGTTGGTTGACGATACTGGCATAGAGGTCTCTTGGTTCAGCGCTGGCCAAACGGACTCGATGGTCGATTTACTCTGCGAGCTATTCGAATACTACAATCATGGGCAGAGTGTTGCGCGCGAAGACGTCCGCCAACATTTGAGCGAAAACCTCTCAGGCGAAAACAGCGCCTCAAAATTGCTGGTCGCCTATACCGAAAAAGACGACGTTATAGGCTTCGCAGCGGTTTCTTTTTTTCACTCTCTCGTTGATCCGCGCCCGGAGCATAATAAGCAATGTCTTCTAAAGGAGCTCTACGTCCGAAATGCTTATCGCAATCGAGATATCGGCGCTCAAATCATGGAACGGGTCATCCAAGTTGCACGAGACGAAGGATGCGCCCGGATAGACTGGAACGTGAAAATACATAATCATTCAGGCATACGGTTCTACAAACGCTTTGGGGCAGAACATGTCGAAGACCGCGAAAGCTACAGAATATACTTATGAAGGCTGTTCGCGGATGCAAAGCTGCGTCATCGCGGGCAGACTAGCAGCGCTTTCACACGCAATTAAGGGCTAAAATTTATTCGTCCTACGCATCCGAAGACAGGAGCGTAGACATGGCATTTTTATCAGCCCTCAATTCCATCGCAGCTTCACTCGCTGCAATCAGCCTCATGGCAACAGCGGCCGCGCAGGAGGATGAAGCTTCCAAGTGGACCGGCGAAGGCTCGCTCAGTGCGGGTGTAACGACCGGGAATACAGAAACAACCGACCTCGGCCTCGGTTTGGATCTGGGGCGCGAGTTCGGGCTCTGGAAAGTCGGCATTCAGGCGAGCGCTGACTATGGCGAAACCGATGGCGCAGAAACCAAGAATCGCATTTTCCTCGGCGCCAATCTGGATCGTCAAATCACAGACAAATTGTTCGGCTTTGGCCAGCTTTCCTATGAAGTTGATGAGTTTTCAGGCTTTGAGTCCCGCATGTTTATTGGTGGCGGCCTGGGCTATGAGATCTTCAATTCAGAGGCCTTGCAATGGACCGTTCGCGGTGGACCGGGCCTCAAGATCGATGAAATCGAAGCTATTCTGGACACGTCCACAACGCCGGTAACGGTGCTGACTCCTGCAGAAACTGAGGAATCATTCGGCGCCACAGCAACCTCTAATTGGGCCTATCAGTTCAATGAGAATGTTGGCCTGACCAATGATACGAACGTGCTTTATGCGGAAACATCGACCCAGATCGGTAACATTACGGCTCTGACCGCGAGCTTGACCGATACATTGTCCGCACGTGTCTCCTATGAAGTTCGTCACGATACCGATCCGGTTGATGGGTTTGAAGACACTGACACGATCAGCCGTGTTTCATTGGTCTATGGGTTTGGGAAGTAGCTCTAAGCCAAATCAAGTCTTGTCAGTCTCCTGCGAGCGCGCCAGAGTCGCGCGCAAACGAAAAAATTCGCAGGAGACGCAGACATGACTTCACCCACCAGACGCAGACTTCTTCAATCCGGCGCTGCTTTTGCCGCGCTGGCCCCGTCTCTTGGTGCTTGCGGAGCAAGTAATAGCGCTGAAGAGACCGTCACGAGTGAATCTGTTTCTGAGATCCAAGTCACTGAAGCCGCGCCCGGCTATACCGCGAAAGCTATCCCGGACGGTCTGGAGCATGTCGCAATGATGGCACGCGGCGAGGTTACGAGCCTTGACCTGACACAGGCGGCAATCGCGCGGGCAAAAGCGGCTGAACCGCTGATCAATGCTATCGTCAACGACAGCTATGATGAAGCTCTTGAGACGGCAGAAGCACCGTCTGATGGCGCGTTCAGTGGCGTGCCGACTTTCATCAAGGACCTTGCCGACTGGACAGGCGCACCGACGCTGTACGGATCACGCGCTTTCAAGGGAAATGTCGCCACAGGGGATGATGTTTTCTCCGCCGCATGGCGAGGTACGGGCCTGATCAGTCTCGGTAAATCAACGACACCGGAAATGGGACTGATTTCGTCAACAGAGCCGCTGGTGAGTGGAGCTACGCGCAATCCATTTGATCTGAGCCGGATGCCTGGTGGGTCATCCGGTGGCGCTGCTGCACTCGTGGCAGCACGCGTGGTGCCGTTTGCGCATGCAAGCGATGGCGGTGGATCGATCAGAATACCGGCAGCGGCTTGCGGGCTGTTTGGACTAAAGCCGAGCCGAGGTGCCCTGCCCTTCCGTAGACTTGACGCCCCAGTGTCGATTTCAGTCAACCACGCTGTGACCCTGAGCGTGCGGGACAGTGCGGCCCTGTTTGCTGAAACAGAGGTTGCCGCGAACGGATTGGAGCGTATCGGCCGTATCGAGGGACCGAATTCTCGACGGCTCCGCATCGCCTATGCGCCGGACCCGATCAATGGCGCGACGCTGGATGGCGAAACGCGCGCTGGCATTGAACGCACAGCGCAGCTTTGCCGTGATTTGGGTCACGAGGTCATCGACTATCAAATCCCGATTGATGGGGTCGAGTTCGGCGACCAATTCCTGATGTATTGGGCGGCCGGCGCAGCACAATTCGCACAAGATGCGAGTGCGTTCAGTGGCAAGCCGATTGGGCCGGACATTCTGGAGCCATGGACACTCGGACTTGCGATGCAATTTATGCGGCGCGCGGGCGAGTTCGAAGACGTGGTGGCTTACCTTCAAGCCTTCCAAGCCGTCTATGAGAGCTGGTTTGAGGCTTTTGATGTCCTCTTGACGCCAACCGTTTCGACCGTGGCGCCGAAGATTGGGGAACAGGCACCCGACGGGGATTATGACACGGTGATGGAGAAGGTTCTGAACTATGCCTGCTTCACATCGCCGATGAACGTTGCGGGTGCAGCGTCCATGTCCGTTCCGATTCAGTGGAGCGCGGACGGACTTCCAATTGGGTCCATGTTCTCTGGCGTGCGAGGTGATGACGGGATGCTGCTGGCGCTCGCTTATGAGTTGGAAGAAGCGCAGCCTTGGATAGACCGCCTGCCGACGTTCAAACCTGCATGAGCGGGCAAATCAGGGTCGAGCGTGACGGCCCAATCGCACATGTGGTGATTGACTATCCTAAGCGGCGTAATGCGCTGAACCTGTCCATGTGGGCGGGCATAGAGCAGGCCATGACCGGCTTTTCAGACGACGAGAATGTGCGCGCTGTGATTATTCGCGGCGAAGGTACACACTTCGCGGCTGGAGCGGATATGTCCGAATTCGCAACGCAGTGGGAGACCGAAGCCAAAGCGCATACGGCGGCCGATCAGCTCGCGCGGGCAACGGCAGCGATTGAGGCTTGCCCCAAGCCTGTGATCGCTGCGATTGAGGGCAGCTGCATGGGTGCGGGTCTGTCGATTGTGACAGCCGCAGACATTCGTGTTGTAGCGAGTGGAGCGAAATTCGCCCTGCCCCCAGCGAAAATCGGGGCGAGCTACCCATATTTAGATTTGCGACGACTGGTCGATCTGGTTGGGCAAGGTCCTGCGCGCGACTTGATGCTAAGTGCGCGCATTATGGATGTGGGCGAGGCGGAACGTGTTGGGCTTGTGTCGCGGAGTGTTGAGGACGGACACGCGTTGGCCGTTGCAACGCAAATCGCTGACGATATTGCAGCGCTGTCGCCTTGGGCGCTATCAGCGGCCAAGACAATGCTCAACACCATTGCCAGCGGGGCATCCGTCGAGCCACAAGCGATGCGGGACTTGCAGGTGAGCGGTTTTGCTGGCGCGGAGTTCAAAGAAGGTTACACAGCGTTTCTGGAGAAACGGAAGCCGGATTTTAGCGGCTCTGATTGAGGCGATTTGAGATGAGGTTTAATCCGCTGAGCGCGCCGCTTTTGATTGCGGTGTTTGCCATCTTTATGGGCACTGGCATTGATGCGCTGGTGAAGTGGGTCGCGCCGGATGCGGGCCTGCATCATTTGATGGCCTGGCGGTTTCTGTTCGGGGCCATGATTGCGCTGGCCGTGTTCAGGGCACAGAAGCGACCGCGGCCGGATATGGAAGCGGTGCGATTTCACAGCCTGCGCGGGGCGATTCATGTCGTAGCGGCTTTCCTGTTTTTCTATGCTGTTCTGGAGCTGCCATTGGCGCTCGCGACAATTATCGGATTTACCGCCGCGCTGATGGTCCCCTTTGTTGCGCGCGCACTTTTGGGCGAGGACATCACGAAGCTGGGTCTCGGGGCGGCTGTGGTCGGGTTTGCCGGGGCTGTACTGGCCGTTCAAGGCTTGCCAGAAAGTGACGGGGAAAGCGGCAATCGATTGCTCGGCCTGATCGCGTGTTTTGCAGCCGCCTTCCTTTATGCGCTGACGCTCGTCCTGTTGCGGATGCGGGCGACCAAGGAAGATGCAACGACGATCGCAATGTTTACCAATCTTATACCCGCGTTGATCCTATTACCGATTACATTTGGCCTGTTTGGAACGCCGAACTGGGGTGACATTCCGATCTTTGCCTTTTTCGGGCTGTTGGGGTTCACCGTCTGGTATCTTCTGACGCTCGCCTATGCCCGCGCACCCGCGCAGCAATTGGCACCGCTGGAGTATACCGCGCTAGTTTGGAGTGGTCTGCTAGGAGCATTCTTTTTCCGCGAGTATCCGGGCTGGCAGACCTGGGCGGGGGCGGTCGTAATCATTGGCGCCTGCCTACTGATCGCGTTTGAGAGCCATTACGCCACGCGCCGGGAAGCGGGCCTCCCGGCAAGCGATATTCCTGAATAGGGGGTCGACCTAGAGGATTTCGAGCAATTTCGCGTTCGGGCGGCCGAGGACGGCTTTGTCACCTTTAATCCCAATCGGACGCTGGATCAGTTTCGGATCCGCCGCCATCGCCGCGAAGACCTCATCATCGCTGGCACTTTCAGCAAGGCCTGCTTTTTCCGCATCTTTCGGGCGGATAAACTCACGCGGAGAGACACCGCCCATTTTCTTGGCGATGTCGCGGAGTTCTCCTTCTGACAGGCGGGTTCCTGCATTCATATATTTGCGGATTTCAGGCTCAACACCGTTTTCCTGAAGCAGCGCGAGGCCTTTCTTGGATGAGCCGCAACCTGTGTGATGGATGAGCGTGTAGGTCATTTTGAACTCCTAACAGTAGATTTGCTTCGCCAGATATGCGGAAGTGCTGGAGAGGAAAGGAAAAATAGGATAGGCTGCGCACATGACCCGTATCGATCCACATCCAACCCTGACCTCAGCGCTCTCTTTACAAGAAGAACTCGCTGCGCGCGCCTCTGAAATGGAGACCGTGCGACGGTTGCCCGCTGACCTTGCAGAAAAGCTCGCGGAAGGCGGATTATTCCGGATGGTGACGCCGAGTGCCTATGGTGGATTGGAATGCTCGCCACGCCAAATTGTCGATGCGGTCGAGGCTGTCGCTGAGGCCAATGCGAGTGCGGGCTGGTGCGTGATGATTGGCGCAACAACGGCCATGAATGCAGCCTATATGGCCCCGGACATGGCTCGTGAGGTCTACAATGACCCAATGACGATTACTGGCGGTGTGTTCGCGCCCATGGGCAAAGCGGTCGTCGACGGCGACGACTTTATCGTCAGCGGGCGCTGGCAGTGGGGATCGGGGTCTGCGAATTGCTCATGGCTGTGCGGTGGCGCAATTATTCTTGAAGATGGTGAGATGCGCCGCTTGCCGACTGGAAAGCCCGATGCGCGCATGATGGTCTTCCCGGCCGATGATGCAGAACTGATCGATACGTGGCACGTAATGGGTCTGAAAGGGACCGGTAGCGGCGACATCGCAGTCAAAGACATTCGCGTGCCGAAAGCGCGCTCTGTCAGTCTGGTCACGGATAAACCTCAAGTGGACGGTGCGCTCTATGCGTTTCCAGCTTTTGGCCTTTTAAGCCTGGGCGTGGCAGCGACGGCGATGGGCAATGCCAAAGGTGCACTGGATGCGCTGATTGACCTAGGGCGGGTCAAGAAAAATCAGGGATCCTCGAAGACACTCGGCGAACGCGCGACGGTGCAAGCAAAGACAGCGGAGATGCTAGGCACGTTCAGAGCGGCGCGAGCCTATCTGCATGATGAGATCGACCAGACATGGGATATCGCACAAACTGAGGGCGAAATTCCGGTTGAGCGACGCGCAGCTCTGCGTCTGGCCTGCACACATATGGTGCGCACAGGGGCTGACATTGCCCGACAGGCCTATGATATTGGCGGGGGCGCGGCCCTGTTTGAGAATAGTGATCTGCAGCGCCGTTTTCGTGATGCACATGCCATGACGCAGCACATTGTGACCGCACCGGCGACCTATGAACTGCTCGGGCGTATGGCATATGGGCTTCCGACTGACGCGGGCATGGTTTAGAGCGCCACCGATAAGACTTATATCCGAATGACAGAATTAAGCGTGCGATACAGCGCTTCGCATTCAGTGTCGTTCAAACATGAGAAAACGCTATGGCTTCTGACCTCTTACAGGCAGCACAAACCAATGTTGCAGCAGACGTTATCCAAACCGAAGTTGAGGGCCTGACCGCCCTCCACCATGAGCTGAATAATTCCTGCAGCGCGCTGTCGCTGGCCATGCAGGCCGCGATTGATGCCTGCCTCACGATCAAGGGCCGCGTGATCGTGACAGGGATGGGGAAATCCGGGCATGTCGGACGCAAGATTGCCGCCACGCTTGCGTCTACCGGCGTGAATGCGAGCTATGTCCATCCGGGTGAAGCAAGCCATGGTGATCTGGGCATGATTTCGCGTGATGATGTGGTTCTCGCCTTGTCGAATTCCGGTGAGACGCCGGAATTAGGCGACACAATGGGCTATTGCGCGCGATTTGGCATACCGTTGATCGGCATGACGTCAGGCGCGAGTTCCACGCTCGCCAATGCGAGCGATATTACGCTCTTGTTGCCCAAGACCCCTGAAGCGTGCGGGATTACAAAAGCGCCCACCACGTCCACGACGATGATGATGGCGCTGGGCGATGCGCTCGCTGTGAGTGTCCTGCGCGAAAAGGGCTTTAGCGAAGAAGATTTCCATACTTTCCATCCCGGCGGGAAGCTTGGTGCGGCTCTGAAACGCGTCACCGACCTCATGCATCACAAGGATATGCCGCTGTGCGCACCAGATGAAACGGTCGATGTGGCCGTGGAGATTATTTCACAGAAGGGCTTCGGTTGCATTGGGGTGCAGGATAGCGATGGGCGACTGATCGGAATGGTGACGGATGGGGATCTCCGCCGGAATTTCGGGAAGTCTTTCAGTGAGACCGCCGTGCAAGACATTATGACAGCCGACCCGATGACGATTTCACAGACAGGCCTCGCCGCGGAAGCCCTCGCCCTTCTGAGTGAACGGCGAATTACGGCGGTGTTTATCGTCGATGAGGCATATAAGCCTGTCGGCCTGCTACACGTTCATGACTGTCTCTCGACCGGCGTTGCGTAAGGTCCGGATTTGCGTGCCCGTGAAAGCGGGCTAAGAACGGGCATGACAAAACCATTTACGCTCTACGGTATGCGCGGCTCGCTCTATACCGGCAAAGTCCGCGCTTATATGCGCTATAATCAAGTTCCGTTCAAAGAGGTCAAAGCGGGAAGCGATCATTTCCGCCATGTCGTTGCTAAGGAGGTTGGACGCTGGATTATTCCCGTGATCGAGACGCCGGATGGAGACTATGTACAGGATGGCTCCGTCATCCTCGATTATTTCGAAGATAATGGATATTCGCAGACCTCAATCTATCCGAGCGATCCGCGCCTGAAAGTCATCGCGCATCTGTTCGAACTGTTCGGCGGCGAGGGGCTCTTGCGCCCGGCCATGCACTATCGCTGGAACTTTGATGAGACCAATCTGGAGTTTCTGAAAGTCGCTTTTGAAGACGTCATACCAGACGGTCTGGACGCAAAAACGTACGAAGAGTTCTTCCTGAACTCGAGCGGCAAGATGCGCAAAGCAGCAATGTTTTTTGGCGTGACACCGGAGGTTCAGCCAACCGTTGAAAGCGCCTACCAAGAATTCCTTGGGCTTTTCGAAGCGCACATGAAAGAGCGCCCTTTTCTGCTGGGTGGGCATCCAACGATTGGTGACTATGGCTTATTCAGCCCGCTCTATGCCCACTTGGCCCGCGATCCGGCCCCGCTGCATCTGATGCAAACGACAGCACCGCGCGTGCATCGCTGGACGGAGCGGATGAACATGTCTGAGCGCTATGTTGATGGAACGGCGATCAAGGCTGGTGATGATCTGTTTGGGTTTGATACGATCCCGGACACGCTAAGGGCTCTGATGCGGTTTGTGGCTGAGGATTACCTGCCGGAAATTACCGCCCACATCGCGTTCACAAATAACTGGCTGGCAGAGAATCCTGATCCGGCAACGGCTTATGATCCTAAGAGCCGGTTTCTCGGCGCGACGACGTTTGAGTGGCGCGGGCATCAAATCAGCTCTATTGTCGGGCCGTACCGGAACTTATTGTTACAACGCGTGACGGACAGTTTTGATGGGTTGAGTGAGGCGCATAAAGGCGATGTGCAGGCGCTGTTTGGGGCAGTTGGACTAAACGGAATTCTGGACCTTCGCAGTCCGCATCGGGTTGTTCGGAAGGACTATTTGGAGGTTTGGGAGTAGGGTTTTCCTACACTCAGATGTGTGTTCTAAATCCTGGGAGTCTTGCTAGCCCCTGCCGGGGCAATGATCGCTGCGCGACCAGATAAGAGTTTTGATTGGCCCCTGCCGGGGCAGTAGAAACCTATTTTCTGTCCAGTGGACAGAAAATTCGCAAGGCGACCGATTTCTACTCCCATTCAATCGTTCCGGGCGGTTTGCTTGTAATATCATAGACCACCCTATTCACGCCCTTCACTTCATTGATAATCCGCGTCGCCGTGCGACCGAGGAAGTCATGCTCGAAGGGGTAGTAGTCGGCAGTCATACCATCGGTTGAGGTGACCGCTCGCAGCGCAAGGACGTTTTCATAGGTGCGCTCATCACCCATGACGCCGACTGTGTTGACGGGGAGAAGGACCGCAAAAGCCTGCCAGATGTTGTCATACAGATCGTGTTTACGGAGCTCTTCAAGATAGATCGCGTCTGCCTTGCGTAGCGTGTCGGCTTTGTCGCGCGTAATCTCGCCCGGAATGCGAATGGCGAGGCCCGGCCCAGGAAACGGATGACGGCCTATAAAGGCATCCGGCAGGCCCAATTCACGCCCCAACGCGCGCACTTCATCTTTAAATAATTCGCGCAGCGGCTCGACCAGCTGCATCTTCATCCGCTCCGGCAGGCCGCCGACATTGTGATGGGATTTGATCGTGACGCTGGGCCCACCAATCGCACTTACGCTTTCGATGACATCGGGGTACAGCGTGCCTTGGGCGAGGAAATCCGCGCCGCCGATTTTTTTTGCTTCCTCGTCAAACACATCGATGAACAGCTTGCCGATGATTTTACGCTTGCGCTCTGGGTCGCTAACGCCTGCGAGTTCGCCAAGGAAGAGATCAGAGGCATCCACGTGCACAAGCGGGATGTTGTAATGCTCGCGGAACAGGCTGACGACCTGCTCACTCTCATTCGCGCGCATCAGGCCATGGTCGACATAAACGCAAGTCAGTTGTGAGCCGATGGCTTCGTGGATCAGGACAGCCGCAACCGAGCTATCGACACCGCCGGACAGGCCACAAATCACGCGGCCCTTGCCAACCTGCGCGCGGATTTTCTCAATTGCTTCCTCGCGATAAGCGGCCATCGTCCAGTCACCTTTGAGGCCTGCAATGCCATGCGTGAAGTTGCGCAGCATCTTTGCGCCATGGACTGTATGGACAACTTCTGGGTGGAACTGGGTTCCGTAGAAACGCCGCTCTGGATCACCAATCACAGCGAACGGCGCGCCGGATGATTTTGCAATGACGCTAAACCCCGGTGCCATTTGCGCGACATGGTCGCCGTGGCTCATCCAGACTTCCTCCTGATCACCCCCAGAGAAAAGGCCGTTCAACAAAGTATCGTCACTGACCTGATCGATGAAAGCGCGGCCGAATTCGCGGCTGGTTCCGCTTTCGACCTTGCCGCCGAGCTGTTCCATCATGGTCTGCTGTCCGTAGCAGATGCCAAGGACAGGCACGCCGAGCTCAAACACGCTCTGATCGGCGCGGGGGCTGTCTTCCCATGTCACGCTGGACGGCCCGCCGGAGAGGATAATCGCTTGTGGATCATAGTCTCGGATGAACGCCTCATCGGCTTTATTGAACGGGTGAATCTCGCAATAGACGCCGCTTTCGCGCAGACGCCGCGCAATGAGCTGCGTCACCTGTGAGCCAAAGTCGATAATCAAGGCACGCTCATGGCGCTCAGCAGTGTTCAGATCAGTCATGAGCCGCTGTTAGCCGAGTCTCTCGTACTGGGGAAGCGGTCGCGTGACTTGCATGACATCTTCGCGGCACGTAACCTCGCAGCCAACGCAGGAGAGCGCGATGCCCGATACGACTGACTTGCCACCGCTGGAAGAGCGCCTGAAAGGTTTTAGCGGCTTTCTGGAGCGATTGTCGAAAGAGTACGGCATGACGACGCTGGAGCTGGTGCATAAATTGCCAGCTACTGGCACCACGATCACCAGCGGTGAAGCGATGCTGGATGTCCTGAAGGATGTCAGCGAGTGGGGCGACATCCTGTTCATAACCGAGGCACGTGAGATCATCACCGGCACGTCAACGGCAATGCCGCAAGTCTTCAACCATGACGGCTATTTTCACTTTTTCGGAACCAACGGCTTCGGCGGGCATATAAAGGAAGATGCCTGCAAGCACATCGCCTTCATCAATCGCTCTTTCCAGAAACGCCCGTCGCGCTCGATCCACTTCTATGACAGCGACGGTGAGCCGATGTTCAAAATCTTCGTCTCACGCGAATTGAGCGGTGAGATGAAAGAAGATCAGATCGCGCGATGGGAGTCTTTGGCAGCGCGGTTTCAATAAACCCTAAGTGCGCCTTGGCAGCACCTACACCTAATCTTTGAACGATTTAAGCGCCTCGATCAGTCGCATTTTCGTCTCCGCATCAGAAACTTCGCCTTTTTCAAAGTCAAACACATCATAGAAGCCCCCGACCGAGAGCGTCGCTTTTACAGTCGCGCCGAAGAAGGGCATGGATATTTCTGCCGTGGCCAGAACGCTCGCGCCGCCTCTGGCACCGGGCGATGTTGATAGCAAGACGACGGGCTTGCCTTCATAGACCTTACCCTCAAGACGGCTCATCCAGTCGAAGATACTTTTGTAAGCAGCCGTGTAAGAGCCATTATGCTCTGCGAATGAAATGATGATCTGGTCCGCGCTTTGGATTTTGTCTTTCAGCGCCTTTGCCGCATCGGGAATTCCGTAGGTTTTCTCATGATCGCTCGAATAGATCGGGGCGGCATAGTCATTCAGGTCGATGATTTCGACCTCTGTTTCCATGACCTCCTCGGCTAGTAAATGTACGGTATAAGTTGCCAGCGCTTTGTTGATCGATGTGCTTGAATTGCTGGCTCCGAAAGCGAGTGTTTTCATGGTCTCGTATCCTATAGTTTTGCGTGACTTATGTGGGTGTGCGCAGAACCGCAAAGAAGAACCCGTCGGTTCCCGCTGTGTGCGGCGTGAGGCGGACCGAGCCATCAGGCCTCTGCCCTGCTTTGACAGTAGCTTCGCCATCCGGAGTCAAAAGACCGCTTTCTATCGCGTGAGCCGCTGCATCTTCCTGGGTCCAGCCCGGGTTTGAGCTGAGAAACGCATCGACGCGATCCTCATCCTCTTCGACGAGAAAAGAGCAGGTTGCATAGAGCAGTCGTCCGCCGGGTTTCACGTACTTCGCAGCTTCGTGAAGAACCTCATCCTGCTGTCCCATACGGGTTTCCAGCGAGCCCGGTTTGACGCGCCACTTCGTATCCGGGCGTCGTCGCCACGTCCCGGTGCCTGTGCAGGGCGCATCGACGAAGACACAATCCATTTGCCCTTTCAGGGCCGCGAGCGCATCAGGTTCGCGGGGGTGAACCATTTGTACATTGTGCGCGCCGGATCGTTTAAGTCGCGGGATCAGCGCGCTGAGGCGTCGCCCGTCAATGTCGTAGGCGAAGACTTGTCCCTTGCCGCCCATCGCGGCTGCCAGCGCCAGCGTTTTGCCACCACCACCTGCGCAATAATCCAGCACTTGCTCACCAGCGCGCACATTGGCGGCCGCCGCGGCGATCTGGCTGCCTGCATCTTGGACCTCGACCCAGCCTTTGGAATAGGCCGGGATAGTTTCCAGCGAAGCCTCCCGCTGGGATGGATCGCGTGCAGGGATATGGAAGGCATGTTTAAGTAAACGGGACGGTTCCGCCTTTGCCGAGCGCAGTGGCGCAGCGGCTTTTTCAGTATCGACTTTCAGCGTATTCACCCGCAAATCGACATCCGCCCGCACCGCCATGGCTTGGCCCTCAATCGCAGCCATTTCGCCGAACACGCGGCTCATGTGTGGGGCGAGCCATTCGGGATAGTCACCCGCAATGTGGGGAGCCGCAGAGGGATCGGGCGCCATGACGAGGCGTTCGCGCTCTTGCAGGGTCAGCGCAGACGGCGCGTGGTGTTCGTCCATGGCGTCATCGATCTTGCGAATATCCCAGCTCCATGCATGGGCCAGCGCGCCGAGGACCAGACCGCGCGGGCTGTCATCGCCCATCGCATGGGCAATCGAATTGCGCTTTCGCAGCGCATCCAGAACGAGACCGCTGACCCATGCGCGATCCTTTGATCCGGCGTAACGCGCCCGTTTCCCCCAGTCGCGCGCGGCGACTTTAACCGGTTGGTGGCGGCCGATCACATCTCCGAGCACATCAATTGCCGCTGCTATTCGCCCGCCATCGCGCATACGCTTCATCCTCTAAAAGACGTTGCCATGTCTAGGCATCATGGCCTCTAATGCAAAGAGGAGGAGGCAGGTATGATGCAGATCGATCTATCAGGCACGTCGCTGCGCCGTGCAGGCATGCGTGACTGGCAGCAGGTGGCCGATATTACCGCAGAGGGCTTTGCAAACGATCCTGTGAACTGCTTCGTCTTTGGTAATCGGCGCGCAATCCTGTCGGGCATGCGGGTTATGACGCGTGATATTTATCTAAAGCATGGTTTCAGTCACGTTCATGGCGATCAGGGATCAACGCTTTGGCTGCCGCCTGGTGTGAAGAGCAAGTTTGGCCCGATGACCATGCTTAAATTCGCCATTGGGCAAATGCGGTATGGTAGAAGAGGGGCGCTCGCACGTGGGCAAGCCTTGGGAGCGTTGATGGCGCAACATCATCCAAAGGAGCCGCATCTCTATCTTTTTGCAATTACAACGCGTGAGGCGGCCCGTGGGAAAGGCGTTGGGAAAGCGCTACTTGATCCGATCTTAGCGCATGCGGATCGTGAGGGTCTGCCAGTCTATTTAGAAAATTCAAACCCGGCGAATACAGGCTTCTATGGCTCTCGCGGCTTTGAGCGCACGGCTCTATTCGAGGTTGGCGACGGTGGCCCGGTTATGGAGCCGATGTGGCGGGCGCCCATGCAGTGATACTTCTCTTGCCGCTCCCCCTCCAAAAACAAAACCGCCGCCTTCATGTCTGAAAGCGACGGTCCGTTAATTAGTTTGAAATCAAACTATAAAAGCTTCAGGTCAACAGCAGACGTCTTATTCCGGCGCTCATCGTGATAGAGTTCGTACTCAATCGCCTGGTCATCAGCGAGACCTGTCAGGCCTGAGCGTTCGACCGCTGAAATGTGTACAAACACATCGCTTCCGCCTTCATCAGGAACGATGAAGCCGAAACCTTTTGTGGCGTTGAACCATTTTACTTTTCCGGTGGCCATTGAAGGACCCTTTCGGTTGCCCGCTCCGGCCCTGCACAGCGCAGGCGGTGGCGGAGGTTTCGAAAACGGATGGGTAGGGACTTCAATTAACCGCCGGTCTGGCGGGGTCTTCTCAATTCAGACCGGCCGTATTCGATGTGGCGTCTAGGCTCACATAATCCAAGGCAGGTCAAGTTAAGAACAAAGCATCACCAACGGACGGCCGATCAGTCCAGAGCGAAAATGAATTGCTGAACAATGTTACGGCGTTCGACCCGACACGTCTGCCCAACGCTCTCAGCGTTATCGGGCTGCCATACCCATTGCACGACCGTCGATTTAACCCTTTCATCGAAATCATCAAAAGGAATTGACGCTAGGACTTGTGGCTCAGTGATACGTCCAGATGCATCGAAATTATACCTCAGAATGAGCGATCCGAGCATGCCCTTCCGAGACGCCCGGCCTGGATATCTCATTCTGGGAGATTGGATCAGCTTACCTTTACAAAAAGGCAGCCTTTTGCTCGTTTCACCACTTTTCGAAGCTCTCGAATTAATATCGTCATCCGTCGCATTCCAGCGCGCAAGAATGGCTTGGATACTCTCTTGATCGACTTTTTGCTCAAGGTCAGCGCTTGTAAAATAGGCATCCATAGCCCCCCGCCAGGCTTGCGCCTGCCAATAGAGATCTTCCGCAAATTGAGGACGATCACCCTCGCCTGTTCTTAACGCATACATGCGCCCCTCAATGTTGGCCATTTCAAGCATTGCGTCAGGATCTTGTTGATCATTGAAGAGGGCTGCGGCAGCGATGTAAGCGGCTTCTCCATATTGCTGAGGTACAATATCTGCGACAGGCTCCAAATGTGTCGCGGCCGCAATGGCTGTTTCGCGCAACATACCCGGGCGATCATTTTGGAGAGAATAGCCGAGCAGCCCAATGTGCGCGTTTAAAGTTTCGACAGCAGGCTCACCCGTATAAGCGGCGAGCGCTTCCTTGATTGCTTTTCTCTTTTTACGGTCTTTCGGATCCGCTTTCCAAGCCTCGTATGCGCTCACGACTTCTGTAACGTCAGGCGCTGCCGTTTGAGCGCCAGCAACAAATGGCAGGCTAAATATGCTGATGATTACCAGTAGATATTTCATAGTGGTCCCCTTTTTTTGAAATGTTCAAAAAGAGACGAAAAAGGTCAAGCCGTGACTGCATCACAGCGGAAATCGAAATAGACCGGTACGATGTCGCCCAGATTCTTAGCCTGATAGCGCGTTGTGATATGATCGCTTGGCGGTTTTCGCCAATCATCTGCTGTTTCTGCCCCCCATTCAAAGGCAGGGTGAGCCAGAAACCGCTCCAGCGCTTCATCGGCATATGAGCGCACATCTGTTGCAAAGCGGACCTTGCCGCCCGGCTTCATCAATCGCGCTAAGCTGTCCAGAAAATCCGGCTGAATAATCCGTCGCTTTTGCTGGCGCTTCTTTGGCCAAGGGTCAGGGAAAAGAATGAAGGCACGGTCTATGGTTTCTGATGCGAGACCGGTCATCAAATCCCGCGCGTCTTCTTCCCAGAGCCGTACATTTATTAAGCCTTGGTCGTCGATCTGGCCGAGCAGTTTCGCGACACCTTCGATGAACACTTCGCTTGCGATGATCCCAGCATTCGGGTGGCGCATAGCCTGTCCGCTGACATGTTCGCCACCACCGAAACCAATTTCAAGCCAGACTTCGTCTTTTGAAGGATCGAACAAAGTTTGCGGGTCAAGCGTACCGGATCCATCGACCGGAACGCGCAATTTCGGCAACAAGGTTTCAAACAAAGCCATCTGGCGAGATGACAAAGGCCGCCCGCCACGACGGCCATACGTCTTTTGCACACGAGAATGATCCGATGTCTTCGCCATGAGTGGCTGTTTTTCATTCTTGGCGACACATAACAAGTCATAGGTGCATCTGCATTGACGCCTCCCTATATCGGAAGGCAGATTGATATTGAACATGCTGGGAGGCTGACCTGATGTCGCTAAAACCTGTTTTGATTGCTCTTGCCGGGTCGGTTTTGCTGCCGGCCTGTATTGCAGAGACCGGGACACGCCTTCCCGTCCCCATTGAAGCGGACGCTGAAGAGACCCGTGCGATCACAGCTGTCCTGATGGCGCAGCAGAGTGCCTGGAATGATGGGGATATCGACCGCTTTATGCTCGGCTATTGGCAGAACCCGGACCTGCGCTTTGCCAGCGGTGGATCAATCACACGCGGATGGCAGCAGACGCGAGATCGCTACCATGCCCGCTATACCGACAAATCCATTATGGGAACGCTGACTTTTAGCGACATAGAGGTTGATCTCATTTCCGCGGACGCAGCCATCGTTCATGGGGGTTGGGCCCTTCAACGGGAGGAAGATCGGCCGAGCGGCCTCTTTACACTCGTGTTCAAGCGGATGGATGCAGGTTGGAAAATCGTTAGCGATACGACGACATCTGCTGATTGATTGCCCAAGCAGCGTACTCTATGCTCCGCAAAATCCTTGAGAGCGGAGGGGATATGTGATGGAGCAAGGGACACTCGATCTCAAAACCAGTAATTCTGCGCTGGAATCTTTTATCGAGAGCAAGACGTTTCGCAATGCGATCACAAGTCTGATCATCTTAAATGCGATTATTCTTGGCGCTTTAACCTATTCCGAGAGCTTGCCCGGTGGCGTTGTTAGTGCCCTCTTCTGGCTCGATGTTACGATTACGATCATATTTGCAGCGGAAATCGCGCTGAAGCTCGTCGTTTATCGATTGCGGTTTTTCAAGGAAGGCTGGAACTGGTTCGACTTCATTGTCGTGGGCATATCACTGATACCGGCAACGCAAGGATTCTCAGTGCTTAGGGCCCTTCGGGTCTTGAGGGTGTTGCGTCTACTGCACGTCGTGCCGACACTGCGCCGGATAACAGAGGCTTTGTTGAACGCGCTGCCAGGAATGGGAGCGATTGTCGCTGTCCTTGCACTGCTGACCTATGTCGGTGCCGTCATGGCGACGACTATGTTTGGTAATACGGATAATCCGGACGTGCTCCAGCTCTTTGGTGATTTGCCCAGCTCGGCCTATTCCTTATTTCAGGTTATGACGATGGACGGCTGGCGATTTGAAGTGGTTCAGAAGGTTGTCGATGACGGGCATCCTTATGCCCCGTTCTTTTTCCTGATCTTCATTTTTGTCGCGAGCTTTGCCGTCCTGAACCTGTTCATCGCCTTGATCGTGGATGCCCTTGCTGCGAGTGAGCGGGCTGCAACGGATGAACATCTCGACGAGATTGAAGAAGAACTGGATGAGGAGTTTTCAGCCGCCGATCTTGAGCGCGATGAAATCATCGCGATGCTGAAAAGCATGAAGAAAGAGATTGTTGCCTTGCGCGCTGCGGTAACAACAAAGTCTGGAAACTAGGCCGCCTTCGAGGCGCGTCTTGGAAGCCCATTGAGCAAGGCACTGCGGACGTCGTAGCGAACAGATCGCACTTTAGCGTCGTATTCAGTGGGTACGACATCGACCTGAACGTCATGGCCGCGCTCTTTCCAGTACGTCTCAATCTTGGCTTGCAACTCACGGGCACCGTACTCGTCAAAATAATTCTTCATATCAAACCCCTTTGATACCACTACTTTACGTTGATAATTTGAGGGCTGACTGGTAAATAATTTATGAAGCCAAAGAAAACTTCACATACATGAACGGCCATTCAAAATGAACGGCCGTTCAAGTCTGTTTTTCACTTTATTTTTAGTGATGAATGTCGATTCTATGTTATAAACTAACCAGCTGGCAACAGAACCGTATCAATGACATGGATTACACCGTTTGATGTGTAGATGTCAGCCGCCGTCACGGTCGCAGTTGAACCCGGTGCTGTCACTGTTACACCGCTCGTGCCGTCAACGCTTAAATCGCCATTCAGAGTTGTTGCTGTTGTGACAGTTCCAGCGAGGTCTTTAGACTTTACTTTACCAGAAATCACGTGGAGCTTCAGGATACCAGCGAGTGCGTCTTTATTCTCCGGCAGAAGCAATGTTTCGACTGTACCGGCCGGGAGGGCTGCAAAAGCAGCATCTGTTGGCGCGAAGACTGTCAAAGGACCATCGCTCTTCAGGGCGTCAACCAAGCCAGCCGCTTCAGCAGCTGCAAGCAATGTGTTGAAGGATCCAGCGGCAGCGGCAGTTTCGACAATGTCAGGCTTTTCCGCTTTCATTTCAGTTGAGCTGTGATGGCCAGCAGGGATGAATTGAGCCGTTGAAGCGGTGTAATCAGCGGTCTTTGCTTTTGAAGAATTGCACGTGCCAGCGAAGGCCGGGGCAGCAAGAAGGCTGGCAGAGACAAGGAGAGTTGCAAGTTTCATGAGGAGTATTTCCATTCATTTTTCAGCCCCGGACCATACCGGAGATATAACGAGTACGCTCTACGATATAGAATAGTTTATATCTTAACCGTTATTAATAATCCGCGTATCGGACGAAAAATCTGAAGCTGTAATATGAAGCGTATAAAGTTTAAGGGGATTAGACCTCACACTGTTCAGAATTAGCGGCTATACTCAATAACATGAACATTTGGCAGCGCCTGATAGAGAGCGGAAAGCGCTTGTTCGACGTGGATGTCGTCGACGAACCCGTGCCTGCAGATCTCGATTGTGCACCTGACCCGAATGATGTTGGCTTTACCGCAGCGGTCATCGGGCTTGGCGCTAAGATGGCGAAAGCGGACGGCCGCGTCTCTGATGAAGAGATCATGGTGTTCTCGCGGGTCTTCCAAACCGATTCAAAGGATGCTGCCTCGGTACGACGCGTATTCAATCTCGCCCAGCAGACCGTCAAAGGCTATGAGTCCTATGCTCGGAAGATTGGGCGCAAATACGCTGCCCGGCCCTGTCTGCTTGAAGGTGTCCTCGACGGGCTCTTCATGATCGCGACAGCTGATAATATCGTCACTGTGGAAGAGTTGGAGTATTTGGAAACGGTCTCAGCCGCGTTTGGGTTTAGCGAAGCGACCTTCCGGCGTATCAAGGCGAGCCATATGGGACCTGAGCGCGATGACCCTTATCATGTTCTTGGCGTTGCTCATGATGCCGACTTCGATCTGATCCGGCGCGCCTATCGCAAACTGATGGCGGATAACCATCCTGACCGCGTGATCCAGAATGGGGCACCACGCGAATTTGAAACAGCCGCTCATGACAAAGCTGCCGCAATTACAGGCGCTTTTGCCAAAATCAAAGCAGAGAGAGGTCTTTTGACGGCCGGGTGATAAACTTCTCTTGAACAGTATTGACGAGACGCAGCCGCCAACCCATCATCTGACACGAAAGGTATTTGGTATGACAGCGACGCAGACAAATCCGAACGGTTTCATGATGTCATTCATGGAGGGTTTGAAACAGGGCCTCAATTGGTTTGCCAAAGGCCTCATTGCGCTCGCGCTTATTGTTCTGGCCGGATTGCTGGCGGTCATGACCGCGATTGCAGGCATGGTGATTGCTTCGGCTGCTTTGTTGATCCGGCTGACCGGGTCAAAGCAGCGCTCAGAGCGCTACACAGTTCGCGAAGATGGTGAAGGTCTAACACTTGAAGCCCGTAAGACCCCACGCGGCTGGACGGTCGAGTAGACTTAGGCCAGCACTCTAGTCGTCTTTCAAGCCTTCAAGATAGAGCGTTTGCGTTGGGTACGCGAATTCTAAACCTTGTTCTTTAAAGGTCCGGAAGAGAGCCAATAGCACTTTCGAGCGCGCCGCCATTGACCGGTTATAATCCGGATTCAGCGAATAGAAGACGAGCGTGTAGTCAAGCGAGCTGGGTCCGAAAGTCGACATCCCACAGCGATCGAACTCAACCCCCTGCAAATCCTTGAACATGCCTGCTACGATCCCGGGAATGCGATCAGCCATGTCTGGATCCGTCTGATAAATCACGCCGAATTCAGTTTCGATCCGACGACGGACCATCCGGCTTATATTGCGAATTTCATAGTCGAGCAGGTTTGTATTCGAGATAATAAGCTGTTCGCCTGTCCTTGCTCTGATGCGCGTCGTCTTAAGCCCGATTTCTTCGATATGACCCCAGCTTTCGCCGTATCTCACCTCATCGCCAATCTGAAATGGCTTGTCGATAATGATCGAGAGAGATGAAAACAGGTCACGGAAGATGCCCTGAGACGCGATACCAATCGCGATACCACCAATACCGAGACCCGCCAGCAGCGCGGTCACATCCATGCCGACATTGGACATGATCAGCAAAAGCGCGATCGTCCAAATGATCAGAGTGATAAAGTATTTGATGATGTTGAATGCAGACGCGAGCGCTTTCGCGTCACCTCCACCACGGTGAACACTGCGTTTGATTGCAGAGACCGCGAATTCCTGCACCCATTCTGCGATCTGAATGACGAGCGCCAGAACGAAATAGACGCTAATGAAGCCGGACACTGCACCCGGTAGCGACAAGATGCTATCCGTAACGGCCAACGCGATGGCGAAGATGAAATAGATATGAAAGCGCTTCACCACACGCTGGGCGATGGCGATGAGGGAATAATCATTATCGCGTGGCACGCGTTTAACGGACCGCATGATCAGCCAACGAGCGGTAATCTGAAAGGCTGTAAACCCGATGACGAGTGCAAGCGCGATCAAGGCTTCTAATTCGCCAGAGCCGACCCAGCCAACAAATTCAGTTGCGGCCTCCGTTGCTTTCTCGGTGGTCTCCGCAATCGCTTCGATTGGGTCTTGCGTACGCTCAATCGTGACCTCTTGACCCGTGTCTTCGGAAGGCAGTGCCTGTTCGAGCTGAGGCTCATTCAGGGGCGGTTCGGTTTGTTTCTCGATCGAGGCTTCAGGCGGTGCCGCCTCCGCAGCTTCAGGCTCGGCCTGTGCAGACCTGAAGAATAGCGGCCATAAATTGAGTACGCTTAAAACACTCACTAGCAGTCTTCGCCATTTCCTTGCTGGATCATCTCGTAACCCTTAATGATGACACGTCGCGTTTCATCCCAAAGTTCGATCGCTTTTAGCGCAGACAGTTTAACAAACCGGGTATCAATAGCGTCGTCGCCTGCGATAGGCTCTCCGCTGATCCAGCGCGCGACATAGTCGATCAAGACGTAATGGAACGCCACTTCCTCTTCGCTATCAAAGACGGCATCGACCACATCAACCAAAGCAACAAGCTCTGCTGTCACACCCGTTTCTTCCTGAAGTTCTCTCAGCACAGCATCTCTAACCGGCTCACCGGGCTCGACACGACCACCGGGAATTGACCATTCCCCTGCCCGAGGCGCTTTGCCGCGACGCACCAGCAGGACTTCATCATCGCGAAAACAGATACAGCCAACAGCCGGAATAGGGTTTGACAGATGCGTCATGGCCCCTGCATTGCACGGCAAGCGTTGAACTGCCAGTCGGCAACCGAGTTTGTAGCGGCTAGAAGATACAGGACCCTTATTATGGCGCGAGCCAAACCTAGACAGATCAGTCTGGCCCTACAGGGCGGCGGGGCACATGGTGCCTTTACGTGGGGCGTGTTGGATCGCCTACTCGAAGAGGACACCATTGAGATTAAGGCGATCACTGCAACCTCGGCAGGGGCGATGAATGCGGTGGCCCTCTCAGCTGGCATGGCTGCTGGCGGCAATGGGGGCGCGCGGAAAAGCTTAGAAAGCTTTTGGCGGACCGTCTCGGATATCGGGACACCATTTTCGACCACACTCTGGACGCAGTCGCCATTTGCCTCCCTTCCGTTTAGCCCGTTCAATGCGGCTATGGCGTTCACCTCCATCGCCAGTCCGTACGAGTTTAATCCGTTCGACCTCAATCCACTGCGGGATGCCCTCGATGGGGCAATCGATTTTGACTTGGTCCGTAAAGCCCCCGTCCAACTGTTTTTATCAGCAACCAATGTTGAAAGCGGGCGCGTTAAGGTTTTCACGGGCGACGAGGTTACGAGAGATTCTGTGCTCGCCAGCGCCTGCCTGCCGCAAACATTTCGCGCTGTTGAAATTGACGGGCATGCCTATTGGGATGGCGGCTATATGGGCAATCCTAGCCTGTTTCCATTGATCTATGCAGATGCCCCGCGAGATGTCCTTCTGGTCTTGTTAAACCCGATTGGACGAACGGGCGTGCCGCGCCGTGTTCCGGAAATTCAGGACCGGCTGAACGAGATTACGTTTAATGCGTCTCTCATCGGCGAGCTACGGGCCATCGCTTTTGTTCAAAAACTGATCGATGATGGCATGCTTAAAGAACCGATTATGAAAAAATATCGCCGTCTCAATGTACATGCTGTGCGCGGTGGCCAAATCCTAAGAGACCTGTCTCTGCAAACGAAATACGACACAGGCTGGCATTTTCTGACAAACCTTCGCGATAAGGGACGCAAAGAGGCAGATCGCTGGTTGGGCGAGTGCGCAGCCTATATTGGGACTGGTGAAAGTGCAGTTGATCTCCGCGGGGAGTTCCTTGATTCCTAACAAATTTTTAAGAAATATGTTGCGACGCATTATCATTTTTCCGCGGCGCAGCATGGAATTATTACATCCGTGACATATTATCGCGCGTAGTCACTATACGGAATTCCCCGTGGGCTAGGAGAAAGCATAATGGAATCAATCATTTTGTCAGCAACAGGAGCATCCGGCGGTCTGGACCCATCAGATTATGTCGGCGTGTCATTCTGGATCATCAGCGCAGCGATGCTGGCTGCGACCTTCTTTTTCTGGGTGGAGCGTGATCGCGCCGAAGGAAAATGGAAAACATCACTGACCGTTGCTGCAATGGTCACCGGTATTGCCGCCCTGCACTATTTCTACATGCGCGGCGTCTGGGCAGACACAGGCGAGAGCCCAACAGTCTTCCGTTATGTAGACTGGCTCCTGACAGTGCCACTGCAAATCGTCGAGTTCTACCTGATCCTAGCTGCCATCGCCGTCGTTCGTGCAGCGCTGTTCTGGAAGCTCCTCATCGCATCGCTTGTCATGTTGATCGCCGGTTACCTTGGCGAAGTCGAGCAAGGTGGACTGCTATGGCCAATGTTTATCATCGGTACGCTAGCATGGGTCTACATCATCTACGAAATCTTCGCGGGTGAAGCGAGTAAGATCAATGCGAGCGAAGGCACGGTCGCGTCCAAGAAAGCGTTTAATGCGCTGCGTCTTATCGTGACAATCGGCTGGGCAATTTACCCAATCGGTTACGTCGTCGGCTATACAGGTGCAGCAGATGCAGGCCTCTTAAACCTGATCTACAACCTCGCTGACTTCGTGAACAAGATTGCGTTCGGTGTCGTCATCTGGGCGGCTGCAACAGCCAGCAACGCAAGCGAAAAAGCGTAACTCAAACGCTCATCATTTTGGAGAAGCCCGGCCGCATGGTCGGGCTTTTTCTATGCCTGCTTCAAAAACCACATTTTTGCAGCGCCCATCTCACGTGAATTCAGGGTCGTCCAACCTGTTAGGTCCGGGATTTCATCAACCGCTGTTTCAACAACGATCAAGGCATGATCTGATAGCCACTCGCCGTCACGCAAAGTCTTCAAGCATGGCTCGATCAGGCCTTTGCGATAAGGCGGGTCCATAAAAGCCAGATCAAACGGCGCTCCGAGGCCAGCCGGGCGCAGGCCGAGATCCGTTGCGCTGCGCCGATGCACACGCGTGACACCGATCAGGCCGAGCGCATCAACATTATCGCGGATGGCACCGCGCGCGGTATGCGCTGTCTCAACGAAGAGGCAGAAGGCAGCACCACGCGAGATCGCTTCCAGCCCTAGCGCGCCTGAGCCTGCAAACAGGTCAATCACACGTGCACCTTCGAAAGCAGGTGCATAGTCTGAATGCGCCAGCATATTGAACAGGCTTTCGCGCGCACGATCACTCGTCGGACGCGTCGCATCCGTCTTCGGCGCCGCGATGGGTCTACCCTTAAACTGTCCTGCTACGATGCGCATGGCTTGCCTTTAGGCCGCTGTGGCGCGATGGGGAAGATATGACCGACACGGCTAAACATATGTCTCGTGCCTTGGACCTCGCCCGTGAAGCCGCTGAGCTTGGCGAAGTCCCCGTTGGCGCAGTCATTGTTGATCCTGAAAGCAACACCATGATCGGCGAAGGCCGTAACACGCCCATCGCCGATCATGATCCAACAGCCCATGCTGAGATTGTAGCGATGCGCGCTGTGGCAAAGACGCTCGGTAATTATCGCCTGACCGGTCTGCACCTTTACGTGACACTGGAGCCCTGCGTCATGTGTGCTGGCGCGATCAGTTTCGCACGCATCGGAAAAGTCATTTTCGCCGCCGATGATCCAAAAGGCGGCGCGATCATCCATGGCCCGAAATTCTTTGATCAGCCGACATGTCACTGGCGCCCTGACGTGGAGCAAGACCACGCCCATGCAGGTGAGGCGGCTACGCTTCTGCGTGACTTTTTTAAGAGCCGGCGAAAGCGATAGATCGGTCGGCTCGTCCCTCAATCGACTTTAACTGGACTTCTCAACGCACCTATGGTCGATCCTATCTGACAGATCAAAGGATGGACCCATGCAAAGACTTATTCTCACCACGGTTCGCGCTCTTCAGTTGTGCCTAGCTGCCCTCATTTGTGTCAGTGGATTCGTCAGCATGGCTCAGGAAACACCTGAAAAACCAATGAGCACGTGGGAACTTATTGATACGATCAAGGAAGGCGGGCACGTCCTCTACATCCGACACGAGCGTACAGAAGTCCCCTCGCGTTCCGACGATTACACACGCCCCCCAAATGATTGCCGTGCCCAGCGCAATTTGTCTGTTTCAGGGATCGCCGCGGCGTACGAAACAGGCGCGGTCATCCGTGAGGTTGGCGTTCCGATTGAGCAGATTATCGCCAGCCCGATGTGCCGAGCGGCTGAAACAGCGCGCTATATGTTTGGTGTGGATTATGAGGTCGATACGCGTCTGATGCACCATGATCCGAGCGAAGATAGCGCTCGAAATATGAACGCTGCTGTTGCAGAAGCGACTGCCGTCGTGAACGAAGTGGGTACTGGGTTGACCGACACAAATATCGTTCTTGTTGGGCATGGCGGCACAATTCGTCGTGTGACCGGCTTGTCCGTCACAGAGGGCGAAATCGCTGTTTTGCGCGTTGGCAACGATGGCGAAATAAAAGCACTGGGTCAGCTGACGGGAAGCGCGCTCGGCTTTTATGCGCGGTGGCAGTCGAGTAACGCGGAGTGAGCTGAGCCTCGGCATACTGCCCCTTGCTTCTCCTACGGAAAGCCGCGCTAACAAGCGACAATAATAATTTGGGAGAAAGATCATGACTGCCCCGGCGACGATCAAAATTGAGAATGAAATTGCTATCCTAACCATGGATGACGGCAAGGCGAATGCGATCAACCCGCCCATGTTGGAGGCCTTACATGCCTGCCTGGACCAAGCTGAAAAGGAGGCAAAGGTCCTGATCATTACAGGTCGCGAAGGACGGTTCTCAGGTGGGTTCGACCTGAAACTGATGATGAGTCTGCCGGGCGATCAGGTCAAAGCCCTCGTCGATGGCGGCGGCAAGCTCGCACACCGTCTTTACAGCTTTCCGATGCCAGTGATTGCCGCCTGTAACGGTCACGGCGTGGCAATGGGATGCTTTATCTTGCTCTCCTGCGATGTGCGGATCGGTACGGCAGGGGCCTTCAAAATCGGCGCGAACGAAACCCAGATTAATATGGTGCTGCCAATCTTTGCGTCGGAATTGGTAAAGGCGCGCGTGGCCGACGATTATAAAACGCGGTCAATGGTGTTTGGAGAACTGTTCGATCCGGAAACAGCCGTGAAAGCGGGGTATCTCGATAAGGTCGTTGAGGCGGACAAACTGCATGCGACAGCCATGGCGCAAGCGGAAGCCGTCAAACCACTCAGCGGCACACCGCTAACCGGGAACAAGCATCTTCTACGCGAAGAAACGCTCGCCAATATCGCGGCGTCGCTTCCGGCATAACTCTATCACAGGAAGGCTTTCATCATGTTTCACCACATCATGGTTGGCTCAAATGATATCGACAAAGCGAAGACGTTTTACGACGCGACCTTTGCGGCCATTGGCGGTCAGCCGGGGATCGTGGATCCGAAGGGTCGACTGATCTATCTCCACAATGGCGGGATCTTTATGGTGTCCATCCCGATTGATGGGGAGAGTGCAACATTCGCGAATGGCGGAACGATCGGGTTCACCATGGACACGCCTGAAATGGCGGATGCCTGGCATGCTGCCGGATTAAAGGCTGGCGGTGTGACGATTGAAGACCCACCGGGCTGGCGCGAACAGCCTGCTGGCAAGATGTATCTGGCTTATCTACGCGACCCGGATGGCAACAAGCTCTGCGCCATCCACCGCTAGTACAATCCTGCCGCACGTAGCAGCAGGACAAACCCGATCGCAGTGACGAGGCCTTTCATCCAGTGACGGAAGTTCACATCTGTCATGCGTTCCAAAACGCTCTTGCCCAACCGCGTGCCGAGCATGGAGAGCGGGATGGCGGCCGCAAACAGCCAAAGTGGCGGCATAGCGCTCCATCCGGTGGCCGTGACCACAGGTACAGTCCAGAAGCCGATTTTGATCGCATGGCTCAGCGCCTGCGTGACCGCTTTTGTAGCTACGATTTGCTGGCGCGTCATGTCTGTGCGCACGAAGAACAGGTCCAATAAAGGCCCGGCAACGCCTGCCAGTGTGTTCAATCCCTGCACCAATGCTCCGGCTGCCAGCGCATCACCGCGGCGCTGAATGTCGAGATTGAACCGCTCTTTCGGTAGCCAGATCAGCATCGGCGTTAGTCCGAGCAAGAGATACAGGGTCCGCTTGTCCGGGCGCCAATTCACCAAAGCCACAAATCCGGCAAGCGCGGCGACACCGATCGCTGCGCCAATGCAGTAAATTCCAAACACCCGCCAATCGATATCGTCGCGCAAGAGATAAGCGCGATATCCGTTTGCAAAGAGTTGGATGCCGCCATGGATAATCATCGCCATGGCGACACTGACCAATCCCGCCAGCACCGCCATCAGGATAATCCCGCCCGCCATCCCGAAAATGCCGGAGATGAAGGATGTGACCAGCGTCGTCGCAAGAATTATGATGGCGGACACTAAAGACATGCCAAGCCGTTAAGCGGGAGTCGGCGTCGAAGCAAAGTGCTGCGAAAGCCTGCAAAAAATGTAGGCTCAGTCTTAGAACCGGACGACAGGTCGCGCCTTCCGCCGCGATAAGGTTTTACATCTCAGATTTCTGCAGCTAAGTTTACGTCAACGGAAACTAAAATCACTTCTGGAGAGACTTAATGCCTTACACCGCTCCTAACGCTGGCGAGATGAATGATGACATGTTCGACCTGCGCATGTCAGAGGAGGCACGGCCTCTTTATGATCAGGTCAAAGCCTTTGTCGAGAACACAGCCATTCCGCTTTACGAGGAATATGTTGAGGCTGGTAAGGGCAAAACCGACATCTGGTCGTACGCACCCGGCCAGCTCGAAGCGTTGGAAAAAGGCAAGGACGCTGCCCGCAAGCAGGGCCTTTGGAACTTCTTCCTACCGGATGCGGACACTGGTGAAGGCCTGAGCAATCTGGATTACGCCTATATCGCAGCCGAACTCGGCAAGTGCCCGCTCGCGTCTGAAATGATGAACTGTGCCGCACCGGACACAGGCAACATGGAAGTCTTGGAACGCGTCGGCACGCCGGAGCAGAAAGAGACATGGCTGAAGCCGCTTCTTGAAGGCAAAATTCGCTCGGCCTTCGCGATGACAGAACCGGGCATTCCGTCCTCTGATGCAAAGAACGTCTCTACAAGCGCTGTTCTTGAGGGCGACGAGTGGGTCATTAATGGCGAGAAATTCTACATTTCAGGCGCCGGTGACCCTCGCTGCAAAATCATGATCGTGATGGTGAAAACCAGCCCTGATGCGGATCCAAACAAGCAGCAATCACAGATTCTGGTTCCAACGGATACGCCCGGCGTGAAAATCCTCGACGGGATGCAGGTCTTTGGTGACTATGACGCGCCGCATGGCCACATGCACATCGTCTTCGACAATGTTCGCGTGCCGAAAGAGAATATGCTGCTCGGCGAAGGCCGTGGCTTTGAGATTTCTCAGCTTCGCCTTGGCCCCGGCCGCATCCACCACTGCATGCGCTCTATCGGTGCGGCAGAGAACGCGCTGGAAATGATGGTTGTACGAGGCATGACGCGTCAGGCCTTCGGTCGCGACCTGGTCAAGCTGGGCGGCAACATTGAGATCGTGTCACGGGCACGTATCGAGATTGAATCTATGCGTATGATGGTCTTGAAGGCCGCAAAAGCGATGGATGTGCTCGGCAATAAGGAGGCCCGCGTCTGGATTTCGATGGTCAAGGCGATGGTGCCAGAACGCGTCTGCAAAATCATCGATCAAGCGATCCAAATGCATGGAGCGGCTGGTGTGTCCCAGTGGACGCCGCTATCGCGCATGTATGCCAACCAGCGTACGCTTCGTCTCGCGGATGGACCTGATGAAGTGCACCACATGGTCGTTGGCCGTGCTGAAACACGCAAATATTCTGGCGAAGAAGAAGATCCGGCTATGGCTGCGGTCTGGCGCAAATAAGCGCTTTTCGAATTGAGTCGTTTGAGACGCGGTCTTTCGGGGCCGCGTTTTCTTTTGTCGATTAGTCTTCGCCGAACAGGCCGTTTTGAACGCCGCCAGGCACAGGCAGACCTAAACGCTCATAGGCCAAAGGCGCAGCCACACGACCGCGAGGCGTGCGGGCGACATAGCCCTTTTGCATGAGGTAAGGCTCTATCACATCCTCAACCGCGTCACGGCTTTCCGACAGGGCCGCCGCGAGCGTATCGGCGCCCACAGGGCCACCTGCATAGGTCTTCACAAGCGCGTCGAGATATTTCCGGTCGAGCATGTCGAGGCCGTCTTTATCGATGGACAGCCGTTTAAGAGCACGTTGGGCAGCCCCCCTATTAATCACTGATCCTTCGGCTTCAGCGAAATCCCTCACCCGGCGCAAAAGGCGCAGTGCAATGCGAGGCGTTCCCCGGGCCCGACGAGCGATTTCGACTGCACCGTCTTGCTCAATGCCGACCTGCAGCTTTCGCGCGGCGGCCATCACAATGGTTGAGAGCGTTTCAGGCGTGTAAAACTCAAGGCGCAGGGGAATGCCAAAACGATCGCGCAAAGGCGTCGCCAACAGCCCGGCCCGTGTTGTTGCACCAACCAATGTAAACGGCGCGAGGTCGAGCCTGACAGAGCGCGCCGCAGGCCCTTCGCCGATCACGATATCGACCGCATAATCTTCCATCGCCGGGTAGAGAACTTCCTCAACGACTGCGGGCATGCGGTGGATTTCATCAATGAACAGGACGTCGTTCTCTTCCAGATTTGTCAGGATCGCGACCAAGTCCCCGGCCTTTGCAATGACAGGGCCGGACGTGGCGCGGAAACCGACGCCCAATTCCTTGGCCAGAATTTGCGCCAGTGTCGTCTTACCCAAACCGGGGGGGCCGAACAGCAGCGTATGGTCGAGCGCTTCGCCACGCCGTCGCGCAGCATCAACATAGACACGGAGATTATCCTTGATCGCGTCTTGGCCGACATAATCATCGAAACTTTGAGGTCGCAAGGCGCGATCAAGCGCCTCGCCCGCTTGCGCTTCAGGGTCAGAGATCATGCCGTCTCTGCTCATGAGGGCGCCAATTCTTTCAGTGCGGCTTTGATCAGGTCACCGACGTCATCGCTTGCCCCTGATTTAGCGGCGGTTGCGACGGCACGAGCGGCTTCGCTCTGTCCGTAACCGAGATTTGTGAGCGCGGAAACAGCCTCACCGCGCGCGCCGATTGTTGCACTTGCGGCTTGAACGCTCGCGCCAGGGTCCGCCGCGAAACGTCCAAACCTTCCCATAGGAGGTGGCTTTCCTGCAAGTTCGCCGACGATCCTCTCCGCCAGCTTTTTTCCCACGCCCTTCGCCCGCGTGATCGCAGCAGCATCGCCTAAGGCGAGCGCGTCCATCAATTCAGCAGGGGACAGCGCATCGCAGAGCGCCATAGCCGATTTACCCGCAACGCCCGGCACGTCCTGCAGGCGTACAAACCAGGCGCGTTCTTCGTCGGTGGCGAAGGCAAATAGTGTGATCGAGTTTTCTGTGACGCGGGTTTCGATGAAAACCTCAGCAGCATGACCAACGGAGAGTTTTGACAGCAGACGCGAACCCGCGAGCGCGACATAACCAACGCCGTTTACGTCAATCATGACATTATCGACACCAGTCGCTGCAACCTCACCTTTTAAACGGCCGATAATCAAGCGGCTTCTCCTTTCAAGCCGCGAATGGGCAGATTATGCGCGGTACAAATCGCGCAGGCGAGCGCGTCAGCAGCATCCTCACGCATTTTGCCAGCGCGGGGCAGCAGGCGAGCGACCATAAAGCCGACCTGTTCCTTGTCTGCTTTACCCGTCCCAACAACGGCAAGTTTAATCTGACGGGGTGCGAACTCGGCCACTTCCAAGCCGCAATAAGAAAGCGCGGTCATCGCTGCTCCTCTCGCCTGCCCAAGTTTCAGGGCTGAGCGCGGATTGGCGTTTACGATCGTCTCCTCGCAGCCGCTATAATCTGGCTTATACGTCTCCACGATGCGTGAAACCTCGTAGAAAATCCCTGCGAGCCGATCTGCCATAGGCAATTCAGGATCAACATTGATAACGCCGTGCGCCACATGACTAAGCCGCGATCCTGTCTTCTCAACGACACCCCATCCTGTGTGGCGGAGGCCGGGATCAATACCGAGAATGCGAATACTGTCAGTCATGCGTTCGGTCTGCGCCGCCGAGGTTAAGATCAGGTTTCAGTTTTCCTGCTTTGTTCACCGCGTCAAGGTAAACTCTATCATTGGCACCTGATCGTCGAAGACGACTGCCCTATTCAGCCGGATAGATCTCGATCATTTCGATCTGGAACATCAGATCAGCGTTTGGTCCGATGACTTCTCCAGATCCACTCTCTCCATAAGCCTGATCAGATGGAATATGGACGATCAGGCTATCGCCGGGCTTCATATAGGTCAGCACTTCCGAGAAGCCGGGAATAACGCCCGAAACAGGGAATTGTGTCGGCTCGCCACGTGACCACGAGCTGTCAAAGAACGTGCTATCAGAGGCCAAACGTCCCTCATAATGGATCAAAACCTGATCAGACCGCAGCGCATTACGCATTGTCGAGTTGCCGCGCTCAATGCGTTTGTATGACACACCGCTATCGAGTCGGTTCCAGCCATCTGCATCAGGATCATAAGGGAAGACACTGCCCCATGCGTCCATGTCGGGGCCGGCGGATACCGTTTGCGCTTGTGGAGCCGGTTCAGCAGGCGCTCTCGCAGCAGCTTCAGCGGCGAGTTGTTCTGGTGTCAGAAAGCCATCCAAACGAACGCGATAAACGATGTCCGACTGTGCAGGGATGACATCCTCGACAGGCTCTGCCCCATAAGCGATCGGCCAAGGCAGGTAAATCACCCACTCATCGCCGGGCGACATTTTCTGAACGGCCTCGCCCCAACCTTGGAGCAGATCACCAATCTGGAAAACGCCTGGTTCACCGCGCTGATAAGAGCTGTCAATCAGTTGACCATTGGAGGCGAGGAAGCCTTCATAGCTCACGACGACAGTTGCGTCCGGTCCCGGTGTCCCGCGGCTCGCATCGCCTTCAGTGAGTTCAATCCATTTCAAGCCGGATGAGGTGGCCTGCATGCCTGCGCAATCGCGTGGGAAGGGCGTCTCCAGCGGGCCTTGGCCTGTTGCGTAGGCTGGACATGGCGCCGGACCTGCAGTCGTCGTGGCGGTGCCAGGAATTGACGGCAAGGTCTCACAGGCGGCCAGCAAAAGCATGCCGGAAATCAACCCTGCACCCGTTTTCAGCTTTGCCATGACATCACACTCCATAATCCGTCTTCCGAACTAGCACGCCTTATTGTGCCGGAACAACATCCACCAATTCAATTTCAAAATTCAGATCGCTATTGGCCGGGATTGGCCCGTTCTGGCGGGGACCGTAAGCAAGATCTGATGGGATATGCACTAGCCAGCGATCACCGGGCTTCATCGCGTAGAGGGCTTCATTAAAGCCGGGGATCAGTCCACCGGCAGGAAACATGGAGGCTTCACCCCGCTTGAAAGCGCTATCAAAGACTTCACCTGTCGCGTCGAGGCGGCCTTCATAATATAGAACGGCCATATCCCCTTCATTCAGGGTCAGGTCGCTGTCCTCACCGCTAGAGATGATCGTGTACTCAAGGCCGCTTCCTGTTTTGACCACGCCCTCGCGATCGCTATCCCACGGCGTGAAAGCGTCCCATGCTTCAGTCGAGACCTGACGCGGTTCAGGAGCTTTCGCGACCTGCTTTAGTTCAACGCGGAAAATCAGGTCGTCGCCGGGTTTGATCACGCCGCCCGGGCGTGGATTCTGGCCATAGCCAAGCTCTGTCGGGATATAGAAGACGTACTCATCACCCTCAGACATCAGCTGAAGGCCTTCTGTCCAACCGGAAATGACTTGACCCACACCGAAGCTGGAGGTTGAGCCTCGCTCATAAGAGCTGTCGAACCGTGTGCCGTCCGTCAGGCGACCATCATAGTGCACGCTGACTGTATCGCGCACGCCCGGCGTTGCTCCGCCCTCTGGTCCTTCACGAACGACAACATATTGCAGACCACTCGCCGTGGTTTGGACGTTTTCCGCGTCAGCGTTCCAAGGGATAAGCGTCGCGAGGGGATCATCAGCATTCATTTCGGGGGCGGGCTCCTCTTGAGCGCCACAAGCGGCGATAAAAAGACCCGCTGCGGCAATGGCAAATCGTTTCAACATGGGGCTGTGGCTCCTGTTTATATCAGATCGGGTGTAGGCAGGTTCTAAACCGCTGTCACCCTATCGCATCCAGACAAGCGATGGGCGCAAGGAAACAGTCTTCAAACCAGCATCAGAAGAGAAAGCCACCGTTTGAACCAGATCGCCAGTGCGCACGTTGACGGTGTTGATCTGGCCAGACCACACCTCGGTGAGAGCCGACTGATTGAGCGACACACGGGTCACAAAAAGGGGGGCCGGTGCTTCCTGATAAATCCAGATGTGTCCGCCCTCAATTTCAGCGCCGAGGAGAGTGAGCTGCGCAAATTCCTCATTGAGGACCAAATCAAAATGGCTGGCGGCATAAGTTGCAAAGAGCGATTGGGCCTCTTCGTCATTGATCAGATCGCGGCGTTCGCCCGTCACATCGCCGATCGCGTGTTCGGCATCATGAAGGTCAAAGCGATGGGCAATCTCAACCATACCACTACGCAGATTGAAGCTGACCTCCGTGATCGCAGCCTTTTGCTTATGCGCAAAGGCCGCCCCCATGAAGAGAGCGGCCATTAGCGTCAGGGAGAGGAAACGTGAGAGTTGAATCACTCTTCGTCGCCCTCGCTTTCTTCATCCTCATCTGTTTTCAGCTCGGTCTTAATATCCTGCATGATATCGCGGCGAGAGAAGGAGAACGGACGTGAGTACTTGTAAGCCTCGACACGCGATGGCGTGATGCGACGTGGATAGTAATTATTCTCCAGGTCAGCATCGGCTGTTTCCCATTCAGGATCGACGATGATCTGAACCAGTTCCTTGCCATTCGGGAAGGTTAGCAGCTTCGAGACCTTGTGCGGATTGCGCCGCCAGATTTCGGCAGGGATATACATCCGCTCAACCGATCCATCCTCGAACTCAAGGCCGAGAATAATCGGCATGACGAGGCCACCAATATTGGAGAATTCTAGGACATAATATTCTGCGTCTTCGGCCACTGCGCGTTCAAACACGCGGCGCTCAATATCATCCAATCCATCCAGGAAGGACTTATACGCATTCCGCTCCTTGTTCGTGACCGTGTAGATGTCGTTGTCATCGTAGAAGTCGCGAATGTCAGGAAAACGCTCTACCCAGGTCTTCATACCTTCCTCGCGGTTGCGACGGGCACCGATCGGCTCCGGTTCCGCATCGCGATCGTCACGCAGGCGCTGATAGTCAATGTCCGGATCTTCGGTATCCATTTCGAGATGGAAGACACGGTCCAGAGAGATATCGACATGATCGGTTGTATAGAACCAGCCGCGCCAGAACCAGTCCAGATCGACGCCGGACGCCTCTTCCATTGTACGGAAGAAGTCAGACGGCGTTGGCCGCTTAAAGCGCCAGCGGCGCGAATATTCGCGGAAAGCATAGTCAAACTTTTCACGCCCGAGAATGGTTTCACGCAGGATATGAAGCGCTGCAGACGGCTTGCCATAGGCGTTCGGCCCAAGTTGCAGAACGCTGTCCGATTGTGTCATGATCGGCACTTGGTTCGATGATGTCATGTACGGCACCAGATCACGCGGAATGGACCGCGTCCACGGCATATCCGGGTCCCACTCATAGCCTGCGACACTGTCCAGGAAGCTGTTGATCCCCTCATCCATCCACGTCCATTGGCGCTCGTCCGAGTTCACAATCATCGGGAAGTAGATGTGGCCAATCTCGTGAATAATGACACCGACAAGGAAGACCTTCTCCGCCATTGTGTAGCTGCGGCTACCATCATCCTGCAGCGTCGTGCGCGGACCGTTAAACGTGATCATTGGATATTCCATGCCACCGACAGGACCGTTGACCGACTGAGAGGTCGGATACGGATAGTCAAACGACATGCGCGAATAGACATCCATCGTGTGGATCACAGAAGGCGTTGAATATTTCTTCCAGAGATCACCGCCCTCTTTCGGCCAGAAGGACATCGCCATCACAGTTTCATATTCAGCACCGGGTTGTTCGTAACCTTGGGCATCCCAAATGAACTTACGCGAGGAAGCCCAGGCAAAGTCACGAACATTCTCGGCCTCGAATACCCATGTCTTGGTGCCGGATGGGTTGGAGCTTTCATTCTCCAGAGCCTCTTCCGGCGTGACGACGAAAACAGGGCGATCCGCATCTTCAGCACGCTCTAGACGCGCACGCTGTGTTGCTGTCAGGATTTCACGGGGGTTCATCAGGACACCACTGGAAGAGACGATGTGATCGTCCGGCACGGTGATCTCGACCTTGTAGTCGCCAAATTCGAGGCCGAACTCGCCGCTACCGAGGAATTCCTTGTTATGCCAGCCATCATAGTCTGAATAGACGACGAGGCGCGGGAACCATTGCGCGATCAGGAAGATATCATTTCCGCCTTCGCGCTCATCATCGGGGAAATGCTCATAGCCGGCACGCGCGCGAACCGCGTTTTCCTCAATGATCTGATATTCCCAATCGAGCTCGTAGGAAAATGTTCCGCCTGGCGGGAGAGGCTCTGGCAGATCGATGCGCATGAGTGTTCCGACGGTCGTCGTGTCGAGTGTGTCGCCGTCCGGCGTCTCGACGCGGGTTACCTCAAAGCCAAAGTCATTGTCGGCCATCGCCTGCTGACGACGTAGTGTATTCAGGCTCAAGCGCGGCTTGCTGGCGGCGCGTTGATTGACCGACCCTTGAGGCTTGGCGGAGAAGGTCCGCGTCATCTCGGCAATCGAGTCTTTGGAATATCGGTTCTGATCCAGATGCAGCCAGATATAGCGCAACGTGTCAGGCGAATTATTTGTGTACGTGACGGCCTGACTGGCCTCAAGCATGCGCGCCTCCTCATCAAGGGTCACCTCAATGTCATAGTCAGCCTGCTGCTGCCAGTATTCATGTCCCGGCTCACCGGCGGCATTGCGATAGACATTCGGGCTCGGCAGAACCTCATCCAATTGGCGGAACTTGTCTTCAAAGTCGCCTTTGGTTTGCTGTATGCCTTGCGCGGACACACTTCCAAACACCAATGCAGCACCCATCGCCGCCAATATAATACGCATAAGACTACCCCGTACTTGAACCTGTTATCGTTGTTATATGCCCTGATGGCATTGCCGCCAGTGTTACACTGTCACAAATCCCTAAATTGTGCGCGGTGGGTATCCAGCTTGGGTCAGGACATCTTTGACTTCTTGCGTATGCTGTACGTCACGCGTTTCGATCAGAATGTCGAATTCGGCGCCTTTTGCAGGAACATCCAGTGCAATGCGATTGTGTGCGACTTCCATGATATTGGCGCCTGTATCGCCGATCAGCTTTGACACGCGCGCAAGCAAGCCCGGACGGTCATCACCGATGATCCGGATATTCACGAGCCGACCGTCTCGCACCAGAGAGCGTGTCAGGACTGAGGCCAGCAAACGCATATCGATATTACCGCCGCAGATAATGACCCCGACTTTTCGCCCCGCGAACTTTTGTGGATGTGCAAGAAGGGCTGCGAGACCTGCAGCGCCAGCGCCCTCAACCGTGGTCTTCTCAACATCTGTGTAGAGCGTAATCGCGCGTTCAATATGATCTTCTTCAACAAGGACAATCTCATCGACGAGCGCGTCAACGACTTTGCGTGTGAGTTGACCCGGATTCTTTACTGCAATGCCTTCAGCAATGGACGCACCGCCAGTTGGCATCGGTCCTCCGGAAAGGGCTGCATGCATGCCGGGATACATGGCAGCCTCAACACCGACGACTTTAATGTCAGGATTGTGCGCTTTGGCGACAGTGGACATGCCAGAAATCAGGCCGCCCCCACCGATTGGCACGACCAGCGCCTCCAGATCAGGCACCGCGTCCAGCATCTCCAGTGCGGCTGTGCCCTGCCCCGCCATGATCAGCGGATCATCAAAGGCGTGGATCCATGTCAGGCCTTCACGTTGGCGCAATAATTGCGCGTGCTCATTAGCCTCATCGAACGTATTGCCTTCAAGAACCACCCTCGCCCCGAACGCTCGGGTATGTTCAACTTTGTTGTACGGCGTTGTAATCGGCATGACGATCGTCGCTGGAATACCCAGTCTTCGCGCATGATAAGCGAGACCCTGTGCATGATTACCCGCAGAAGCCGCAATGACGCCGCGGTTCTGTTCTTCTTTTGAAAGGCTGGAAATCTTATTCAACGCACCGCGCTCTTTGAACGAGCCAGTGAACTGAATGTTGTCGAACTTCAGCCAGACCTCAGCGCCTGTAATTTCTGAGAGCGTATGCGACAGCGTCATCGGCGTGTTTTCAATCTGCCCCTCAATGACTTTTGCGGCCGCAAGGACATCTTCGATGGTAATAGGCAGATCGCTCGACATAGTTCGCCTTCCGTAAATCAGAGTGCGTCCTAATCACGCTACGGCCTGATGCCAAGGGTAGGCGGTCGGCAATTTCAACACTATGGGAGCAATATGGCTGATAAACTTGTCATTTTGGGCGTTATTCTTGGCGCGCATGGCGTGCGTGGCGATGTGCGTGTGAAGAGCTTTACAGCTGAACCAGAGGACATTTTTGCCTACGGCCCCTTGTTGGGGAAAAGCGGTGAAACGCTCCTTACACCAGTGTCCGTTCGATCTGCCAAGGCAAACTTTATCGTTAGCCCAAAAGAGCGCCGCCAGAAAGAAGACTGGGACGCCATGAAAGGTGTTGAACTCTGCATTGATAGAGACGCTCTGCCGGAAGCGGATGAGGATGAGATTTATATAGATGACTTGCTGGGCCTAAACGTTGTCGATCAAGACGGTGCAACACTGGGCAAGATCAAAGCCGTTCTGAATAATGGCGCCGGTGATTTGTTGGAAGTCGCACCAAAGGCCGGTGGCAAACCGGTCCTGGTCCCCTTCACACTGGAAGACGTACCAGACGTCGATTTAGCGTTGGGGCAAGTGACAGTTACGACGTTTGATCTATGGGCGGATCAAAGCGGTAAGCCTGATGATGGCGGTTAAGACTTACCAGCTTCCTGCCAGCCCCGAGGGCCCTGCTGAAAATAGCGCGCCGATAGGCCTGCATCTTTCGCCGCTTTGAATTGTTCGCGTGCTTTCTGACGGGTCACGCTGTCACCGTCGTCAAACATGACCATGCATCGGGTGAACGGCGCGTCGACAGGCAGGTCGGTGCCGTCCATGAGGAGTGCGACCGCGGCATGGTTCTGATTATCCGTAGACGCTGAAATCAAAATGGGTTGCGCAGCCGGATCCAAGCCCTCCGCTTCAGACTGGCCGTGCGGCAGGAAGCTCTCATCATTATAGGTCCAGAGCGCCTCATCCAGGGCTCCGCGCCGGGTGGCATCCGCGCTGATCGCCAGTACCCGCCAGCCCCGCTCCAGACACTTTTCTAAGAGCGGACCAACAGCCCGCTCAAGCGTTGCTCTGGACAGGTGGTAAAACCACCATTCGGGGCCGGATGCGTCGCTCAAGGCCTACCCCTCATAATTCTCCGCGATCCAGCGATCAAGCAGGCGCGGCCCGAACCCACTCGCCCAACTTGGATCAGTCGGCGCTTTTTCACCGTTCACCCAGGCCACACCGGCAATGTCCAAATGCGCCCAGGTCTGTCCCTCACGAATGAAGCGCTGCAGGAATTGGGCGGCCGTAATCGATCCGGCAGCCCGCCCGCCAATATTGCGCATATCGGCAAACTTGGATTTCAGCAGGCTGTCATATTCAGGTCCAAGCGGCAGACGCCAGACGCGCTCACCTTCTTCCAAACCTGCTGCGGTCATAGCGCTGGCCAGTCCGTCATCATTCGTGAACAGGCCGGCATGATGGTGACCCAGACCAATCACGATCGCGCCTGTCAGCGTCGCCAGATCGATAATGGCTTTTGGCTTATAGTGCTCTTGCGTGTACCAAAGAACATCGCACAGAACGAGGCGGCCTTCAGCGTCTGTGTTCTGAATTTCAATCGTCTGGCCATCTGCAGCTTTGATAATGTCGCCGGGCCGGATTGAGTCCCCGTCCGGCATATTCTCAACCAGACCAACGAGACCAACGACGTTCGCTTTGGCTTTACGTTTGGCCAGCGCGACCATCGCGCCAACCACAGCGGCGGACCCGCCCATATCACCGCGCATATCTTCCATGCCTGCACCGGGCTTTAGCGAAATCCCACCAGTATCAAAGCAGACGCCTTTACCGACGAGTGCGACCGGTGCCTCGTCTTTCTTCCCCCCCATCCAGCGCATGATGCCAAGCTTGGACTCTTTCACACTGCCCTGACCGACACCGAGCATGGAGCGCATACCAAGCTTTCCCAGTTCTGCTTCACCCAGAATTTCAATCTCAAGGCCAAGTTCGCTGAGCGTTTCGATCTTCGCCGCATAAGTTTCAGGGTTCAGATCGTTCGGCGGCATGTTCACCAAGTCGCGCGCCATATAGGTTCCATCGACAGCAGCACTCAGCGGCGCAAATAGATCAGCGGCAGTTTTATCGCCTTTCAGGACCATCGTGATGTCGGCAAGCTTTGGCTTGTCCTCGTCTTTCAGTTTGGTGCGATAGTTATCGAAACGGTAAGCTGCGAGTCGCATTCCAACCGCGATCCGCGCCGCCTCTTTTGCCGTGCCAACGTAGAGAGCGAGGCTTTTGAAGCCACTGCCGGATTGGGCTTTGTAGAGCTGTGCACCGATCGTTTCCAACGCGCGGTCGTCACGTTTGTCCGCCTTGCCTCCGCCCAGCAAGACAGCACGTCGCGCGGGCGACCCTTTTGGCAGAACGATGAAAGCCTGTTGGCCGGACTTTCCTGTAAAGCTGTCTGCACTCAGCGCTTCGCTCAGCAAGCCACCGACCTCGCTGTCGAGGTCTGCAGCAGCCTTGGAAAGGTTAGCGCCTTCATCAATGATAAAGGCCTGAATATCGGCACTGGCGGTCTCAGCGAAATGAATCTTCATGAATAAACTCCGTTTAACGCTACAACTAGGCATCGACGCGGGCGACGCAACTGGTTAGTCAGATTTGAAGTTAGAAAAAGCAGGTCATTTGAATCCATGAACAGCATCCAGAAGTATATTTTCTTCCGGGTCATGCGGGCTGTCCTGATTATTGTCGGGGGTCTCGTTCTGTTGGCGATTTTGGCTCAGGGGCTCTCGCAGACTGAGATCATCCTTGAGAACCGGCAAAGCGCGTTTACGTTTTTCAAAGTTGTGATCCTTGGTGCGCCTCAAATCATGGCACTGCTGCTACCGATGGCCATCTTCCTATCGACAATCTGGTCTCTCAACCGATTGCATCGTGATAGCGAGATTGCCGTCGCTGAAGCGGCAGGGATGACGCGCTGGCAGATTGCATCCCCGGTCCTGCGCCTCGCCCTTCTCGGTGCCATTTTGCATCTATCAGTAAACTTGTTCGTACAGCCCGCCGCTCAGCGCGAAATGCGCGCCCAGGTACAGGAAGCACGCACAGAACTCGTCTCAACTTTGTTTCGTCCAGGGCAGTTCACCTCGCCCGATGAGAACTTGACCGTTTTCGCGCGAGACCAGCGCGGCGTTGAACTTGTCGGGCTTCAGATTGCTGAACGCGCAGGCCAGCCGGACGGCCGCGATTATCTCGCCCAACGTGGACGCTTCATAGAAGTTGATGGTGTTCCGAGTATCGTCATGTTTGACGGCGAAATTCACCAACTCGACGATAATGGCGCTCTGAATGTTTTAAAGTTCGAACAGTCGACCTTTGATCTGTCACCCTTCATGAATGAGCGGGGCGCGGTGATCCTGAAAGCATCAGATCGATACTTGCCCGAACTGGTTTTCCTTGATCCGAATGACTATCAGGACGTTCAGGATCGAGACGTCCTTTTCGCAGAAGCGCATCTCAGGGTCACAACACCGCTTGTCTCCATTGCGATGGCGCTGTTGGCGATCCTTGCTGTCACAGGAGGAAACTTCTCTCGACGAGGCTACAGTCAAAGGATCATTTGGGCCTCTGTGGGGTCCCTCTTGCTCACAATCATACAGTTGAGTGTACAATCAGCCGCAGCGTCTGATGGTGCTTTGAACATCGCTCAATGGGGCGTGCCGATTATCACGATTGGCGTGCTGTCCTATGTCATTTTCTGGAGAGGTCGGGAAATCAAGACCTCAAAACGCAAGGTTGTCACGGCATGATCCTGAATAGAATTCAGCGATATATTTTGCTGCGCTATGTGCTCGCCTTAGCGCTTGTGCTGGTCGTCTTTATCCTGACTATTCTGCTTGTCGACACTGTTGAGCAATTGCGTACGCTTGGCGGAGATATCGATCTTTCACCTGTGCAGGCCCTTACCCTTGCTATTATGAAGCTGCCGTCACTTTTGGAACAAACATTCCCATTCGCAATACTCGTCGCCGCGATGATGACCTATAATCAGCTCTCGAAAACCTCTGAACTTTCAGTGATAAGGGCGAGTGGGCAATCCGCCTGGCAATTCCTGGCGCCCGTTGTGCTGTTTGTCGCCTGTCTCGGTCTGTTTTCGATGATGGCTCTAAATCCGATAGGGGCGAACCTTTCCCAATCTTTCGAAACGAGCCGGGCAAATCTTTTGCAGGACGGTGGCGCGAAAGCCGACATCAGCCGCGAAAATATCTGGCTGAGGCAAGGTGACGATAACAGCCAGATCCTGATCTATGCAAAACGCGTCGATGAGACCGGTCTCGTCTTTTCTGATGTAAAATTTCTTGAAGAAGGTCGCGTTTTCAATGGGGCAGAAGGCACGGAGAACTTTGTCTTTGTCCGCCGCATTGATGCCGAAGAAGCACGCATAATCGATGGATTTTGGCAGCTCACAAATCTCATTGAAAACACAGCCAGCGGTGATCCGCAGCGCATGGGCAGCCTCGCGATTGAGACCGACCTTGATCCGAATTCGCTTCTCTCAAGATTTACCTCGCCGAACACAATCGACTTCTGGCGACTTCCCGGTTTTATCGAACAAACCAGTAAAGCAGGGCTGGATGCCTCCCGCTTCACGATGCGTTGGTTTGGTCTGACAGCGCTTCCGATCCTTTACGTCGCTATGGCGCTGATTGGGGCGCTCGTTTGCTTGCGACTGTCGCGACTGGGCGGCACGTCGAGACTGGTTGCCATCGGTGCGCTCTCAGCGATCGGTCTGTTTTTCGTCAATCAGATTGCCTACAGTCTCGGCGCATCAGGCGGTGTTCCAGCCGCCATCGCAGCATGGGCACCGGCGCTTTGTGCCATGTTCGTTTCGTTGACTATTTTATCCTATCAGGAAGACGGCTGATCCAGTGCGTCGCTTGACATAGGCTAAGAGCGCCACCAATTCTCGCCGCCTTGAAGCCCTGTCAGGAGCGTAAGCGTATGAAAGTTGTTGTTGTCGAGTCCCCGGCCAAAGCCAAGACGATCAACAAATATCTCGGCAAAGACTATAAAGTCCTTGCCTCCTACGGGCATATTCGCGACCTGCCATCAAAGGACGGATCGGTTAAACCTGATGAAGATTTCGAGATGGTCTGGGCCGCTGACAGCAAGTCCCAACCGCGTATCAAAGCCATCGCGGACGCGGTCAAATCCGGCGACAAACTCATCCTCGCAACCGACCCGGATCGCGAAGGTGAAGCGATTAGCTGGCACATTATTGAGGCTCTACGCAAACGCCGCGCGCTGAAGAAAGACTATCCGGTTGAGCGCGTTGTATTCAACGCAATCACCAAGAATGCTGTCACGAAAGCGATGGAGCAACCCCGCCAGATCGATCAGGAACTGGTCGACGCCTATCTCGCCCGCCGCGCGCTGGACTATCTTGTCGGTTTTAATCTTTCCCCAGTCTTGTGGCGCAAACTTCCGGGCAGTCGCTCTGCCGGCCGCGTCCAATCCGTCGCGCTGCGCATCGTCTGCGAACGCGAAATCGAGATCGAGACATTCAAACCGGAAGAATACTGGACTATTGGCGCGAAACTGCGCGCACCGGACGGGACAGACTTCGAGACACGTCTTCAGGCTTTGCATGGAAAGGCACTGAAGAAGTTCAGCCTGCCCAATGGCGATATGGCGGCCGATGCGCTCAAGCAGGTGCAAAAAGGCGGCTACAGTGTCGCGAGCGTTGAGGCCAAACCGGTCAAGCGCAACCCGCCCCCGCCTTTCATTACCTCGACATTGCAACAGGATGCATCCCGCAAGCTCGGTTTCTCCGCCAAACGCACCATGCAGGCCGCCCAAAAACTCTATGAGGAAGGCCGCATCACTTACATGCGGACTGACGGCGTGAATATGGCACCGGAAGCCTACACCCAATCGCGTGAGCACATTCAGTCCGATTATGGCGCACAATACCTGCCTGAGAAACCGCGTTTCTATTCTTCTAAACAAAAAAATGCGCAGGAAGCCCACGAGGCCATTCGCCCGACCGTCTTCTCGCTCCGCCCGGACGACTATAAGCAGTCTGATAAAGACCTCTGGAAGCTCTATGCGCTTATCTGGCGTCGTGCGGTCGCCTCGCAAATGACGGCAGCGCAATTTGAACGCACGACCATTGACCTCATCAATAAAGACAGCTCCGCAACCCTTCGCGCAACCGGCCAAGTCCTCGTCTTTGACGGTTTCATCAAGCTCTATACCGAAGGTCGCGACGATACAGATAAGGACGAAGACGAGGAAGCGCGCCTGCCAAAAATGGCAGAGGGCCAACACGCCGACCTCCTAGAAGCCAAATCCGAACAGCATTTCACCAACCCGCCGCCGCGTTTCACAGAAGCGAGCCTGGTTAAAAAGCTTGAAGAACTCGGCATTGGTCGCCCATCCACTTATGCGTCCACGCTCTCAACGCTGGTCGATCGTGACTATGTCCGCATCGAGAAAAAGCAGATGGTACCTGAGGATAAGGGCCGCCTCGTCACAGCTTTTCTCGAGAACTTTTTCCGCCGCTATGTTGAATATGACTACACAGCCAATCTGGAAGAAAAACTCGATATTATTTCAGATGGCAAACTCGATTGGAAAGCTTTCCTGAAAGAGTTCTGGGATCGCTTCACCGCCGCAATTGCCGAGACCAAAGATTTGCGCGTTTCGGCCGTCCTCGACGTTTTAAATGAGGTTCTTGGACCTTACGTTTTCCCTGTCCTAGACGAAAACGGCAATAAAAAAGAAAACCCGCGCTCGTGTGCAGCCTGCGATAGCGGAGAGCTCTCCCTCAAACTCGGCCGTCACGGTGCATTTGTTGGGTGCTCGACCTATCCGGAATGTAAATACACGCGGCCTTTCTCAACCGCCGAAGAAGCGGAAAACGCCATTAATCCTGACGGCGAAGAAGTCACGGTCCACCCGGAAACGGGTCAGCCTGTACTCCTGAAATCCGGCCGTTTCGGACCGTATCTTGAAATGACGCTGGAAGGCGAGGACAAGCCGAAACGCTCGTCCCTGCCTAAAGGCTGGTCGCCGCAGGATTTGGATGCGGAAAAGGCGCTGATGCTGATTAACCTGCCGCGCACGGTTGGCCAACACCCTGAAGATGGCGAGCCGATCCTCGCCAATCTCGGCCGCTATGGTCCCTACGTGCAGCACCTAAAGACCTATGCCAATGTCCCAAGCGTTGAAGAGATGCTCGACATTGGTCTCAACCGTGCGGTCGCTCTGATCGCCGACAAACGCGCGAATCCCGGTGGTCGCGGACGTGCCCAGGCCAAAGTCCTGAAAGACCTTGGCGCGCACCCGAGTGACGAGCAACCGATCCAAGTCCTGGAAGGCCGTTACGGTCCCTATATCAAGCACGGCAAAACCAACGCGACCCTGCCAAAGGACATGAACCCCGCCGATATCAACGTCGATCAGGCGCTGGAAATCCTCGCCGAAAAAGAAGCCAAAGGCGGGAAAAAGAAACGCAAAGCCCCCGCCAAGAAGAAAAAGGCCGCTGCGAAGAAGTAGGTATCGATCTATATCAAGGTTTTCAAAACCCTGCTAAGCGCCCACCATGAGTTTCCCAGACAAACAAACCGTTCTCGACTTCCTGCGCGAGAACCCGAACGCGACGACGAAGCAGGAGATCGCCAAAGGCCTGGCGGTGAAAGGCCGAGAGCGTCAGACGCTGCGTGCGATCCTGAAAGAGCTTGAAAACGACGGCACGCTGAAAAAGACCGGAAAGCGCGCCTGGGCAAAGGCCGATACGCCGCCGCCAACCTGCGTGGTCGCCTTTGAAGGCCGCAATGAGGATGGCGAACTCACCGCCCGCGCGGTTGGCAAGGAAGGGCCGTTCGGGCCGCAACTGATCTATGACGGTTATCATGGCAAAATGCGCGGGCCTGCGCCGGGGATTGGCGATCGCGGTCTAGCGCGTCTGAAAGAGCATGACAGCGGGCACTGGACCGCACGCCTGATGAAACTGTTCGAAACGCGTGACGAGGAAAAGCCGCTGACAGGCATCTTTCAGCGCACGGCCAAAGGTGGCCGCGTTGAACCGGCAAGCCGCAAAGACAAACGCTCACTGCTGATCAGCGAGAGCGACACGAATGGCGCGGTCGACGGCGACCTCGTCACCGCGATGCCGATCCCGCAAAAAGCCTACGGCCCTATGCGTGGCCGCGTGACCGAGATTATCGGGCGACAGGAGGACCCGCGCGCGGCGTCTTTACTCGCGATTGCGGCGCACGATATTCCGACCGAGTTCCCAGACAATGTCTTGAAACAAGCTCAAGACGCCCTGCCCGCAGATGCGCCCCGCGAAGACCTACGCAAGACTGCGCTGATCACCATCGATCCCGCCGATGCGCGAGATCACGACGATGCGGTCTTCGCCGAAGAGTTGGAAGACGGCTGGCGCATTGTCGTCGCGATTGCTGACGTGGCTGCTTATGTCACGAATGATAGCGCGCTCGACACAGAGGCGCTGAAACGCGGCAACTCCACTTATTTTCCTGATCGCGTTGTACCGATGCTGCCATTCGAGCTCAGCGCTGATCAATGCTCGCTTAAAGAAGGTCAGGACCGAATGTGTCTGGCTGTCTCGATGGAGTTCGACAAATCCGGAACGAAGCGTTCACACAAATTCATGCGGGGCATCATGCGCTCTGCCGGCGCACTCTCCTACGAAGAGGCGCAGCAGGCGATTGATGGAAACCCGACCGACCGCGCCTCGAAGCTGCTCGACAAAGTCTTAAAACCACTTTGGGGCGCATACGGTGCGTTGAAAGAAGGGCGTGAACGTCGCTCCCCGCTCGAATTGGAATTGCCGGAACGCAAAGTCGAAATTGCTGAAGATGGCAGCGTCGCCGGCATTCGCGAAAAGGCCCGCTTCGACGCGCACAAGCTGATCGAAGAAATGATGATTCAGGCAAATGTTGCCGCCGCCGAAACGCTTGAAAAATCAGGCTCACCCCTGCTTTATCGTATCCATGACGCCCCCACAGACAGCAAAATCGCCGCGCTGGCGGAGTTCCTGAAGACCTTCGACATCAAATGGCCGGTCGGACAAAAAACCCAAACCGCACGGTTCAACCGCCTGCTCGCCGATTTTGAGGATACAGACGATGCACCAGTCATCTCTGAGATTGTTCTGCGCAGTCAGAGCCAAGCCGTCTATAGCTCTGAAAATATTGGCCATTTCGGACTGAACCTGACCAAATACGCTCACTTTACCAGCCCGATCCGGCGCTATAGCGACCTCATCGTCCACCGCGCCCTGATCAATGTCTTGAACGCTGGCCCCGATGGCTTGACCAAGAAACAAGGCGCGCAACTCGAAGAAATTGCCGAACATCTGGTCAATACAGAGCGCCGCTCCATGGCCGCGGAACGCGAAGCCACAGACCGCTATCTCGCGCTGTTCCTGTCTGACCGCGTCGGCGCAGAATTCCAGGGCCGGATCAGCGGCGTCACGAAAGCGGGCCTGTTCATTCGTCTCGAAGAAACCGGCGCGGACGGTTTCGCGCCCGCGAGCAAAATCAGCCATGAATACTGGCGCTACAGCGAAGGCAGCCAAGCTCTGATCGCTGAAAAATCCGGTAAGCGCTATGAAATGGGTATGGAAGTCACCGTGCGGCTGGAAGAGGTGACGCCCCTTGAAGGCGGCCTTCTGCTCGAAATTATCTCTGACCCCAAACCGCGCAAACCCGGTGAAAAACTTCCCACCCGGACGCGAGGTCATAAGTTTGAACGCCGCCCTGTTCGCGGTAAGGGAAAATCAGGAAAACGCGGGAAGAAACGGCGCGGATGAGCAAAGGACAAGTCAAACTCGGCACAGCCTATGATCGTGAAGGCGATGGCGATGTTCTTCTGAAAGGCAAAGCCAGTCCCCGCCCGCGAGATGCCGCCACGCTGATTCTCGTTCGCCGCGACGCAGAACATCCTCGCGTCCTCATGGGCAAACGCTCCGGCGGACACACCTTCATGCCGGATAAATATGTGTTCCCCGGCGGTCGTGTTGATCCACAGGATAGCCGCGTCACCGCCTATACAGAACTCAATCCAAAAGTGGAAAAGCGCCTTCGCTTTCAAAGCCGCCGCAGTCCGCGCGCCTTCGCCATGACCGCGATCAGGGAGACGTTTGAAGAGACCGGCCTCCTGATTGGGCGCAATGCTGAAATGCCTGTCAAAGCCCCGCCGGGCTGGCAAAAACTATATGACATGGACATTGCGCCATGCCTGAAAGACCTGAAATTTATCGGTCGAGCGATCACCCCGCCCTATCGCCCAAAACGGTTCGATGCCCGCTTCTTCATGGCAGACGCGGAGCAGGCGCTTATAGATGATCGCCCGCCGATGGACGGCGCGGAATTGCACGATTTGCAATGGGTCACCCTGAAAGACGCTCTCGATCTCGATCTACCCAACGTGACCCGCTTCATGCTGGGTGAGATTGAAGAGCGGCTTACGGACGAAGGCGATAAAGGACCGCCTTTCTTGCGCTGGACGCGCTCAGGGCACAGTGCAGACCGGATATAGTGTTCTCTCCGGTTGACTCAGACGCGTGCCTCCATCATTAGACGCGTTTTCCAGTTTCAGCCCTGATCAAGAAGGCGCACCGCTATGGCCAAACCGGCAACGATTAAAATTCGCCTGAATTCAACTGCAGGCACAGGCTTCTTCTACGTCACGAAGAAGAACCCCCGCAACATGACTGAGAAAATGGTCAAGCGGAAGTATGACCCAATTGCCAAAAAGCATGTCGAGTTCAAAGAAGGTAAGATCAAGTAGGATCAGTCTTCAAAGATGTTTCAAAGAGCCGAGCCCACAGCTCGGCTTTTTTTGTTGGGTGTAAAGGGAATGCGAAACCGGCCTAGGCGGCGAGACTGCGAACCTGATTGCGACCGGCCTTTTTCGCATCATAAAGCGCAAGATCAGCCCTGTGCATCAATTCCGCCATAGTCTCCTCCCCGCCGGAAAACGTTGCGACCCCCGCACTCACAGTAATCGTCAGCGGCGATTTTCCGCTATCGATTGAGAACGGCTCGGCGGCAATGGCCTGACGGATACGCTCAGCGCCAGTTCTGGCTTGCTCGTGATCTGTCTCCGGCATGATAATCAGGAACTCCTCGCCTCCCGGACGACAGGCAATATCCTTTGGCCGAATATTCTGTTGCAGGCGTTGAGCGAAAGTCTCAAGAACTGTGTCTCCTGCCTGATGACCATGACGATCATTGACCATTTTAAAGTGATCAATGTCGAGCGAAACAATCGATAAATCGCTGCCGCCGCCAACAATACGCTTACGCCACTGCTCCAGCTGATTGAGCATATAGCGGCGATTATAAAGTCCGGTCAGCTGATCAAGAATTGAGAGTTCGAGACCGCGATTAATTCGGCGACGCAAAATCTCAACATAGCGCTGACGACGCAATTGTGTGCGAATACGCGCAACCAGTTCCTGCTGATCCAAAGGGGTACGGACCATATCACTCGCACCAAGCCCCATGGCTTTTGCCGCGCGTTCCTGATCAACGTGGGCGTATGTCACAAGAACGCTCAAGCGATCCGTCAAACCCTGAGCCTTGAAACTGGCGCATAGTCTCAATGGATCGTGTGGCTGTCCTGACAAAGCCATGACGATGAGATCAAGATGACCGGATGCGAGCGATACCTGCGCATTAGCATCCTGCCAGAGCACAATATCGTGCCCGATACCCTTTAGCTTCTCACTGACCCGCTTGGCTCTATCGGCGTCAGCGTCCAGGATCATGATCTGCGCGGGCGCATCAATCCGCGCTTGTTCTTCACGTGTGAGCAGGCCAGTGGTCGCCGTACGCGCATTCTGTTCACGCAACTGTGCCGCAACAGCTCCAAATCGTCCCAGAGCCTCAATCCGTGCGAACAGTGCGCCGTCATCAATCGGTTTTGACAGGAAGTCATCCGCCCCGGCCTCTACCCCCTTTGCGCGGTCATCGGCATCGGTCAGCGCGGTTAGCATTGCGACAGGAATATGCTGGGTCTCAGCGGAGCCTTTTAGCCGGCGGCAGGTTTCGTACCCGTCCATGCCTGGCATCATGACATCCAGCAAAATAATCTGCGGGCTCTCTCGCTCGGCGATTTCAATCGCTTCAAATCCGTTCGAAGCCAAACTCACGGTATGATAGCGTGCTTCGAGCTTCGCCTTCATCAGGCGCCGGTTAGCTTCGATATCATCGACAACGAGGACGCGCGCACTCATGCGGCGGCCTTTCCATCTGTTAAGCCGTCGACCATTTTGATGAAGGACTTGATCTGTATGGGTTTGGACAGATAGCCCTCGCAACCAGCTTCGCGAACGCGTTCCTCATCCGTGCGCATCGCGAAAGCCGTCACAGCCAGAACGGGGATATGCTTCGTTCGCTCATCATCTTTCAGCCAACGCGTAATATCGAGCCCGGATGCCTGAGGCAGCTGAATGTCCATGATGATCAAATCTGGCTGTTCACTGACCGCCTGTTTGTGAACCGTACTCCCATCAACGCATTGCAAAACGCTGTAACCAGAGACCTCGAGGAGATCGGTAAATAACCGCATATTGAGGGGATTATCCTCAACGATGAGTACAGTTTTACCAGACGCTTCCGTCATGACGGGGCGTTCTCCTTAAAATGCTGTGGGTTTTCTAGCCGATTCTTCGTTAACTTTTACTTTTCGACCCTGCTTGCCTTTCGACTTGTCCACAAACATGGAACATGAGAAGAACAATCATGACCAGTTTGTGCCGGGATTGCGATACGGTCTTCGAGACCGATGAAACGATCTGCCCGTCGTGCGGGTCAGGTCGAATTCTATCGCACCCAACGCTCACGCAGCTTTCCATCGCGCATATTGACTGTGATGCTTTTTTTGCCGCGATTGAGAAACGCGATAATCCAGACCTGCGCGATAAGCCTGTCATCGTTGGCGGGGGGAAACGCGGCGTTGTGGCCACGTGCTGCTACATCGCCAGGGTAAACGGTGTGCGATCCGCGATGCCGATGTTTAAGGCGCTGAAACTCTGCCCGGAAGCTGTCGTGGTCCGACCAAACCGCGAAGCCTATTCAACAGCGTCACGCCAAATCCGCGAGAAGCTGCAAGCGCTCACGCCACTCGTTCAGATGATCAGCATTGATGAGGGCTATCTGGATCTGACCGGTACGGAACGCGTCAACGGCGCTGCTCCAGCCGCAGCCCTAACCCGCGTCGCGAGGGAGATTGAAGACGAAATCGGCATCACAATTTCTATCGGTCTATCAGAGAACAAGTTTCTCGCTAAAACCGCGAGTGAAATGGACAAACCCCGTGGCTTTGCGATTATCTCCGCTGACGAAGCACGCACGCTCCTCGCGTCTAAGCCTATCGGCTATCTACACGGGATTGGCCCGGCCTTTGCGCGCAAACTTGAGGCCGCCAATCTCAAAACCGTTGGCGACGTTCAAACTATGGAGGTGCGTGATCTGATTGGGCGGTTTGGCGAAACAGGGCTTTGGCTGCACCAACGCGCGAACGGGATTGATAATCGACCCGTCACACCTGAATCGGAGCGCAAATCAGTGTCTGCTGAGCGGACATTTGATCGCGACATCGCTGATCCGGCTGAGCTTGAAGATCGACTCTGGCTGGTCTGCGAGGAAACAGCTGCGCGCGCCAAGCGCCACGGCATTGAAGGCACAACGATTACCTTGAAACTGAAAACCAAACAGTTTCGCAGCCTGACGCGAAGCGTGACACTGCCCACCGGAACACAACTAGCGCAGACCTTGTTCCGCGCAGCCAAACCCATGCTTGAGCGAGAAACAGATCGCGGACAGGCCTATCGCCTCATCGGCATTGGCATCTCGCACCTGCAGGACGCGCGTGGCGACGAGCGTGACCTCATCGATCCAATCATAGAAAAGCGCGCCAAAGCCGAACGCGCTTCTGATATCGCGAGAGACAAGTTTGGCCGCGCCAGCGTGATGACGGGACGCGAGATACGGGCTAAGGCTGAGCGAAAATGAGGATGCCGCCATGACCACACCTGAATCCCGCCTTGAGACCCTCGGAATAACGCTGCCTGACGCTATGGCCGCCGTTGCGAATTATGTTCCCTTCGTTTTGAGCGGTAACCACCTCTATGTCTCCGGACAAATTAGTTCGGGTGCGGATGGACTGGTTCTCGGTCGCCTTGGCGAGGATATGGATCTGGAAGCAGGCCAAGCCGCCGCGCGCCTCTGCGGGATCAATCTCATCGCGCAATGCAAGGCCGCCCTCGGTGATCTCTCGCGGGTCCAGCGTGTAGTCAAACTCGGCGGATTTGTCAGCGCTGCATCCGATTTCACCTCGATCCCGCAAGTGATCAACGGATGCTCTGATCTCATGGTTGAGGTCTTTGGCGATTCGGGCCGCCATGCGCGCTCGGCTGTTTCCTGCCCTGTCTTGCCGCTCGGCGTCGCGGTTGAGATCGATGGCGTCTTTGAGGTGAGTGCATAATGCTGCGGATTGCCCACCGCGGCCTTTGGGGGCCGGGCGTTCCAGAAAATTCTCTGGCTGCAATCGAAGCGGCGGCTAAAGCAGGCCTTGGCCTGGAATTCGATGTTCACCTTTCAAAGGACGGTGTCCCCATCGTCTTCCATGATGCAAACCTGGAACGGATGACCGGGGACGCGGGATACATTTTCGAAAAAACCGCGGAAGAATTGCAAGAGATAAACCTCATCGGTGATCCATCCCAATCGCCACCCAAGCTCTCTCAAGTCCTCTCCTTACTTGCACACACAGGACCGATACTCATCGAGGTCAAGACACCTCATCGCGACAGTCCGCATGATGAAGTGACAACCGCGACTGCTGTTCTAGACGTGGTGAAAGCGACCCTGCGAACGGCCTGCTGCATGAGCTTTTCAACGGTGATGACGGACGTGTTCGCAGACGCGTTGCCTGCGGCGCAAGTCGGGTATCTAGCTGATAAGGAAGACAC
>JBCBCO010000019.1:743-26425 GCA_038630445.1 Pseudomonadota bacterium | reverse complement strand
TATAATTTAGGGCAGTTACAGCCCGCATGGTGAGCGGAGACGAACCACGCGGGCGGGATCAGGAGTACGACTTCAACATCGCAGTCCCGCGTCCTTCGTCTCCGCTCAGGATGCGGGACGACTTTGCATGGGGTCCTCTTATCATGCCCGATGATTCGTCCCTTATCCTGAGCCCGTCGAACGACGCTCACCATACGGGCTGGTTGGTGCTTTCTTATTTCATTCAGCCGCTCGTGTTCGCGCAAGCGCGTTAGATGTATCTAATCCTGGGTCCGGCTCTTGGCACAGGAGGCAAGGGTGGAGGTCTGGCTCGGCTTCTGGTGAGAATAGAGTGGCCGAGGCCGTCATAGATGGCTGAAATCTCTGTGCCCAATCGGTTGGGGACACGGTTCTGGTTGAGGTTCGGCGCGAGAAGGAGACCGGGGCGGCGGCGGTTTAGGGCATAGGCGAGACGTCTGGCGCGAGCGTCTGGGGTCTCGATGAGGGCTTTGAGCCGCGCGAGCTTTTCGAGGAGCGGGGCCGTTGGGATTTCGGTTAGGGTGTCTTGCTTCTGGCGGCGAGGATGGCTTCGCAGGCTTTCGAAATCCGTTGGTGGGACGAGGCGATCGAGCACGCGCAGGGTAGATTTTGCGCCCTTCGGTCTCGGTCGTCCAGTATGGGTTTTGACGTATTCTTTGAGATTTGGCTTTAGGCTCGGCTCGAGCATGAGTGCCATGAAGATCAGGACACGGCGCAGATAGGCTTCGAGGTGCCGAAGGCCCTGGCGCAGGCGTTTCGCGGCGGCTTTGGTGATGGTTGGCGGCGCGAGGTGGAGGTCGTCACGTGTTGTGATCTTTGCAAGCAGCCTGCCCGCAAGGGAGAGGTGATAGCTGTGGTCTGGGCCGTTACTCATGAGGGTGAGTTTACGACAGGCGGGGCAGGGGGTGGATAGATTTGGGCTTTGAGCAGTGTTGGTGCGGGTTTGAGTGGGGGATAGAGAAGCAAGTTTCTGATGAAAGCCCGGTCTACCACCCGGCGATACCTGCGTAGGCAGGTATCCATCTCTGGACCTATCGTCTTAGTGGAGACGTTCAGAGATGGATCCCAGCTTTCGCTGGGATCGGCGGAGGTGAGGTTGGTGTGCTAGACTAGCCCTTTTTCTAGAGGTAAATAAGGGAGATGGGCTCCACGGTCAGCGCGAGCGCTGCCGTGGAGAGCGTAAAGAAGAGACTGGCGCTAAGCCTACCCCTCCATTCCACGCTTGAGGTCCTGATAGACCAGCGTAGTAAATCTCGGTTCGGTCATGAAGCTGCTGGCCTAGTCTGAAGGGCGGCATCGAGCGTTTCTTCCAGTGTTTTGCTGAAATCTTCGCGGGTTGAAAGCGGGCCGTGGCCGCGAGGGGACGACGCGAATCATGACTGTTCCCGTCTGTATGATGCAAGGAAGAGTAGGGAGCTTTGTTGGAGAAGACAGTCACGAGTGTGTGCTTGGTGCGGGCCTATTGCGGCGGCCTATAAGGGTCGATTGTTATCAGCGTCAGGGAATAGGCCGCGTCGCCTGTGTCATTGCGAACTTCTTCGCCCTGCAGGTCGCCCTCCAGCCAGTAGGGTTCCCAGATGTCCTTGATGCGCACGGCTGGATCGGCGCGGACATAGATGATCTGGTTTGGTGGCGGGGGCGGGGTGTGGATGCACGCGCCCATATAGGGCACGAACAGGAAGGCCTCATGCTTGCGGCTGAGGTTGAAGTCGAAGGGGACGACATATCCGGGGATGCGGATGAGTTGGCCGTCGAGTTCCTTTACAAAGTCGAAATTGCCGAACTGGGGCATGTAGTCGAGCTCTGAGCCTTCTTCGATGCTGTCAATCGTGCTGGCGGCTGCATCAGCGAGGCGGGTTGTGTTGGCTTGGTAGCGCTGTTCCAGCATCCGGTAGAACTCGTCCTGTTGGCGCAGGAGTTCTTCTTCCGCGCCTTCGGGCATGAGGTCATGCCACATGATGGGCAGCGGGTCGCCGGGCGCGATGCCCCAATAGGGCGAGGCCGCGGCGGTTTCGGTGGAGGCGGGTATGGTGGATGCCGGGTCTTCGAAGGTGACGGTTTCCTGGCCTTCGGGCAGGGGTGGCGGTGGGATGATATCTGTTTCGGTTGCGGTGGTGGTTTGAAGGGCATCGGACGCAACCGGATCAGCGCTTTTATCGGTGCAGCCAGTGACCATCAGCGCGGCGAGGAGGCCTGTGAGAGTAAGCCTGCGCAATTTATTGCGGGACATGGTCTGCGTGCGCGGAACTGAGAGCGGCTGCTGCGTCAGTTTCGGTAAATTGGAGCAGGCCGCCGACGCCTTGAACGAGGAGGGTTTTTGGGCCGGCCGGTATGGTGGTTTTGACGAAGCCTTTGACGCGCAGCAGGGCGGCGCCGTACGCCTCGCCGAGGGTGGTGTGGGTTTCTTTAGCGTCGCTGCTCATTGTGCAGCAGAGGCAGCCTGTTGTGGTGCGAACGGCGGTGGTGTCGCCCGCAAACGTGATCAGATCGCCGTCAATCTGTGTCTCGCCGTATTCATTCACAATAATGGCTGTGCGCCCGGACTGCGCGTCGGACAGAAAGCGTTTCAACAGGCAGGTTTTCCCGCTGCCGAGAAAGCCGGTGAGAATGGTGAGAGGGATACGGGTGTCGGTCACGCGTGTCTATGTCTGTGTCTTGGCCCGGAAGTCAATATGCATGTTATTATATAACATTAATTGGTCGTGGTTTGAGGGCGCGATTTGAAGACGATTACAGTCGACTTGGAATTGCACCGATAATCCGGTTCTCCCACGACCCGGAATCTATCTTTTCAACGCCGCCAGATCACGCAACAAGATTGCAAGACTCCGTGGACGTCTGATCGGCCCATACAAGAGCATGACGTGATCCTGAATTTTGACGACTTTAACCAGTATCAATGTCGTCTTTGAGTTATATCCGCACCTGTCGCGTATGCGACGGCCAGGCAGGCTGCTGCGGTAATGTTACGGGCGTTGGTCTTTTCGAGAATCCGCCGTCTATAGGTCTCGACCGTATGAGTGCTCACGCTCATGAAACCCGATATCTCACTTTTTGAATACCCACGAGAGTAGTGCAGTAAAGCCTCCTTTTCGCGCTGCGAAAGCGGCAAGTCGATACTTGCTCGACAATAAGGGCGTAAGGCAACGACATAGTTTCCATATTCTACTTGGGCGACTTCATTTGGCTGGCGGTTTGTTACGATTTGGCGCCAAGTCGAGCGTCTGATATCATTCTCGTTCTGCGCAATTGGCACAGTTGTTGAACACGCAGGGCATATATTATTCATGGTCGTCTCCCGTTTCGTAGCGCGACTCCTACAGGCTTTATGAGAGACCTGCGTCGGCCATACGGCCTACAATTTCGTCTAAGTGAGTACGACTTTAGTCTAAGAGTCCTGCCGAGAGCGCTCTCAAAGCGGCTGTCATGCGATCATGCACATTTAGTTTGTCAAAACTTCTTGCGAGATATGTCCTGACGGTCTTTTCACTCACATTCATTACCTCTGCGATTTCAGCATTTGTCCAACCCTGTGCGACCCGCCTCATTGTTGATTTTTCCCTCAGTGATAGGGCTTTCGGCGTGGGAAGTCTTTGGCCGGCAATCTCGCAACATTTCAAATGGATTGTCTGTCCAGCCCAGTGGATTTCGTTCATTGTGAATGTCGATAATTCAGGTGCCGATGAACCAAAGCCGATGCCGAAGTAGCCATCGCGCCCGTGGGGTCCATATACAGGCAGTGCTAAACCATCACCTAAATCAGCATCTTTCATCGCGGCAATATAGTCTTCCTCGCGATGCGTAAGTTTCTGAAGCGTAGCGATATCGCTCCACCAAAAGGCCTGTGTGCTCGTCATCGCTTTGCGGACGATAGGATCGATTTGCATGTAGTTCTTTGCGACGTAGGCATCGACCCAAGCCTCAGGAAAACCAAGCGTATAAATAGGAACTATGGGCTTATAATCGACTGCTCCGATGGGTGGATAATGATGGTAACTGATCATAGTTGCGCCGTGAGACGAATAATAATCAGTGCCCACCTTTTGTAGATGGTCTAACGTCAAGCTATCGCTGACCCTATCGAAAAAGTCGCTATCCAAGGCCCATACCTATTCGTCTAGAGCGCGTAGTCGATGACTATTGAGGTACAACCGGAACGCTATTTTGTCCACTTTTTGAGGGACAAAATAGCGTTAGGATTCCTACCGCACGTTCTCGATCGGGATGCTTACCGATCCAATTCCTCGATGGTTGACTGAGCTCGCAGCGACAGTTGCATAGGTGGTCTCGGCGTGGCTGAAATCGTGGTGAGCTAACATTTGGTCCAGTCTTAATTATCCCCCTAAACCTAGCAGAACCCGAAGATCTTGCGGACCTCTACGATGATCGGGTCTGCGATGGCGTTGGCTTTTTTGCGCGCCTTTAGTCAGCGCGCGATCGATTTCGGTGGGGTCTGCTATCAGGCGGCGCATTTCGTCTGTCATGGGGTTAGGTGGGCGATGGCAAGGTCTGCGAACGTGGGCGAAAGAGCAAGACTGCTGTATTTCCACGGGTTCGATATTGTGGCATTTAAGTCTGCGACCATCGCTTGATCGATGAAAGGAAAAGCTGTGCTGTCTAGAATTGGCGTTTTCATCCTCCTCATCTTAGCCTTATTAATTGGCCTGCTCGTTGCCAGCCAGACCTTGAAACCGGGTGATTTACACGATTTTGAGTCGGCGGACTTTTATCAGTCGAGTGCGAAACAGACGTCGCCGGGGGATAGCGAACTTTTACGTGACTTGACGTTTGACCAAACGCTTGGCGGAGACCTTTCCGATCTGACCACGCTTGATGTTCACGTCTATCCGAATTTCATCCCGCAGGTTCGTCGCTACGCTTGGTATCCCTATCGTCGCTCAGACCGTCTCGTGATTTCGCCGAGCTGGTCGGACGAGGTCGCGAGCGTCACACTGGATGGTGAAGCGATTTCATTGACGCAGCCGATAGAGCTATCGGCAAAAAATCATGGTCAGGAGGTACAACTGACCGCCATAGCCGCTGATGGCGTGCGCACGGCGAACTATGTGATTTTGACGATGCCTCATAATTTTCCGCCTCTGAAGACGCAGATCGAAGCGCCCGATGAGGTCGCTCCGGGGATCATCACCGGATTGCAGGCCGCGCCTAACAACCCGACCTATTCGCGGCTGAAACAAGTGCGCATGCTGCTCTACACTCAGGGTATTCGGGGCACTCTGGCGGCGATGCGAAAATCCAGATTGCAGCCGTTTGATGATTTCACCGCCGCAGACCTCGGCGCCAACCTGGATTTTGAGCACCGTGAATATCTGCCTTTTGTCAGCTTTGTATTGGATAAGTATGGCACGCCGCTGAAGTATACGACGTATAGCGCGCGCACGATTTTTCTCCCTGTGACGACCTCTGGAGAGGGTGGCTTACTCCCTGAAAAGGGCTTTCTCTACAAAGAGGTCGTGATGGACGCGGATGATAATTTTGCGGAAGCGATCACCCGCAGTTTTATTGCGTCGGTTGGCGAAGACACCCGTATCGAAATTCCGCGGCATCTCGACCAGTTCGATGATGGCCATCACATCGCGATGACGCCTTGGGACACGGTTCAGAATCTTTTCTATCGAATTCACCCGGCCGGTACGACATTGGCCAATGGAGAGGTTCTCGATGTCAACGTGACCAGCACGTATCTGTACGAACTCGATCGCGATGGCAATGTCACCTGGGAGTGGGATTCCATCGATCATTTTCCGCCGAGTGAAGAGACCACTTACCTGCCGAAGGACCGCTATGCGGAATGGGATTATTTCCACACGAACGGCATTCGGTTTGCGCCGGGCGATCAGGAGCTCATCATTAGCGCTAGACACCTGCGCGCGATCGCCAATGTGGATTATGCGTCCGGTGATGTGAACTGGGTGTTGGCTGATCCGGCGTCACCGCTGAATGAGTTCACCTATATTGATGATCCATTGGGTGGCATCGGCACGCTGCACGCGGCCATTATGCGCGATGATGAGTTACTTATTTTCGACAATGGGCATTATGAGACGCCGGAATATCAGGATGGATCGTACATTTATGGCGCGCCTATCGAAACCCGACACGACTATACCCGCGTCGTCTCCTACAAACTCGATGTGGCAGAGAAGACGGCGACGTACCAGCGCGAATGGACGTATCCTGAGCGCCTCGTGCGAACGGCGGGTTATCTCATGTTTGTCCCGAATGGCGATGTTGAAAATCTGCTGATCAGTTGGGGGTCCGGCGGCGCGTTTACAGAATACAACCCAGACAACCGCCTCATCCTGTCAACGGATACGGGTGGGATGACCTATCGGTTCTATAAGATCGATATTGATCATTGGATGGATGATTAGGGTTTCAAAGCTGATGTCTGCGAGAGCGCTGAAAGTGGACATCTTGAAATGACTAATTTGCGCTTCTCAATGGTGCAGTCATTTTTTGCTTGACCTCGTCCGATCGTATCTCTAATTGCCGCGAACCATGATTTTGAAGCGACGATACACTTGCCGGTCCAGGCGACCGATGCGCTCTCTAAGAGAGAGCTAGAAGACGTTCCCGTCTTCTAGTGGTCTAAGCTGCCAGCCTTTCAAGTTGTGCGACGCCGGTTCGAATCCGGTCGGGAATACCACCCTCTTTAGATCAGTTTCTCTCTGGGCGTAGCTCAGCAGGTTAGAGTGTCCGCCTTGGAAGCGGAAGGTCGCAGGTTCGAGTCCTGCCGCCCAGACCACCCTTTAGTTAAACGTTTTGCGCTCAGCGAATGGACGCATCTGGGCCTACAAAGCCCGGCCTTCCAGGTTCGAATCCTGGCGAGCGCGCCATATCATCGTAGCTCAATCGGAAGAGCGCCGACCTTCTAAGTCGGATGTTCCAGGTTCGAGTCCTGGTGGCAGCGCAACTTCTATGATTGCAGAGGCGCTGAAAGCTTCTCTTGCTAGCCCCTAAACCTGCCAAAACCCCACAGTTTTCCGCACCTCCGCGATGATCGGCTCTGCCACCACGTTGGCTTTTTCTGCGCCTTTGGTGAGGGCGCGGTCGATTTCGGCGGGGTCTGCCATCAGGCGGCGCATTTCGTCTGTGATGGGGGCGAGGTGGGCGACCGCGAGGTCTGCGAGCGCGGGCTTGAATGTGCCGAAGCCTTTGCCGCCGTATTCGGCGATGACGGCCTCATCCGTGGTGCCTGACAGCGCGGCGTAGATGCCGACGAGATTGGCGACTTCGGGGCGGCCTTCGAGGCCTTCGAGCGTCTCTGGCATATCGCCCTGCGTGTCGGTTTTCGCCTTTTTGATCTTTTTCGCGATCGTGTCCGGCTCGTCGATCAGATTGATACGCGACGTTTCAGCCGCATCGGATTTCGACATTTTCTTGGTGCCGTCTTTCAGGCTCATGATGCGGGCGCCGGGGCCCTCGATCAGCGGTTCAGGTTCCGGGAAGAAACCGGGGGCGTTGAATTGCTGGTTGAAGCGCGCGGCGATCTGGCGGGAGAGTTCGAGATGCTGTTTCTGATCCTCGCCGACGGGAACGTGGGTGGCTTTGTAGATCAGGATGTCGGCGGCCTGCAGGACAGGATAGTCGAACAGGCCGACGCTGGAGCGTTCCGCGTCTTTGCCGGACTTGTCCTTGAACTGGGTCATCTTTTCGAGCCAGCCCATGCGGGCGACGCAGTTGAATATCCAGGCGAGCTCGCTGTGGGCGCGCACGCTGGATTGGGCGAAGACGGGGGATTTGTCTGCGTCGAGGCCGCTGGCGATCATGGCAGCGGCGATCTCGCGGGTTTGCTGGGCGAGTGCGTTCGGATCGATCGGCATGGTGATCGCGTGCAGGTCTGCGATAAAATAGAAGGCGTCCCAGCCGGCGGCTTGCAGGTCCACGAATTTCTTCAGGGCACCGAGATAGTTGCCAAGGTGGAGATTGCCTGTCGGCTGAATGCCGGACAGGACGCGCTTTGGGCCGGTATAGGTCGCAGTGTCAGTCATGGCGCGCGGTGTAGCGGATTTTCGGAGGGCGTAAAGTGAGCTTTAGCGCACCACTTCGACGATGACTTCCGTGGCTTTGCCGGTTTTCTCGATCGCGGCGAGTTCAGCCTCCAGTGCGGTAGCGCTGATTTCGCGGGTTGAGCGGGCAACCGCGCCCGTGGCATCGGCGGTTAGGATCGTGAGGCGCAGGACGCGTTCTGTCCCGTCCAGCGTGCCATCGGCGAGGCGCACGGTCATCTTTCCAACCGTGTAGATCCCCTTGCCGGTATAGTAGACGGTTTTGCCCGCGAGCTTGGCCCCGTTGTAGAGGATGCTGACAGGGGTCGTGATCAGGCAACCGCTGAGCGCAAGCGCAGCGAGCGGGGCGAGGATGAGGCGTAGGCGCATGTGTGTCTCCATGATCCCAGCAGGCTAAGCTTATCAAGTGGAGGCGGGGTTAACAGCGTTGGGAGCAGTGGGGACTGTCATTCGGATGGATCGCGCAGGTCCTTGGGCGGGGCCGGTTTGAAAATGGTCTGATGCCTTGTAAAGCCACCGTCTTCGCGGCCCTTAGCGCGGACATATTGGCTGTTCCAGACGCCCTCGCCGGTCAGTTTTTCGCCGGTTTGCGCCGCGCGGCGGGCATCAGCCTGTTGTTTTGAAACGTTTTGTTGGCGGGCCTGACCGAACGCGTCGACCTCTGCGAGGAAGCCCGGGTCGGATTGTAGCTCGCTGATTTCCAGCGTGGTCTCTTCCAGCATGGCCAGGGGATAGGGCAGGATGCGCGCAATTGGTTCGCCTGCCTGGAAGGTTACGGGCTTGTTGGTTTCAGTCAGTCGCCAGTTCATTGTGAACGGAAAAGGCAGCCAGTCTGTACGGATGAAGGCGTCTAGGGGGACGGCGTGATTATGCTCATGATTGCCGGGACCGGTAACGATAAGGCCGAGGTCCGGCGACGTGCGAAACAGGAACGGCACATACCATGTCACGATGCCTGTGCCGAAGTGGGAGCCGGCGGAAAACGGGTTCTGGCCCTCGGTTCGGATTTGCAGCGTGTTGGTGAGATCACCCCCGGTCCACATGACGTGGCTGGTGACGGGATTGAGGAGTTCCCAGCCCATCGTGTTGGCGGCCAGAAGCGGAATGCAGCGATAGACATAGCGCTGCGGAATCGCATCCATCCAGTCGCGCTTGATGGCGGCCGTGCGGATGTGATCTTCAACGCGCAGGCCGCTTAGCCCCGGCATGACGTGGGCGCGTACGGTGTTGGGTGGCAGAGTTTTGGGAGCGTCAGGCATCCCGTGCGAGCGCCTTATCGATCATGTCTGCGGTGTCCTCTACGCCATAAAGCGCGATGAAGCTGCCGAAGCGGGGGCCTTGGGGTTGGCCGAAGAGGACTTCGTAGAGGGCGGTGAACCAAGCGCGGATGTTGTCGGCGAAGCCGTTTTCCTTGCCGACGCTGAAGACGAGGGTCTGCAGTTCGGCGGCGTCGATGTCGCCGTCATAGTTACGCAAGCGGCTGGCGAGATCGGTCAGAGCTGTACGCTCTTGATCGGTTGGGGCGCGGTAGGATTTCGTGGCTTCGACGAAGTCGCGATAATAGGCCATCGCATAGCCTGCCAGCGTATCGAGCAGCGGATGTGTTTCCGGCGTCGCGTCCGGAGCATAGCGGCTGATATAACCCCAGAGTTGAGCACGGTCGGTCGGCAGGACGGCGCTTACGAGATTGAGCAGGAGTGCGAAGCTGACAGGCGTGGTCGCGGCCGGTGGATTGCCGGAATGGATGTGCCAGACGGGATTTTCGATCTGACGCTTAGGTTCCTCATCCGGGAATTTTTCCAGGAATGTGAGGTATTCATCCACGGCTTTCGGGATCACGTCGAAATAGAGCTTCTTCGCAACGCGGGGCTTCTGGAACTGGTAGAGCGACAGGCTTTCCGGCGTGGCGTATTTCAGCCATTCCTCAACCGCGATGCCATTGCCTTTGGTCTTGGAGATTTTGCGGCCTTCTTCGTCGAGGAAAAGCTCGTAGACATATTGCTGGGGCGGTTCGCATCCAAGAATGCGCGTAATTTTGGAATAGATGACGGCACTGTCCTGATGGTCTTTGCCGAACATTTCGAAGTCGACGCCGAGTGCTGCCCAGCGCATGCCGAAATCGGGCTTCCATTGCAGTTTCACATTGCCGCCTGTGACCGGGAGGGTGACGTCGGTACCGTCTTCATCCTCGAAGGTGATTGTGCCTTCAGCCGGGTTGGTGGCCTTCATCGGGACATAGAGGACGCGCCCAGTGGTCGGTGAGACGGGCAGGAACGGACTGTATGTGGCTTGGCGTTCGGCGCCCAGGGTTGGCAGCATCACGCCCATGATCTCTTCATACTTTTCCAGTGCACGGATCAGCATCGGATCGAATGTGCCGTTCTTGTAGCATTCGGTTGAGGACAGGAACTCATACTCGAAGCCGAAACTGTCGAGGAAGGCGCAAAGTCGCGCGCCCATGTGTTCGCCATAGCTGTTATGGGTGCCGAACGGGTCGGGCACGGCCGTCAGCGGCTTTTGCATATAGGGTTCGAGCGTTTCAGGGTTCGGCACGGTCGGCGGGACTTTGCGCATTCCGTCCATGTCGTCTGAGACACAGATCAGCTTGGTCTCATAGTCCCCGCCGGTCAGCGTCTCAAAGGCGTGCTTGACCATTGTTGTGCGCACGACCTCTCCAAACGTGCCGATGTGCGGCAGGCCGGAGGGGCCATAGCCGGTCTCAAACACGATGGGTCCCTGTTTCGGTTTGCCCCGTTTCTCCATGACCTTCAGGCGTTTGAGCAGGGCGCGCGCTTGCTCAAAGGGCCAGGCTTTCGCCTTTTCGGAAAGGGTTTGGAGATCAGACATGGTTTCGCTCCGTTGGATCAGGGCGGGAGGTAGCAGGGCTGCGGCCTGTGTCAAAGGGGATGGGCAGGTGATTTGTAAAAAAAATTTGACATGTAGAAATGTTTTACTAGGTGTGATGTATAATATTTTTGACATGGAGGGTTACAATGTCGTTTCGTGAGAAGACAGCGTGGGTGATGATCGTGATCCTGACGGGGGCGGGACTTTGGTATTTCAAGATGATTTATATTGCATCGTCGGCGATGGATGCGGTTGCGCCCATTATTCCCGCTTTTCTTGTAGGGTACGTGCTTTTGATCATTATTGCCTCGATCATACTTATGTCTATGATCGCTGTTGCGTCGCCCGAAGAGGCTGATGCCCCAGCTGATGAGCGTGAGAAACTCTTGCAGGATAAGGCCGGGAATTGGTCAGGCTATATTCTGGGCTTTGGCGTGATTGCGGGGATTTTGCACTATAGCGTGAATGCCGATGGGAATTTGCTGGCCCAGCTGTGTTTTGCGAGCCTGATGCTAAGCCAGATTGCTGAGTACGGCTTTCAGATTTGGTTTTATCGGCGGGGCGTCTAGGCTATGGCGAAGCGGCCTCCGATTACCAATCGCGTGAAAGACCTGCGCGAGGCGCATGGGCAGATGAGCCAGTCCGCGCTGGCGAAACAGATTGGTGTGACGCGCCAGACGGTGATCGCGATTGAACAAGGGAAGTACTCGCCCAGCCTTGAAAGCGCGTTCCGGATTGCGCGGGTCTTTGGTGTTGGGCTGGAGGATGTTTTCGGGTGGGAGGAATAGGTTTCGTCTGCGCGTGACGCTAGGCCTTTTTGAATGAAGGCGGGTGTCCAAACCAGGATTTGTACGCGCGCGTAAAGGCCGTCTGATCTCCATATCCTAACATTAGGGAGATCTCGGCTAAGCTTTTGGTATTTTCTTTCAGCAGGAAATTTGCGTTGTCTTGGCGCACAGTCTGGAGGAGATTACGGAAACTTGTTTTCTCGTTTTGCAGGCGGCGTTGCAGCGTGGGTCCTGACATGCCGAAGCTGCGCGCGATCAGGTCCCGGTTGGGAGCGCCTTTTAACAAGTATTCCTGGATGGCTTGATAGACGAGTTCAGGGAAGTCGGCATTGCCTTCAAGGGCTGCGTGTGCGCGTTCCAGCCGGACCTCTAATTGCTCGAGTAGTTCCGGATTGGCTTGTGGGAGCTTTGCATCGGCGAGGTGGGCTTTGAAGGACAATCGATTTGTGTCAGCGCCATACTCAATCTTGCAGCCAAAATGCGTTTCGCAGGGGTCCGGGTCAGACGGGCGTTGATGGCGGAAGGACACGCTAATCGCTTCTTCATTATAAAGCCAAAGCAGCCAGCGGCCGATATTCACGTAGCCGACATAGGCGGCTTCTGTGATCGGGCGCACGCGCTCATCGTCATCGTAGTACGGTGTCCATGTGACGTGCGCGCCATCTTGGTCGACATCAAGATGAGTTGTTGCCACTTGCTGGGTGAGCGCTTGGTATTTCTCGTTCACGCCTAATGCGTGGCGAAGAGAATTTGCCGAGATCAGAGCGTAGCCGACATCAAGGAAGGATGAGGGGCGGATATCTTGGCCGGCCATCAGTCCGATGGAACAATTGCCGGTGCTATCTTGGGCAAATGCGATCATATCAAGGACATTATCGCAGGGAATGCGCTGTGTTGGATTGCCAAATGGATCATCGCCCATATCAAGTATTTGATTGAGCTTTTTTGTATCTGCACCGGCACGGACAGATGCCTCGTGGAAAGCGCTCGCATAGCGCGCAGACATCGTTAATATCTGTTTTTCTTGACTTTTTTCCATTTAAAGGTCGCGCCAAAATACTGAATTCGATGCGCTATATGGCATATCAGGCCGCTCAAAACCAGCGTCTTAATTGTCAATAAATTTGAGCTATATTGTCAAGATTGACGCCAATACTTCCTCTATCGAAAATTTTCATGGTTCGATTTTGAGGAGTGCTTTGTGTTTATGTCTTGTAAAAACCGGAATGTCCATAAGTATTTCGCGACTGTGTCGGCGTGCGGGTTGATTGCTTCGCTTGGACTTGCGCAGGCGCAAGTTGCGCCCGCGGAGGAGACGACAGAGCAAACAGCAGAGAGATTGGCGCGGGAGCAGGGCTTCATTAGGCGCGATCCAACGCCGGAGGAAATCGAGCAGGCGGCATTCGACACTATGGTGGGTAATCTCGAAGCAATGATAATCATTTGTGATAGAAATCCCGAGTTTGCGACCAATCTTGAGAATGAAATCGACGAGCTTGCTGACCTCTATCTGACATCCGGAGTAGAGCGGTTTCAAGACGACCCGAAAGATACCACCACTGCTGCTTTGATTACCAAAGCCCAAGAGTGCCTTGAGGGTTATTTAGCAACGCAAGGCTGGATGGATGGTCAGGCTGAATATTCAGATCGCGACCCCGATATTGACGAGAAAATAAAAAAGGCACTTGCTTACAGAAGTGATGCGAGGCTGGAAGCAGCGGCGATGACCCTAGCGGACGCTCTGGATCCGGATACACCGCAAAAAGAGGTAGAGGACACCCCGCCTGAGACTGTTGCAGGTGTTTCTACTGACCCGGAACCGGGCGACGATATGTTTATCAGCGATGGCAATTTCGGCATGGGCAATGATTTTGCTGAAATGGACAATGCTGAGGGGCCACTTGAAGACCCGTCCGAAACACCTCTGGAGCCAACAGGTGGTGTCGTGCAGGATGGCTATCAATTCCCCGTTGGCGAGGAAGACACAGAGATAGATGACGATTATGAGGACGCTTGGGTTCCGCGTATTCGTGGATGGGTTGGCGCAGGGCAGGGTAAGATCTCAGATCGTGGGGCAATCACGGCCGGGACAGAGATTTTCGGTCCTGAGAATGAAGCACCAATTGTCAGTGCGGTTGTCGATGAAGTGAGTCTGGTTTTCGTAAACGTTGAGGTTGCAGCGCCTAACCTATCCGGTCCCGACTTTTTAGCTGGACTGTTTAAAGACGTTCGCTTCACCGGTGGTGTGACGGTCATGGAGGGTGATGAGACCGGTGCGCGGGACATTGACTCCGGCGGAACGACGGATGTTGGACTCGTTTATGCCGACATTATCGATACTTCGTCGAACAGCACGTCTACGGGTGTGTTTTTCGGGAACAGCTTTGATATTGATACGAGAGCCGAAGCTGAGGTTGAACGCCTAAACGTTTCATTGGGCGTGGCAGGCACAGCCGGGTCAATCTATGATGACGCGCTGTCAGTTGCTTTGAGGGCCATGTACAGCAAGGACGAGGTGAAGTCATCGAGTCTCGCTGAAGTCGACGTGGCCGCCCTCTTTGGCGCAGGCACCGCAAATTCAGTTCAGACCAATGATCTTGAAACTGAGCGTGAAAGCTACGGGATTAACGTGCACGCGGTTTATGAGCACGATCTGAACTCTTTCAATCTCGGGAGCGTTAAAGTCGACGCAGGGTTCAAAGTCGGCGCGAATGCAGGCGTTGAGTATTATGACAGTGAGGCGACGTTTAGCCAGTTGACGACAAGCGATGCAGGCGTGGTTGGCTCAGGGGAAGCGAGCGTGGCTTTTGATGACACTTTTGACGACAGCGGCTTTGATGTTCAGGGCGGTGTGTTTGCCGAGATTGGCTTGGGTCTCTACCCAGATGATGGCGAAGACTTTAGCGTGGGACTATCATTTGGTCTCTCTTACGAAGAGCTGGGCGGCGGCTATCCCGTTTACGATCAGGCCTTTTCTCCGTTGGGACAGCCATCGGGTTGGGATACTGAACGTGTTGACTTAACAACGACATATGTCCGCATTGGGCTTGAGTTTTAGCACACCCTCTAAAACTCAAAATGGACGGGGCGCCTTATCCCCCTTTAGGCGCCCCGTTTTCTATTTCGTGTTTGCTGTTGATTAAGCCTCTCTCGGCGGTGTCTCTTTCTTGATCCGTTTGAGGAGAGTCTTAGGCATCCAGCGGGCGGTAAACCTCGTCTGCTCTGCCATTTTGCCAGCCATATAGTGCGTGTCCTTGCCGTGGGCGGCATCCCAAGCGCGCTCAGCCGCGAGCGAGACAGGATAGACCTCTGCGCCACTCGCGCGGATTTCATCCGACATTTTCTCATTCGCGCCTTGGGTTTTGCCCATGTCTAGGATCGGGGTTTCGATGAACCAGGGCATGAGGCTGGTGACACGGATGTCGTATTCCTGAAATTCTGCATCAAGCGCTTCGGTGAGGCCGCGCACGCCGAACTTGGTGGCGGCATAGACGGCGAGGCGGGGGGCGGCGGCAATCCCTGCCGTAGACGCGGTGTTGACGATGCGCGCAGACGGGGTCTGTTTCAGGTAGGGAAGGGCGGCATAGACGCCATTCACAACGCCTTTGAGGTTAATGTCGATAATGAGGTCGGACTCCTCTGGCGGGATATCCTCGATCCAGCCGTGCCGGCCTATGCCTGCATTGTTGAACAGGACGTTCATGCGGCCTTCGGTGGCTTCGGCGAAGGCGGCGGTGGCACTGGCCCAATCGTCGCGATTAGTCACATCGAGGCGGGCCTGATGGCAGTTGGCTTCGCCGATCTCGCTGGCGACGTCGGCGAGGCCGCGCTCATCAATATCGTAGAGGCCGACAAACCAGCCTTTTTTGGCAAAGTGGCGAGCTGTTTCTGCGCCGATGCCTGACGCTGCGCCTGTAATGAAAATGCTCTTTCTACCGCTGGCTTCGCCCATGATCTATCCTCCCTGAGTGTTCTTTTTTGACAGGTCAGAGGATATCAAGGCCCACGTCAAGGTTAATCGCCGAATGAGTAAGCGCCCCTACGGAAATATAATTTACGCCGGTTTCGGCTTTAGCGGCGACGGTTTCCAGTGTGATGCCGCCGCTGGCTTCGGTGACGCATTGGCCGTCTACAATTTCGACGGCTTTGCGCAGGGTTTCCGGGTTCATATTATCAAGCAGGACGGCGTGAGGCTTGTGGGGAAGCGCCTCTTCGAGTTGAGCGAGTGTGTCGACCTCAATCTCGATCATGCGGAGGTGCCCTGCATAGGCATGCGCGCGCTGGAGGGCGTCTGCGATGGAGCCGCAGGCCGCGATGTGGTTGTCCTTGATCAGGATCGCATCATCGAGGCCGTAGCGATGCGAAGTGCCGCCGCCGCAGCGCACGGCCCGTTTTTCTACTGCGCGATGGCCGGGTGTGGTCTTTCGCGTGCAGACGATTTTGGCACTGGTGTGCGCGATTTTGCTCGTGAATTCAGAGGCTAAAGTGGCTATTCCTGAGAGACGGCCGAGGAAGTTGAGCATCGTGCGTTCAGCGGTCAGGATAGAGCGGGCCTCGCCTTGCATAACAGCGATGGTTGCGTCGGGGCTGAGCGTGTCGCCATCATTCAGGTGTTGGGTCAGCTCTGTCTTCGGATCGACGAGGTGGAGAGCATGAGCCGCAGCGTCCATGCCTGCGAGTGTTCCTGATTTGCGCGCGCGGATATGGGCGGTGAGCTGTGTGCCAGCGGGAATGGTCGCATCGGTGGTGAGATCACCGGCGCGGCCGAGATCTTCTGACAGGGCGAGACGGACGATCGGGTCGAGCACGATGGCCGGGAGAGGCGGGGGGATAATATGGGTCACTAGGCGGCCTCTGAGGGCTGTTTATGATGCGTTGGTCGCTCTGAGATGTATGTATGAAGGGTCTCAGATGAGGTTTCAGTGAAGTCGGATCGGAAGTGGCCGCCGCGGCTTTCTTGTCTGACGAGGGCGGCGCTTGCGATCAGACGGGCGGCGGTGATCGAGTGTGCGGAGCCGTGCTGGTTTTCCAAATCAGTGATGGTTTGAAGGAGTGTGGTTAGGCCGCTCTGATCGCGTACGACACCGCAATGGGTGGCCATGCTTTTGCGCAGGGTTTGCAGCGCTGGATTCGGCAGCTCGGGCTTCACTTCAGCTGTGCTCGCGTCCGGCGTCTTGAGGGTTTCTTCGCGCAGGCGGTCAGCGATGCGCGCGGCGAAAACAACCGCCTCTAAGAGCGAGTTTGAGGCGAGGCGGTTTGCACCGTGCGCGCCTGTGCTCGCGCATTCGCCGCAGATGCTGAGCCCGTTGAGCGTGGAGCGGCCCCACATGTCGGAGAGGATGCCGCCCATGTGGTAGTGCATCGCGGGTGCGACCGGGATGGGGGCGATGCGCGGGTCGATGCCCGCGGCCTGGCAGGCGGCGAAAACGGTTGGGAAATGGTGCTCGATCTCAGCGCCGATGGCGTCGCGCGTGTCGAGATAGGCTTTGCTGCCATTGGTGATTTCAGTGTGGATGGCGCGGGCGACTTCATCGCGGGGGGCAAGTTCGGCTTTTGGATGGTAATGGCCCATGAAGGGCGCGCCGTCTTCGCCTATTAGGATCGCACCTTCCCCGCGCAGCGCCTCTGTTGCGAGAGGGGCCGGGTCGAGGCCGACATCCATGGCGGTCGGGTGGAATTGGACGAATTCGGGATCCGCGATGACGGCACCCGCTGAGTAGGCCATAGCGAGGGCGTCGCCGCGGGCTTGTGGGGGATTGGTTGTGACGCGAAAGAGTCCGCCCGATCCGCCTGTGCAAAGGACGGTTTCTGGTGCTGTGATCGGGGTATGAGTGCCGTTTTGGTTGCGTAGGACCACGCCAGCAATACGGCCATCGCCGTCTTGCAGGAGGCTAACCGCTTTTGCGCGTTCAATGATGGTGATGTGATCGCTGGCATGCACAGCGTCGATCAGGGCGGCCATGATGGCTTTGCCTGCAAGGTCACCGGCGACCCGGGCCACACGGGGATGAGAGTGAGCGGCCTCAAGGCTGAGCGCGAGGTCTCCATTTTCAGTGCGGTCGAATGGAACACCGAGCTTGATCAGGTCGCGCACGCGGGCCGCGCCATCCTCCGCGATCAGTTTTGCGATGACGGGATCGACTAAGCCAGCCCCTGCGGCGATGGTGTCAGCGGCGTGATTTTCAGGGCTGTCATCGGGGTGAAGGGCAGCGGCTAGCCCGCCTTGTGCCCATGCTGACGACGAGGCTTCACCGAGCGGCGCGAGCGAGATGATCGTGCAGGGGCGCGGTGCAAGACGTAGGGCGAGGAAGAGGCCTGCGAGGCCCGCGCCGACGATCAGGACACGGCCGTCATCATGGCCAGCTGGGGCGCGGATGATCTCTGGTTTAAGCATGGTTACGAAATGCCGCCGTCGTCGCGGGTCCAGACAGCTGGTGCGGTTGAGGCGCTTACCAGCGCGCCGTGCATGCGCTCAGAGGAGGCAATCGTCAGCGTGAAATTGTCAGGATAATAATACTCGCTCTCAAAGCCGTTTAGGAATTCGACAATACTGCACCGGACTGAAAGCTGGTTGCCGAGCCTTGAGGCCTCGCACGTCTGGCGCACGAGGTAGTCTTCCGGCAGTTCCGGGCAGCTTTGGCGGGCGGTGATCTCGCCTTTATAGCGATTGGGCTCTGTTTGTTCGAGGAAGGCCTGTCCACCAAACTCGCACGTGCCATTGATCTTGGCGGTGAAGATCCACTTTCCGGCAGGGTTGGCGACTTCGTCTGCATAAGCGGTTAGGCCCAGTGTCAAAGTGCCTAACGCGAGTATGGTCAGTCGACTACGAAATGGCATTTTGTGTCCGTTTCCAAACGACGGCCGTGTAAGTGTTCAGAGAGCCTTCCAGCGTCGCCTCATTTTCCCACCTGAGATAGAAATCATCAGGATAGTAAGTCGCCTCGACAGGTTCGTCGCGGATGAGAAATTCCTCAATTTCGCTTTCAACAAACATCTCGCCATTGCTTATGGTCATCGTGCTCGACTGTTTGACGCGCGCATAATTTCCGCCGCAGCATTTGTCTTCTGTGATGAGGACAACAGGATATGATTTCCCGCCATCATCAGAAGGTAGGACCTGTGCCCAGCCTTTGAAACTGCTGTTCTGGCGGACGGTTTCGATGGTCCAGTTTCCAACGGGAGAGCGTTCTTCCTGCGCAAAGGCGAAGGGGAGCATCAGGCAGGAGAGCGTAGTGGCGACGATAGCGCGCATTACGAGATGCCCTCTTCAGAACGGCGGAATTCGGCTGGAGCAGTCGCTGCCGAGATCAGGGCGCCCCACATCCGGTTTTCATCCTGCACGGTTAGTGAGAAATTATCCGGGACGTAGAGCAGGCTCTGGGTCTTCTTTTCCAGAATTTGCGAGATGCGCGAGCGGACCGAGACCTGATTGCCGAAGCGGCGAGCTTCGCAGCTTTGTTCGACGATGGACCGGCCCCACATGGTACAGACTTCTACTGCTGTCAGTTCGCAATCGTACAAGCCCTCAGCGGGATGATCGCGCAGATGCATTGTGCCGGACATGATGCACTGGCCGTTGCGGTAGGGTTTGGTCTGAAAGGTCCACGTACCAAGGACATCGCCGGGATCACGTTTTCCAGATGCTGCCGCCGGCAAGGTCAGCGTGAGCCCTAAGGCGATTGCCCCTATCAGTCTCGCAATCATCATCTATCTCCCGAACGCTTTGACTACTTTATGGGGAGATTAGGCGACTGCAAGGTGTTTTTCTGGGCGTTTTTCGGGCGAGAAGACCTCAATCTCCATCGGGGCGAGACCTGTTTCAAACGCGAGCGGCGTTTCCATTTTCGGCAGGGCCAGCATGGCATCGATGGCCGCTTTGGCACGGATGCGGATATCCTCGTCCATGGTGACCTCGTGCTCCATGTTGATCAGGCAGTCATAGATATTTTCCAGCGTAATCCGCTTCATGTGCGGGCAGAGATTACATGGCCGAATGAAGTTCACGCCTGGATTCTCGGCTGCGACATTATCCGACATCGAGCATTCGGTCATCAGCACGACTTTGGCCGGGCTGTGGTCACTGACATAGTTTGCCAGGGCTGCCGTGGAGCCTGCGAAGTCGGCGGCTTCGAGCACGTCCGGCGGGCATTCCGGGTGAGCCAAGATGACAACGCCGGGGTGCGCTTCGCGAAGCGCTTCGACATCGCCTGCGCTGAAGAGCTCGTGGACTTCGCACGCGCCGGGCCATGTGATGATGCGGATATCCGTCTGGGCCGCGACATTCTTGGCGAGATACTGGTCAGGCACGAGGATGACGGTGTCTGTGTTCCACTCCGCTGCAATGGCCTCGACGACTTGAGCGGCGTTAGAGCTGGTGCAGGTGATATGGCACTCGGCTTTTACGTCGGCTGTTGTATTGACGTAGGTCACGACCGGATAGTCAGGGTAATGTTCCTTGATCAGGCGGACGTCTGGACCTGTGATCGAGCTGGCGAGCGAACAGCCAGCCTCTAGGCTAGAGATCAGGACGGTCTTGCTGGGCGCCAGGATTTTTGAGGTCTCGGCCATAAAGTGGACGCCGCCCTGAACGATGACATCAGCATCGACATTGGCAGCCTCGCGAGCGAGCTGCAGGCTATCTCCGCGAAAGTCGCCTACAAGACGGAAAATGTCCGGGGTCATATAATTGTGTGCGAGGATGACAGCGTTCTTTTCGACTTTTAGGTCATTGATTGCAGCGACGAGGGGCGCAATTGCGGGCCATTCCATCGGAGTGATGAAGTCGCTGGCGAGCGGGTAGAGATGATCGGTCTTCGCCTTGACCTCATCATTGAAGAAGAGACCGCGTGCGGCAGCAGCATTGGCAGCGCGCAAAGGCGTCGGCGTTGGGCAGCCTGGACCTGCGTCGATGAGTTTTGCCATCTGAGTCTCCTTTTGCTCAATATGAGCATAATATGGGTGTGACTTTGCGGGATGCAACCGAAATTCACGATTTCCACTCACTTTTGCTGAAAGTGAGCATAAGGGCAGATAGCGTACTGGGTACAAATTGCCAAGTGAAATCTCTGAAGGGTCGCATCGCTTCGTTTTCGTGCAGTAAGGTTTCGTTAACCAAAAAGTTCTTGCATGAGAACAAAAGTGGAATATAACAGATAAGAACACACCAAGAACATCGTTGGGAGAACAGTGATGAGAGAGATCAAATTCCGCGGCCAGTCTGGCAAGTCTTATTCCTTCACACGCATGGCGCCGAATGCGCCGTGGGCGAGGATGCGCGGTGTTGCGCTTTTTGCAGCGCAGGGTGCCTTCAACTTGAGAGCGATCCGGCTCTGTAAATTGCGGGGCCGCGCACACGATGTGCAGCCGCTCTGGGCCTTTGCAGATGCAGAGCGCTACGGCGCGCGGGCGGTCTTTGTTCTCAGCGAAGAGGATGCAGATCGGATTGAGGCTGTGATTGCTGATCTTGAGGCGGGTCTGGATCCAGTCTGTCCGGACGGTGCACCACACTTGGCGTTGGCGGCTTAAAGTTAGCGGGTTTCGATCAAGCCTTGATACCAAAGTTCGACATCGCGCTCGACAAGACTGAGTGGTCGTGATCCATCCGAGATCAGTATGCTGTGAAAGGCGCTCAAGTCAAAACGAGGCCCCAAGACTTGTCTTGCACGCGTCTCCAGTGAGCGGAAGCGCTGGGTGTGGACGTAAACGCCGACAGCGTGTCCGGGATTTGCAGCAAGGCGTAAGGCGGCTTCGTTGGCTAGGGACTCTGAGATGCCTATCGTGCTGATCAGAAAGCCCGTGGTGTCTGATAGGCTCCAGCGCTTGGCGTGTAGACCCAGATCGGCTTTTGCAAGCGCGGTTTGGAATAGGTCGAGGGCATGTACCGAGGCGTAGTCTTCCTCCAGAGTGCTATCTGCTTTTGTGCTGTAGAAGTAAGTGCGCCATGCTTGTTCGAACGCATCGTCCTGGATGTAGGCCCGCACGGCTGAGCGCTGCGCCCCTGTTCTGACGGCTGTATCATATATGCGTGCGGCATCGATATAGGGGGTTGAAAGGATCGCGTTGAGCAAGGGCTTGGGAAGCGTGTAAAGCCGGTCTTGATCATAAATGATAATGGCAGGGCGACGATTATCATATCGAGCTTCCAATCTTTGTAGCCCGAGAAATTGCGTTACTGAGAGGGGCACTTGCTGACGTGTGAGTGTTGTTCTTGCAGCCTGCGTAATGAGCGCTCGCAGGTCCGATGTGTCAGAGGTAACCCCTTCGTTTTCGATTGATTTGGATGTGGTCTCAACCAGATCGTCTTCGACCGGGCCGGTCTCAATCGGCGCGCTGGCTTCAAGGTCTGATATGGCGCGCTCAAGTGTGGGCCAGAGTGTGTTCACGCGTGCTGTGTCATCTGCATGAACTTGCAGCAAGTCATTATATAGCGTGACCCCGCCAGGTTGTGTCCAAAGGCCCAGAGGGATGGGTGCCTGATCTTCAAGGATCCGTATAGCGTCAGAAAGATCGCGATAGGCGGGCAGCATCTCTGTTTGATAGACCTGCCCCGCTAAGCGCATGCGATCCTCATGGCTTTGGGCGTTGTCAGCGGGAAGGGTCAACGAAAAACTCTTCAGGGTCTGAGGAATGGCTGCCAATATGTTCTCATCCAGAAAGCGATCAATTTTCATCCTTGTCGCGCGCAACAGGGCTTTCGAGGGGAGGTGGCCAGTGGCCGCATCGGCGAGCAGACGGCGGCGCGTATCTTGAAGCCCATCAGCCAATGCGGTCATTCGGGAGATATAGACGTCGGCATCTTCTGTGGTTTCGATGATGTGGTCACGAACCAGCGTTTGCGGACCTTCAATCCAAAGTCCTGAGAAGGGATCGATCGTGTGGACGCGCTGATCTGATAGGCTGAGATGACCCTTACCGGACGCTTGCAGCTGGATCAGATCGCGCATTGCAAAACGTGTCAAACGCAGGTCGCGCGCAAGCGGTTGATCTTGTGGCAGATTGGGCGCCTGGCTCAATCGGGTCGTCAGCGCCATGCGCAACAGGCGCTGACGCTCAAACGCCGCTTGAGATACTTCGCTTAACTGTGACTTTGCATCCGGTAGAAGCCTGTCATCAAACCCAAGTTGGCTGGTGAGTTCGGGGTTCAAGGCCGCTTCTGTGAGGGCGGCGTCTTCTAAGAGCGCTTCCGTTTTCGCAAGTGTCTGGGCGGTGATACGAACCGATCCGTCCTGTTGAGAACAGGCCCCAACCAGTGCGAGCAAAATAACAATCAGAGCGGGCATTTTGTGAAAGTCCTGCAACACATGCATCTTGATGCCCCTTGATGGTTGTCGCTGCATACCTAATCCGTTACATCCCGCCCATTCAATCCTTGGGAGTTAATTGTGGAAAACACACCAGCCAATCAAGAACCAGCCCTTTCCGGCAATGTTATGTTTTACAAGAATCCACAACCGCTATCGCCGGAACAGCATGGTGGTCTGGGTGTCAAACAAATTGACCAGCCGTTTGGCTTCCTGCGTGAGGCGCATGCCGTTCCTGTAACTGTGACAGAATTCGGCATGGGCGGCACGGCCTATCCGATCATTTTTGTCGGTAATGACTATGCGCCTGTCGCCGTGATGGGCGTTCGCCAGAATGAGAACCTGTTCGTTGATGAAGCGGGGAAAACGGATCAGGACTTTTACGTCCCGGCCTTTGTGCGCCGCTATCCTTTTGTCTTTGCAAATGACGAGAATGCAGATCGCCTTTTGCTGTGCGTCGATCGTGATGCGCCAATGGTGTCAAACCAGCCGGACGTGCCTTTCTTCCAGAACGGTGAAGCGACTGAATTTACGACCAATGCCATCGAGTTCTGCAAAGAATACGAGCGTCAGCGTCGCGCGACGGTTGAGTTTATCAACCTGATCAAAGAGCTCGGCCTGTTTGAGCAAAAGACAGTGGCCTTCCAGCCACGCGATGCGCAGGGCCAGCCACAAGGTGAACAGCAGAAAATCGCGGACTATTGGGCGGTTGATGAGAACAAACTGAACGAGCTTCCGGCTGACAAGTTTAACCTACTTCGTGAAAACGGCGCGCTCGGTGCGATCTACGCGCATATGATTTCGCTCCTGAACTGGCAGCGTGTGATCCAGCGCGCGATTGAAAAATCACAGCAGGACGCAGCTGCAGGTCAGGTTCAGGTTTAGTCTCATCTTTACCTAGGCCCGCTGTCCCCTCCCAACCGCCCCAAGAGTACCTGTAGGCTGGGGCGGTTGGGAGGGGACAACGGGCCTATCATTTAAAAACGCGGCCTTCGGGCCGCCTTTTTTATGGCTTGCGCGATCACAAGCGCGTTAGGCGGGTTATTTCTTTACCAAGACCGCGATATATCGGCGTCGATTTTGGAGTTTCCCGCCCATGCCGATGCTGTATCGTTGTCTTGTCTTTCTCTTCGCGCTTTTCGCTTTGACCGTTCCAGCACTGGCGCAGAAAGTTGATGGCGGGCATGCGACGGTTGAGTTGGTGAGCGAGCGGGCCGTCGCGGTTCCGGGCGAGACGTTTTATCTGGGACTGTCCTTCGAACTGGAGGATAAGTGGCATATTTACTGGAAAAATCCGGGTGATGCGGGCTTGCCGCCTGAGATCCGGTGGCCGGATCGCACACCGCCAGCGGCTTTAAGCGACGCCGGTGACTTTGCTTGGCCGACGCCGGAACTTCTGGAGGTCGAGCCGGGCCTGATTATGGATTATGGCTATTCTGATCAGGTGGTTTTGGGGTTTCCTGTGACCCTATCGGAAGGCATTGATGGACCCGTCGAGATCGCGATGCGGGTCGATTACCTGATCTGTTATGATGTCTGCATTCCTGAAAGCGTCGATTTGCGCATGCTGCAATCTGTTGGCAGTGCGCAGATTACGGACGATTATGGAAGTGATCTGATCCAGCAGGGCTTGATGGCCGTGCCGTTGCGCTTTGAGGGCAAGGCAGCGGTGACGCGTCAGGGTGATGTCTGGATTCTCTCTGCTGCGGGCAAGCAGCTCGCTGGCTTAACTGGCGAGGCGCGGTTTTTCCCGAATGATCATGAGATTGTGCATGCGGCGGGGCAACCGGTTGAGTTTGGCCCTGAGGGTCTGCAGCTTCAATTGACTCCGGCGAAGTCTAATGCGGATGCGCCTGATCTATTGGCGGGCCTTATCAAGATTGGTGACACGGCGGTGGATGTTCAAGCGGCACCCGGAGCGGTCATTGCCGGAACAAGTGGTCTTGGCGGGGGCGCTGGACAAGGCGTTCAGACAGGCGCGATCAACCTGCCTTTGATGTTGGTCTTGGCCTTTATTGGTGGACTGGTCCTGAATTTGATGCCGTGCGTGCTGCCTGTCTTGTCGATCAAGGCGATGGGCATGGTCTCGGCCGCGACCAGTGGGCATGCCGGTGAGGCGCGTGCGCATGGGCTTTGGTACACAGCCGGTGTCTTGGTGAGTTTTGCGGCGCTAGCGGCGGCTGTTCTTGGCGTTCGGGCCGCAACCGGCATCGCGACATGGGGGTTCTGGTTGCAGGACCCAGTGATTGTGTCGGTGTTGATCCTCGTCATCATGCTGATCGGGTATTGGCTGCTCGGCCTGTTTGAATTGGGCACGTCCGTGCAAAATGTCGGCTCCGGCCTTGCGGCGAAGCAGGGCGCTGGCGGGGCGTTCTTTACCGGTGTTTTGGCCGCAGTCGTGGGCGCGCCGTGTGTCGGGCCTTTTCTGGGTGCAGCACTGGGGGCTGTGTTTGGACAGCCGGCGATTGAGGTGATCGCGGTTCTGATGATGATGGGGCTGGGTTTGGCTTTGCCTTTCCTACTCTTGAGTTTCGCGCCTAATTTGCAGCGGCTTTTACCGAAGCCTGGGGCCTGGATGGAGACGCTGAAGCAGTTGTTCGCTTTCCCGATGTTCCTGACCGCGGCTTGGTTACTGTCGACATTGGGGGCATTGGCTGGTTTCAGGGCGGCTGCGATTTTGGTTGCGGGCGTTGCGT
>JBCBCO010000019.1:0-733 GCA_038630445.1 Pseudomonadota bacterium | reverse complement strand
GGCTTCGGTCTGTGGGCGTGGCGCGCAGCGGGGCAGGGGGCGAAAGCGATCCTGCTCTCGCTTTTGGGCCTCGTGGTGATTTTACCGGCCTTCATGTTGATTAGCGCCGTGAGCGCCGTGGATTACGTGCAGGCGATTGTTTTCCTCGCTCTGACAATCGGGGCTTTTATTGTGGTGGCGCGTTTGCCGGATGGTGCGGCTGGCGGGGTTGCGAAAGCTGTGGCGGCAGCGGCCGTTCTGGCGGGTCTGGGCTGGCCGATCCTGCAGGCTGTTGGGTCTAATGCGAGTGCGGCGAGTACCGGTGACAGCTACAGCGCATCCTACGAGACGGATACTTGGTCATCAGAGCGTGTGGCGGAATTGGTTGCCGAGGGCCGACCTGTCTTCGTCGATTTTACGGCGGAATGGTGTGCGATTTGTCAGGTCAACAAGCTGCAAGTACTCCAGACCGCGCCGGTGACTGAGGCCTTCGCGGCTGCGAATGTCGCGTTTCTGGTCGCTGATTATACACGCCCCGATCCGGTGATAGCGTCGGAGCTGCAAAAGCATGGGCGGGCCGGTGTGCCGCTCTATCTGTATTATGCACAGGGTGAATCAAATCCTCAGGTGCTGCCTGAGACACTTTCGACATCTTTGGTAACAGGACTTGTCGGTGAGAATTAATCGCATAACTAACAAAGGAGAGATGCGGAGATGACCATGGTAGAAGTAACACGTCGTACGACGTGTTACT
>JBCBCO010000199.1:0-2987 GCA_038630445.1 Pseudomonadota bacterium | reverse complement strand
CTTTGACAAATGTCAGAGCCTCGTATGAATTCGAAGGGGGGATTGAGGTCTTTGGAATTGTCAAAGTATGCCCCGGATAAGTCCGCGTATTCGCCGGATTGGTGAAATACTCGCCGATATACTCGGCAGATAAAGCGACTTCGAGGTTATCCTCCGATGTCCAGAACAGGCTTAGATCGCCCAGCCATTCCGGCGCAGTATCAATCTGGTTACCGTCCATAATTGTTTCTGACGCGCTGCCAGTGACGCGCGTGAACGTATACGTCTGATCAGACCAACTCAAATTCCCCTGAATGGTCAGAGCGTCCGTCAAATTGAACACCCCCTGCCCTTCAATGCCGACATGACGCGTTGAACCATCCGGAACATTCAACCGGTCGCTATCGCGGAAGTAGAAATTGTCCTTATCCATAGTGTAGGCAGCGACATCAAAGAGCAAACGCCCATCAAATGCGCTTCCCCGAGCCCCTATCTCGAGACTATCGAGCGTCTCCACCTCAACCTCACCAGCAACCTGCTGGGACTGCAGCCGGTACAGATCACTCGCCTGCGGCGCCCGTGCACCGCGCGCGTAGTTCGCATAAAGAGAGAGGTCATCATTCGCCTGCCAAATAACGCCGAGCTTCGGCGTGACAAATGAAAAGTCATCACTGCGGTCCGCCACGACATTAAAGCGTCCATTAATCCCGACGGGGGCGTCTGTCTTATAGTCATAATTATGTGCTTCAGCACGCAGACCGGCTGTGATGCGAACAGTGTCACTAACATCCCAATCGAGTTCACCCCAAACCGCGCCCATTTGGGTTTCAACGGTGTAGTCATAGTGCAAACCTTGGGGGAAGCGCGTGTCTCCGGGAAAGAAACCGAATGGGTCAGGCTGCACTTCTTTCAGATACCCGCGTGCGAAATCCAGATCGCCGCCGATTGTGAATATCATTTGATTATTCAGTTCACGCTCGAAGCGACCCATGACACCCCATCCAACATGGCCATTATCTTCCACGCCGCCATTAGGCAGAAAATGCTGGGAGAATTCCATTTCCTGCCATCTAACAAACGGTGTCAGGCGCAGTGTGCCGGTATCTAATTCGCGCTCTAGCGAAGCGGCAGCGCGTGCAGAATAGGCATTGCGATAGGCTTCCGGATTTGGATTGCTTTCAGCAATGTCGCGATCACGATAGGCTTTGAATCCCTGAATGAAACCAGCGGTTTCCTGTTCCAACGCAGATCCCGCGGCCCATGTCGTTATATCCCAATCGCCAAGGTTGAATTGACGTACCGCAGACAGCTTTGTCTGCGTTGATCCTGTTTCATCGCGCCAGCCGTCCTCAGCCATGAACGAACCGGCTAGTCGGCTTTCACCATTATCGTGTTCAGACACGACGACACCATCACCACGAAAGCGTTCAAGCGCAGACCCTGATAGCGTCACTTGGCTGTCAGCCCGCATGAGGGGCTGCGCCCAAATCACATTGACCATACCGTGGACAGCGTTTGATCCATATCTGGCTGATCCAGGTCCGCGGATGACCTCAATCGCGCTGGCAACCTCATGGTGTGGCTCCAGCAGCATGTTCACATTGCCAAACGCCGGTGAGCGCGTCGGCATACCATTCTCTAAGATCAGAAAGCTTCCCTGCCCTGCACCTGCATTCAGAACGGGTGAGCGAATGGCCAACAGATGCTCTTGGCCAGAGTTCATTTGGATGTTCACACCTGGAAGTGTGTTCAGGATTTCAGCGGGGTGATCGGCGGCCTCAGTTTGAATTGTTCTTGCGGATAAGACGGAAAGAGAACCAGGATCAGAAAATAGCCGGCTGCCATAACTCGTGATGACTTTGTCTAGGACCAACTCACCTATAACGCTGCAAAATGGAGGCCCCGCGTGATAAGATGTCAGTTCACCACTCTCATCATAGGTCGGTGTTCCGATACACATTTGAGGCGGCTCGCTAAGAACGACCGAGATTTGCCCCCAAGACGTCGAAACTGATGACACGCACAGAGCGACTGCGCCTATTACCGGACGAAACATTTAGCCCCCAAAGAACAGAGTCGCAGGCAGCGCACCGACCACTGCACCTGACAAACACGTCGCCAGCGTACCAGCCACCAATGTCTTCCAAGCCAGTTCAAGGAACGTCGTACGTCTCTCAGGCTCGATAATCGATAGGCCGCCAATCAAAATCCCAATCGAGCCGAAATTCGCAAAGCCGCAAATCGCATGCGCCGTGATCATGGCGCTTCGCTCGGATAGGCCTTCACCACCCTCCCCTGCAAGTTGAAGGAACGCGACAAACTCGGTCAAAACCGTCTTGATCCCAATCAAAGAACCAGATTGAGCCGCTTCACTCATTGGGACGCCGACCATGTACATGATCGGCGCGAAAACCCATCCGAGAATGCGCTCAATAGAGAGTTTCGCATCGCCAACTTCAGGCAATGCGCCTAAGCCAGCATTAACAAGGAACAGCAATGCAAACGCCGCAATCAGCATGGTCACGATATTCGCAAGGATTTTCAGACCGTCAGACGCTCCGGTCGCAAACGCATCCATGGTCGACTCGTACTCAAAGTCTGGCTCGTGCGCCCGCTGTTTCTCATCAACCGTTTAGGGCACCATCACGAGCGCAAGTGCGACGGCGGCAGGTGCTGCGATCAAAGACGCAGCGAGTAATTGTCCTAGCGCGTTCGGCAAAACGTCTTGCAGGAACACGCCATAAAGAACCAAAACACTTCCCGCGACCGTCGCAAAACCCGCTGTCATCAGAATGAAAATCTCTGATCTCGTCATGCCTTTTATATACGGCTTGATGAGCACTGGCGCTTCGGTCATGCCCATGAAAACGTTCGCCGAAACCGCGAGCGAGGTCGCCCCGCCAAGGCCCATGAAACGACGAAAAACAGCGGCAAAACCTTTTGTGACCCAACGCAGGATATGCCAGTGCCACAGGATTGCTGACAGGGCTGCAACGACGATAATCAAC
>JBCBCO010000198.1:0-3010 GCA_038630445.1 Pseudomonadota bacterium | reverse complement strand
GAAAAAGAAACAAGAGGGGTATTTCTAATGCGCCAGACAGACCTCGACGCGATTGCAAAAGATGTGGGCGCCTATCTAGAAGCCCACGAAAACAAGTCATTGCTGCGCTTTATCACCTGCGGCAGTGTAGACGACGGCAAGTCCACTCTGATCGGCCGCCTCCTTTACGATTCCAAGCTGATCTATGAAGACCAGCTCGCTGCGCTTGAAGCAGATTCTAAACGCTCAGGCACGCAGGGGGAAAATATTGACTTCGCGCTCCTCGTGGACGGCCTCGCGGCTGAGCGTGAACAAGGCATCACCATCGACGTTGCTTATCGCTTCTTCTCAACCGACAAGCGCAAGTTCATCGTCGCTGACACACCGGGCCATGAGCAATACACCCGCAACATGGCGACCGGCGCCTCCACGGCCGACGTTGCCATCCTGATGATTGATGCGCGCAAAGGCATCCTGACCCAAACGCGCCGCCATGCCTTCATCGTCTCAAGCCTCGGCATCCGCAAACTCGTCCTGGCAATCAACAAGATGGACCTTGTCGACTATAGCGAAGACACATTTAATCAGATCAAAGCCGATTTTGATGCCTTCGCCGAAACGCTCGGTCGCGAAGTTGATATCACACCAATCCCGATGTCTGCACTTGCCGGCGATAATATTACCGCACCACAGGGCAATACAGACTGGTATACAGGCCCGAGCCTGATCGACTATCTCGAAACTGTCGAAGTTGGCGACCGCCGTGAGCAGGGACCATTCCGGATGCCTGTCCAGTGGGTCAATCGACCAAACCTCGACTTCCGCGGCTTCTCAGGCACGATTGTCTCCGGTCATGTTAAACCCGGTGACACATTGCGCGTCACGCCAAGCGGCAAAGAGGCTGTTGTCGAGCGTATTGTGACCATGACGGGCGACTTGCCAGAAGGCGTGCCCGGCCAATCCATCACCCTCACCCTCGACCGCGAGATCGATATCTCCCGCGGCGATGTCCTGTCTTCGAAGGATAGTCCTGCCGAAGCCTCAAGCCAGTTTCAGGCTCGCATTCTCTGGATGTCGGATCAGCCGATGCTGCCAGGACGTCGCTATCTCGTTAAGATGGGAACCAATACCATACCGGCGACCCTCAATCGTCCGAAATTCGGCATTGATATCAACACGCTGGAAGAAAAGCCTGCCAAGGAGCTGGAGCTGAACGAAGTCGGCGTGACAACCCTGTCGCTCGATAAACCCATCGCCTTCGATCCCTATGATAGCGTCCGCGAAATGGGCGGTTTCATCCTGATTGACAGGGTCACCAATGATACGGTCGGAATGGGCCTCGTTGATTTCGCCCTGCGCCGCGCGAGTAATATTCACTGGCAGGCCATGGACGTCACGCGTGACGCCCTCGCCGAGCAGAAAGCACAGAAACCGGCCGTGCTTTGGTTCACCGGCCTTTCGGGATCAGGCAAGTCCACAATCGCAAACGCATTGCAGAAAAAACTCTACGCCCTCGGCAAACACACGTTCCTGCTGGATGGCGATAATGTCCGCCACGGCCTGAACCGTGATCTCGGATTTACGGATTCTGACCGCGTGGAAAATATTCGCCGCGTTGCAAATGTCTCAAAACTGATGAGCGACGCAGGTCTGCTAACCTTGGTAAGCTTCATTTCGCCCTTCAAATCAGAGCGCCGCATGGCGCGCAATCTGATGGCAGAGAACGAATACATCGAAATTTTCGTCGACACACCTCTAGAGGTTGCTGAAGAACGTGATGTTAAAGGCCTCTATAAGAAAGCGCGTGCCGGTGAAATTGAGAATTTCACAGGCATCGACAGCCCCTATGAAGCGCCGGAAAATGCCGAGATCGTTATTAATACGGTCAATAAATCCCCTGAGGATGCGGCAGATCAGATCCTCGTCTGGCTAGAAAGCAAGGGCTTTCTGGAAAGCTGATATGTAAATAAAGCCCGCACCGAAAAAGTGCGGGCTTTATTTTTATCACCCTAAAGATTTACGCAAAATCGACTAAGGCGCAGGCGTTAAAGTCTGCAAGCCTGAGCGGCGCTGCGCCAGACGTTTTTTCTGGCGCGCACTTGCAAGCTGCCATTCACCGCCACGCGGGAACCGGTAGAAAATGTGCGTCCCGATCTGGCGTGTCTTGATCAGGCCTGAATTCCAAACCGGATTGACGTAGGTTGCGTGATAGTGCGTTGCATCGCGGGTCTTCTTCTCGTTCAGACCCATGACAACATGACTCGCAATGGTCTGCGCCTTTTCCCAACGCCAGCCATTTGGCTGCTTTTTCATGGCCCCATCACAGGTAAATGTGAACTGACAGCCCGTGGTGCGCGTTGCACCCTGAAAGACCACGTCGCAAATTGTATTCGGATAGCGGTGGTCCTTCACGCGGTTGACGATCACCTCGGCAACAGCGAGCTGACCTTCCGTGCGCTCACTACGAGCTTCATAATAGACCGCCTGGGCCAGACATTGCGTCTGCTTCGCCATGTCCTCGGCACGTGACAGATGCAGAGGCTCGAAGCTTTTCAGATTTTTCAGAGCCGCACGGTCGCGTTCCAGTGCAGAAATCTGTGACAGTGCTGAGCTTGGATCGCGTTCCAACGAATACTCAACGCTGCGCAGCCAGTCCTGGCGCAAAAGCGATGGCGTATTCTTATTGGACCGAACAAGAGCACCGGCATCGCCAGCGACAGCGAGTTGTTCATTCTTGACCCGCCAGTCTTGCTCCATCGTCTGTACCGCAGCGCTGTGAGAGACCATTGGCAGACCCAGAACCAGTGTCAGCGCGCAAACCGCGCCAAAACCCGTATTGGTTTTGATTTTCGTCTGATCATCAGGCGTCTGACGGTGCCACCACGCCGAAACGCGGGACGCAAAAGACTGTCCAGACAGATTGGAGAGAGGAGACTGCATTTGAAACTTTCCACCAATTCGCGGCTACTCTTCCGGAGCCTGCAAGATGTGAACCTTTTTCCTTGTTACAACGCTTTTACTGCGCCTTTCA
>JBCBCO010000197.1:0-3016 GCA_038630445.1 Pseudomonadota bacterium | reverse complement strand
GATGACCGAGGCCGCACGCGGTCTAACCGTCGGCGTCTCAACCGATCCCGACGCGCACTACGGCCCGGTTGTCTCCGCCGCCCACAAGGAGAAAGTCGAATCCTATATCCAGATGGGCGTCGACGAAGGCGCAGACCTGATCCTCGATGGGCGCGGTCATACATTGCAGGGCCACGAGAACGGCTTCTTTGTCGGCCCCAGCCTGTTCGACCATGTGACGCCTGACATGCGCAGCTATAAGGAAGAGATTTTCGGGCCGGTCCTGCAGGTCGTGCGCGCCGAAACCCTCGAAGAAGCCGCCGCCCTGCCCTCCAATCACCAGTACGGCAACGGGGTTGCGATCTTTACGTCCAATGGCCGTGCAGCGCGTGAGTTTGCCGCCCAAGTCAATGTCGGCATGGTCGGCGTGAATGTGCCGATCCCTGTGCCAGTCAGCTATCACACGTTCGGTGGTTGGAAACGCTCCGCCTTCGGTGACACAAACCAACACGGCCCGGAAGGTGTGCGCTTCTGGACCAAGATCAAAACCGTCACACAACGCTGGCCAGAAGGCGACATCGGCGACCAAGCCTTCATCATTCCAACCATGGGGTAAAACTATGACTATGAACCGTACCTGGCATTTGAAATCACGTCCTGTGGGCGACGTAGCCCCTGGCGATCTAGAATTGCGTGAGGCAGAGCTTGCCCCGCTGAAAGACGGCGAAGTGCGAGTGAAGACGATTTATCTGTCGCTCGATCCGACAAACCGGATCTGGATGAGCGATATCGACGCGTATCTGCCGCCTGTTGGCTTAGGCGATCCGATGCGGGGCGGCTCGCTCGGTGTGGTGACGGAAAGTGCGTCCGACAAAATCGCTGTCGGCACGAAAGTCCTGACAGGGCTTGCTGTATGGGCGGACTATAACACGCTACCTGCGGAAGGCGTGACGCCCCTACCCGACTTGCCCGGCGTGCCGCTGACGGCGTGGATGGGCCCACTCGGTGCAACCGGGATGACGGCCTATTTCGGGCTGATGGATATTGGCAAACCGAAGGCCGGTGAGACTGTGGTTGTGTCTGCAGCGGCCGGTGCAGTTGGCTCCATGGTCGGTCAGATCGCGAAGATCCAAGGCTGCCGCGTCGTTGGGATCGCGGGCAGTGATGATAAATGCAAATGGCTGACCGAAACGGCAGGCTTTGATGCGGCGATCAATTACAAATCCGAGGATGTTGGCGCAGCGCTGGATAAGCACTGCCCGGATGGGATCGATGTGAACTTCGAGAATGTCGGCGGGCAGATCATGGATGAGGTGATCGCTCGGTTGAATGACTTCTCTCGGATGCCGCTCTGTGGATTGATCTCGACCTATAATGCGACAGAGCCGGTTCCGGGGCCTTATAATTTCTCCAATCTTCTGATGCGGCGGACGGCTATGAGGGGCTTTATCATCATCGACTATCTTGATCGCTTTCCTGAGGGGATTCAGGCGATGGCGGGGTGGTTTATGGAAGGCAAGATCAAGTTTGAGACCGACGTGGTCGAAGGGCTTGAAAATGCGCCGGCGTCTCTGGAGCGGCTGTTTACCGGCAAGAACCTTGGTAAATTAGTGGTCCAGGTATCGCCGGAGGCCTAATCAAACAGCTTCGAGACGCTTTCATTATTCGCGATCCGTCTGATCGCCTCGCCGAGCAGCGGGGCGACAGACAGGACGCGCAGCTTCTTCGTTTTCAGATCCTCGTCTGAGGGCTGGATCGTATTGCAGATGACGAGTTCATCCATCACCGAGTCTTCGACCCGCTTGGCGGCATTGTTAGAGAGCACACCGTGTGTGATGTACGCGCTGACTGAGGTCGCCCCCTGCTCTTTCAGCGCCGCGGCCGCGTTGACCAAGGTTCCGCCACTGTCGCAAATGTCGTCAACGAGAATACAGTCGCGCCCATCGACGTCACCGATAATGTTCATGACCTCAGAGACCCCTGCTTCAGGGCGGCGCTTATCAACAATGGCAAGGTCGGCGCCGCCGATGCGTTTGGCCATAGACCGTGCGCGGACCACACCGCCAACGTCCGGCGAGACGACCATGAGGTCTTTGCCTGAATAGCGGCGCATGATGTCGTCCACCATGACGGGGGATGCGATCATATTGTCGGTCGGAATATCGAAGAAGCCCTGAATCTGGCCGGCGTGAAGGTCTATCGTCAGGACGCGGTCCGCGCCTGCAGACGAGATGAGATTGGCAACAAGCTTAGCCGAAATCGGGGTTCGGCCATCAGTTTTTCGGTCCTGACGCGCATAGCCGAAATACGGGATGACAGCGGTGATGCGTTCTGTTGAGGCGCGTTTCAGGGCGTCGATGCAGATCAACAGCTCCATCAGGTTGCCATTGGCCGGCTTGCTGGTGGATTGGATCACGAACACGTCCTCGCCGCGCACATTCTCGTTGATCCGCACGAAAATTTCATCGTCGGCGAATTTCTTGATCTCGGTATCGGTCAGTGGGCAATCGAGGTGATCCGCGATGGCTTCGGCAAGAGGCCGGTTCGCGTTGCAAGAAATCAGCTTCATCAAGGTGCCCGCCTCTGCCCGTTGGTTTTGAGGGTTAAAGAACAAAGGTGGGTGACTCGCAAGAGCGGTTTAGAGTTTAAGGCATGAGTTTGGTTTAATCCCCGCCCTGAGCGGCTGCGCCGCAGCGGGGATAAGCAGGTTCCGGTCTGGCTTCGCCAGCCCATGAACCAGGCTCAGGGCTGTTTGTCTTCAAATCTCTTTCCGTGCTCTTGTCGTCCCGCATGGTGAGCGTCCTTCGACTTCGCTCAGGATGAGGGACGAAGAGCGTGGGACTGTGATGTCTGATCATAGTCTCCCTATCCCGCCCGATGGTTCGTCTCCGCTCACCATGCGGGCTAAGTGTTGCGCGCAGCCGCGAGTACCGGACGGTGTTGCCACCTCACGATATAGTAGGCCGAGTGCATCCAGAACGAACGCGATCAGTGTGCCTGCCTTGTGAGCAGGCTTTAGCATCCGGTCTGGATGCAC
>JBCBCO010000196.1:0-3057 GCA_038630445.1 Pseudomonadota bacterium | reverse complement strand
ATAGATCCTACGGACTTGATTTGGATCGGCATGCGAAAGTTCGGCTTCAATGGCGTCCTGATTCCAGAGACCGCTCTCGTTTATCAAACTTGAAGCTGACGCTCTGAAACCATGAGATGTCATTTCCTCCGGTGAAAAACTCATTCTTCGAAGCGCTTGGTTCATCGTATTCTCGCTGATCGGCCGGTCTCGTCCTGTGAGCGATGGGAAGACTCGGCTATGCCCTTCTGAAACTGAGCGATGTTGTTTGAGCAAATCGATGACAGGTTGAGAAAGCGGCTTGGTGTGTTCACGGCGCATTTTCATACGCTCTGCGGGGATCGTCCAAACGCCATTTTTTAAGTCAAACTCATCCCAGGATGACAACCTAAGCTCCCCCGGACGGGTATAAAGGAAGGTCATCAATTTGAGCGCCGTGATGATACTTTCCGAGCTACCTTTAAACGTCCAAATTGTTTGGACGAGATTCTTAAAGTCATCCCTTTTCGTCATTGCCGCTCGATGTTGAACACGGGGAGTAATAAGCGCGTCGCGAAGCGCAAAAGTTGGATCGGTATCCGCGCGCGCAGTCGCCACCGCATATCGAAAGACTTGTCCAATGGTCGACCTAAGCCGCCGGGCGGTTTCGTAGTTTCCTCGTTCCTCCTGCTTACGTAGTGGAATCAAAATGATGGGTGCGGTGATTTCTTTGATTGGAATTTTGCCGATGTCTGCACAGGCTAATTGAATAAACCACTCCTTCTTTTGGATGGTCGTTTTAGACAATCCTTCCTTTCTCCGTTTCTCCACGTACTCAGCCGCGATCTTTTCAAACGTATGTTCGGTTTTCGCTATTCGCTGCGCTTTGATTTCTGCAGCCTGTGCACGAGGGTCTACTCCTTCAGAAAGCTGGCGCTTTGCGTCGATACATTTTTCGCGCGCTCGCGAGAGCGTCACAATCGGATAGGCACCGAAAGAGAGGAGCTTCTGCTTACCACCAAAACGATAGGCCATTTTCCAAAGCTTCGAACCTTTAGGCGTAACCTCGAGAAACAATCCGTACCCGTCACTGTGCCGAACAGGTCTACTCTCTGGCTTTAAGTTCCTGATTTTTCGATCATTTAGCTTCATTTGTTGGTATTTCTTTCCGTGTTGGTATCGAACGCAAGGATTATACCAACAAAACACCAACAATCGGCTCAGATTGCCACAAATGCCCGTGGACGACCCTGGACGCCAACCCAGCGTTTTGCGCTGTTTTTAATGAACTTTTTGGATCAGTATGGACGTCTATGGACAGTCCGATGGTACCTCCCGCCGGACTCGAACCGGCACTCTGTTGCCAGAAACGGATTTTGAATCCGTCGCGTCTACCAATTCCGCCAGGGAGGCTCTGTGAGTGGCAGGGGGCCTAACTGCCGCAGGCGAGCGCTGCCGTCAATCTCCCCTTTGCGGTTGGCACAATCCTCGCTAGTGACGCAGTCATGACCGAGATGACACAGCCCCAGCGCACGTTTTTGCAATCGCTAGAAGCCATGGCCGATGAAGCCCCAGAAGATGGCTTCACGCTGCACTATATTCTCGACCGTTTGGACGAGCGTGCCTTTGGAGCCGCGCTGTTTTTATTGGCCCTGCCCTGCGCCATTCCGTTTCTTTATTTGGTGCCGCAAATCGTCTCGCTGCCCATGATGGCGCTCACCCTGCAAATGCTCGTGGGGCGCAGCGAACCCTGGTTGCCCGAAAAGTTTGGATCGCGAAAAATCGACAAAGCGGGCCTCACCCGGATGTCGAGCTTTGGACGCAAATGGTTTGGTTGGCTCGAGCGTATTTCGAAACCGAGCCTGACCTGGCTGACCGGCAAAACCAGCGAGCGCGTGATCGCACTTTTCCTGACAATTTTCTGCGCCTCCATTCTTGTGCCACTGCCGAGCACGAACACGGTGCCCGGCATTGGCGTCGCCATCACAGCCTTTGGTTTGATGTCGCGAGATGGCCGCTTGGTTATACTCGGGATGTTGATCGGCATTGCTTGGGTCAGCTTGCTGGTGACCGCCGCAGCGTTCGGATTTGAAGCTGCCACGGATTTGATCAGAACGCTGCTCGGGCGCACATAAGCGCTTAGATGACAAAATCATAAAGCCCCGTGCCTGGTTGCCGCATGGACTCTTGAGGCTCCGCGCACAATTTTAGGAGCTATGTTGGCTCGTATTGACCCTCTCCTGACATCCTGGCGGTGGCCCGTTCTCGCCTTGGTCGCATCTCTCGCCATGCTTGGCGCAGCGCACGCCTTTGAGGCGTTCGCACTCTTGCTGCCATGTCCATTGTGCCTGCGTCAGCGGGAAGTCTATTGGGCCGTGGTGGCGATGACGCTCACCGCTTTGGTCCTCTGGCAGATCCGCCAGAACCCGCGCTTCATTCTCGCCTTCAATATTATGCTCGGATTGGTCTTCCTAACCGGGGCCGTGGTCGCGGCCTATCATGCTGGTGTCGAATACAGGTTCTGGCCCGCGCCGAGTGGATGCGTGGCGACCGAAGCGTTTGATATGAGCAATTTTGATCCGTCTGCGCTGAATGAGCGTCAGGGCTCGCCATCGTGCATGGATGACCCCTGGCAAGGACGTTATGGGCTCTCCATGGCCGGTTGGAACGCGCTGATTTCGCTTGGACTATCGGCGATGAGCTTCCGCGCTGCGGGCGTTAGCCTACCGCAGCCGAGATCACTGAGCCCCGCTGAGTAAGACATAGGCGAGCCCCATTGACAAAACCGCGCCGAGCGTCGGCCAGAGGCGCAAGCGTCGATACCAGATCGGCAATTCCGGCGAAATGCTATCATAGACATAATGGAGCACGAGCCCAATCGCCATGGCGGCGAATATCCAAGTCTGCATGCCATAGCGGAAGCCTGCCATGACGAGGCCCCAACCGGCCAGTGCGCCGATGATGGACGGACCAAGCTCGGCAAATCGCGGCCGCTCGCGCTTGGCAATCTCAGCTCCCCAGCGAACCCCGCCGATGAAGCTCAAAATCACAGCTGCGCTTTGGCTTCTGGTCTATGCAGCGGTGATTTTGAGCTTCATC
>JBCBCO010000195.1:0-3131 GCA_038630445.1 Pseudomonadota bacterium | reverse complement strand
TTTTGTGGAGACGAATATCAGTCTGCTGACCACTGGCGTTCTGGGCCGTCCGATCTTTGATAAACTCAACATAAGCCGCGAACGCTTAGCCTACATCATCGACTCGACCTGTTCACCGGTCAGCATTCTCGTCCTGTTCAATGGCTGGGGCGCCTACCTCTTGGTACAATTGAACACGGCGGGCGCTGAGAATCCGATCAGCATTCTAATGCAAACGATAGCGCTGAACTTCTACCCGATTTTGACCCTTGCTCTTGTGTTCCTGACAATTGGTCTAAACCGCACATTTGGACCCATGCGCGCGATTGAAAGTGGCGCGCGAGACAGCGTCTCTGTAGCTTCCGGCAGCGCTTTTGATGAGGCGCTGGAACCGCCAACACGAGCGATTTATATGGCCATTCCGTTGCTGATCATGATTGGAGGAACGATCGGCTTCATGATCTGGACAGGCGACGGTGACATTCGCAATGGCTCCGGCTCGCAAGCTATCCTCTGGTCTGTCGTACTGGCGACAGCCGCAGCATTTGTTTTTCTGACGATAAGCGGGCGCGCGAAAGGCGAAGCCGTCAATCTCGGCTTCAAGGGTATGGGCGACCTCTTACCCGCCGTAACCGTGATTTTCCTGGCGCTGCTACTGGGCGACAGTCTGAAAGCGCTAGGCACAGGGCCGTTTATCGCTGAGCTGGCAAGTCAGGTTCCTGCACCTTTCGCAATCCCTGCAATCCTGTTCGTAGTGGCGGGTTTCACGTCATTCACATCAGGCACCAGCTGGGGAACCTATGCGATCCTGATCCCGGTCGCTGTGCCTCTCACCGTTGGCGCAGGGATTCCAGTTCCGCTTGCGATCGCGGCTGTGATGGGCGGTGGCGTGTTTGGCGATCACTGCTCACCCATTTCAGACACAACGATCATCGCGTCACTGGCGGCGGGATGCGATCACATGGAGCACGTGCGCACGCAGCTGCCCTATGCGCTGGTAGCCGGGGCTGCTGCAACGCTCATGTATCTGGTGGCAGGAGCGCTCGCTTAGCCAAGCACCTCGTTCAGGAAATCCTCTGCGGCAGCAAAGCTACGGCGCTCAGCCGTTGGGCTGTAGACTGTGCCAAAATCGGGATTATTTGCCTCAGGATTTGTGAACGCGTGCATCGTCCCGCCATAGGCATAGAGCGTCCAATCGGCGCTCGCAGCACTCATCTCCTTGGACAGCGCCATCACATCATCAGGCGTCGCCATAGGGTCATCCCAGCCGTGAAGCGCGAGGACTTTCGGCGTGACCTTGTCGGCTGTATTACCCGGCGCACCGAACAGTCCGTGGAACGAGACAACCCCTTCCACCGCCATGTTCGTGCGCGCCATGTCTAGAACTGACAGGCCCCCGAAGCAGAAACCAATCGCTGCTGCTTTGTCCGTTCCTGATGCTGCTTTGGCAACATCGAGTGCATGTGAGAGACGTGACTGAAGCTCCGGGCGGTTCTCAGCGAGTGGCGTCATCAGCACCTGGCATTCCTCAGTGGTTTCGCCGCGCTGACCCTTGCCATAGACATCCACAGCGAAGCCCGCATAGCCCAGACTTGCCAGCCAATCAGCCTTCCCGCGCTCAAAATCGGATTGTCCGGCCCATGCATGCGCAACGAGAACGAGCCCTTTGGGTGTCCCGCTCGGCATTGAGAGATACCCCTCATAGGTCTGGCCGTTTTGCTCATACTCGTGGAAGTGTCCGTTCGCCATTTCGCGCTCCTGATTTGGGTTCAGGGATGATTTAGCGCGCGAATAGATATGCCGCCAGAGGAATTTCAAAACACGCTTTCAGATACTCAATCAGCGCCGAGCAATAGGAAAATAGTCCGCTTTCTGGACTTAAAATGCACGCCCGCAGCGGCGCTCATACTCGGCAACCGCATCAGGCATCCATTGACGGAAGTTCTCCGCACGCGTCTCACTCGCAGGGTGCGTGCTCATCCATTCCGGAGGGCGTTGCCCACCACCGAGTTTTCCCATCCGCTCCCATAGCTCAGGGGCTTCGCGTGGATCGTAGCAGGCGCGAATGAGAAGCTGTAATCCAATCCAATCGGCCTGGGTCTCGTGATCACGCGAAAACGCCATCAGTCCACCCTGCGCAGCCATGCCAAAGGCTTGGCGCACCATCATCTGTTGGTTAGCACTCATATCCCCCATGCCGAGGGCGACAGCGGCCCCTCCAAGCTGGGCGAGCTGGCTATTACTCATCCGTTTCGCGCCGTGATGCGCCAGCGCATGACCAATCTCATGGCCCATCACAACCGCAAGCTTATCGACATCATCGATATCAGAGAGATCAACGCGGCCATCCGCATTTCCTGTAACATCCAGAATGCCTGTATAGACCGCAACATAGCCACCCGGCAGACAGAAGGCGTTCGGCTGCTCGGACGCAATGACATTGAAGGTCCAGTCAAACTCGCGTGCGACCGGCGTAAAATCGTAGCCCGCGTCGAGCAGTTCCCGCTCATATTCAATCGCGGCGACGCGCAGGCGATCGCCAATCTCATTCACAGTCTCGACCACTTGACGGCTACCGGTATCGCAAGACCGAGCCGCGCGGGAACAGAGGACATTACCAGCTTCCTGATTCAGCATTTGGGCATAGGATTGCGCACCGAGCTGCGTCGCTTTCTCGATGGAAATCGTGTTGAACTCTTTCTCACCGGTGAACGGGTTCACCTCCTGGTTTGAGAAATAATAGATCGCGAGGCCAATAAGCCCGACAATAATGATCCCAAAACGTCCGCGCATGTCTCTCTCCCTCTCTTGAAACACTAACCGAGACCGCCGACGCAGGAAAGTCATTGACCGCTGTCGCACGGATCAGCACATTCAGGCTATGGACACGCAATCCACTTCCGAAGTGAATGTCGGCAGCGACACGACGCCGATCATCGACGTCCTGGCTGAAATGCTGCTCTACATTTCAGCTGCCCTGATCGTGGTCGGCCTGATCCAGCCATCCATCTGGAAACCGAATTGGACGGGATTTGGCGGTGCAGACTACAATCTCTACGGCATCGTGCAGACCCTGTTTGAGAGCGGGCTCCCCTTCCTGGGCCTCGTGGTCATTCTATTTTCCGCGGTCTTCCCAATCGCGAAGACACTAA
>JBCBCO010000194.1:0-3142 GCA_038630445.1 Pseudomonadota bacterium | reverse complement strand
CGCTCAAAAAGCGAGATCACAGACTTATCCCGCGCTGAACTTGCATCGGCATAGTCCATATCGAAAAAGGTCTGTGTCAGATTGTATTGCGGATCGAGATCGATCAGCAAAACCCGTCCGCCAAGCGCGGCCTGCCACGTCGCAAAGACCTGAGATGAGACCGTCGTCTTTCCAATCCCGCCTTTCAAATTCATCACAGAAATCACCGGACAGCGCTTCTGATAGCGTGCACGAACGCGCTCGATGAGATTTTTAAGTCCGCCCTCATCGCTCAAAGAGCTGTCGAGTTTATCGGCTAGCGTCGTTCGAAAGAGCCGTGACAGCCGCCCATTATCGGCGCGAATCGGAAACAGGGTCAGGCCACGATCAACCGCTCGTTCCAGCTGGGTCTGAACGGCTTTGGACCGCATAGAAGACGCCGACACGATGACCACCATGGCAACCGCATCATCAATCGCGCTCATGACCGTCTGTGGATCGGCCGTTTCACCGGTAGGGACATAGGAATCTGTAATCCCTTCCGCCCGCAAGGCTTCGTGAATGCTGAGAAGCGCGTCTGTATCTTTCGGGCCGTGGGCGATGAAAACGTGTGACATGCAATGCGTATCCGGGAGCAAATTTTTTCAGTCCAGTTAAATTCATTACAAGATTCGGGCGACACTTTGTTAGCAGCCGCAACATTGCAGCCTTGCCGCACTGAAAAGGCCTGTGCATAAGTGGCGATTGAGGGCCAAAGCCCAACGGAGAGACTATGACCTGGACGCCAAACAGCTGGAGAGACAAACCGGCTAAACATATCCCTGAAGACTATCCCGATCCTGCAGCTCTAAGTGCTGTCGAAGATCGCCTCGCAGGCTCTCCCCCGCTCGTCTTTGCAGGCGAGGTTGATCGCCTAAGAGAGCGCCTCGCCGAGGTTGCCAATGGAGACGCATTCCTGTTGCAGGGCGGCGATTGCGCTGAGAGCTTCAAGGAATTCACCGCTGATAATATTCGCGATACTCTTCGCGTGCTCTTGCAAATGGCTGTTGTTCTGACCTATGGCGCATCCAAGCCTGTCGTTAAAGTCGGCCGCCTTGCAGGCCAGTTTGGCAAACCGCGCTCCAGCCCGGTCGAAACAATAGACGGTGTCACGCTGCCGTCCTATCGCGGCGACAATATCAACGGCATGGCCTTCACACCGGAAGAACGGACGCCTGACCCTGATCGACTGATCCGTGCCTATGCACAGGCATCCTCTACACTTAATCTCGTACGTGCGTTCAGTCAGGGCGGGTATGCCAGCTTGGACAATGTTCATAAATGGATGCTCGGTTTCGTGGATCGCTCTCCGCTGGGGGAGAAATATGCGGCCATGGCGGATAAGATTACCGATGCCCTGAACTTCATGCGCGCCTGCGGTGTGACGCCAAACAATGTTCCGCAAATGGCGCAGGTCGAAGTCTACACCAGCCATGAAGCGCTTCTGCTGGGTTATGAAGAGGCTATGACCCGCCGTGATGAAGCGACCGGTTCAGGCAAATGGTATGATACGTCTGCGCACATGCTCTGGATCGGTCACCGGACCCGCCAGCTTGATCATGCCCATATCGAGTTCTGCCGCGGTGTGGAGAATCCAATCGGCATCAAATGCGGACCGGGCCTGGAAGCAGATGAGCTCCTAAGCGCCATCGATATCCTCAATCCGAGCAACACGCCCGGCCGCGTCACGCTGATTTCGCGCTATGGCGCAGACGGCGTTGAAGACGGCCTCACGCCGCTCGCCCGAGCGGTCAAAGCCTCCGGCCGCTCAGTCGTCTGGTCGTGTGATCCAATGCACGGCAACACATTCAAGACGGAAACCGGCTTCAAGACCCGTGCGCTCGACCGTATCCTGAAAGAAGTGAATGACTTCGTCGATGTCCTGAATGCTGAAGGCTGCATTCCCGGTGGTGTCCACGTGGAAATGACCGGCCAGAATGTCACCGAGTGCATGGGTGGCGCGCAGGCGATCTCTGAATCTGATCTGTCTTCACGCTACCATACACATTGTGATCCGCGACTGAACGGCGAACAGGCTTTGGAACTCGCGTTCTTGATCGCTGATAAGCTCGTTGGTGTTAGGGATAGTCTCGCCACAGAAAAGCGACTCGTCGGTTAAGCTCCGTTCTGGGCACCAAAAGAAAAATTTTGACGAGATGTAATGATACAACATTGCATCTGCGCTATTGAATGGTTAATTGACTTCAGAACCATTCTTAACTGGATGCGGTCGTGATCGCGCAGATGCTTTTCAGTGCGTGAACGGCTTCCTCCTGAAAATTAGTTATAAGCAAGATCGTATATGAAGACCTTTCCTATCATCATCGTGGGCGCTGGGCCCGCAGGCATCGGCATGGGTGCCCTTCTTTCAAAATGCGCCATCCCTGCGCTTATCCTTGAACGAGGCCGCGTCGGTGAAAGTCTGAGCCAATGGGCGAAGGAAACGCGCTTCATCTCGCCATCCTTCACGGGGAACTTCTTTGGCGCTGTGGACCTAAATGCGGTCACACCCGACAGCTCGCCCGCATTCGGACTTCAGGATGAGCACCCAACCGGCGAGCAATATGTCCACTATTTGAATGATGTTGCAGATGTCCACAATCTTCAGATCGACGAAGAGGTTGAAGTCCTCGACGTCAACAAACAGGAAGACGGAAAGCTTGTCCTCACAACGAGTGAGGGCGATGTCGCGTGTCGCGCGCTAATCTGGGCAGGAGGTGAGTTTCAGTATAAGAAAACCATCCCGAATACGATCCGCGTCGGCGAGTCCTATGCGGCCATGCCGAAGGGCCATCATGTAATCATTGGCGGTGCGGAAAGTGGCATGGAAACCGCCTTTAATCTCGTCATGGCTGGATCGTCGGTGACCGTGCTTGATCCCTCCCAACCTTGGGCAGAACGCGTCAGCGACTCCAGTTACGGCCTTAGCCCTTACACGTTCGGGCGCGTGCGTCTGCTTCAGCAAAGCGGGCAGGCGGAGTTCCTCAATGAACGCGCAGAGCATATCTCAGACACCGAAGTCCGCACGAAAACCCGTACCTTCAAACTGGACCACCCCGCCATCGACGCCACAGGCTTTGACACTGAACTAAGCCTCGCCGGAAAGCTGTTCGATTTTGCAGAT
>JBCBCO010000193.1:0-3145 GCA_038630445.1 Pseudomonadota bacterium | reverse complement strand
ATCAAGATGCAGATCGACCGGGGAGACGGCTCAGAGTTCGACGCACTCCGCGAGTTCGTGAGCGGCATGGATCGCCGCGCCATAGACTGGAAACACAGCGCCCGCCACCGCACACTTCTGGCCAAAGAGTTCCGCACGGAACGCAACCATAATATCGTCTTCGCCTTCGATACAGGGCGTTTGATGTGTGAACCGCTTGGCAGTGTCCCCAAGATCGACCGCGCCATCAATGCTGCACTCCTGCTTGCTTTTGTGAGCCTGCGATCCGGTGACAAGACCGCGCTTTTTGGCTTCGATGCGCGCCCGACAGTGAGTTCCAATGTTTTGACCGGCGCGACCGCCTTTCCGCACATGCAACGCCTCGCGGCGCGTCTCGATTATAGCAGCGAAGAGGCGAACTATACGCTTGCTCTCACCTCGCTCGCTTCCAAGCTGCAACGCCGTAGCCTAATCATTCTATTCTCTGATTTCGTGGATACGATTTCAGCCGAACTCATGCTCGAAAACATACGCCGCTTACAGGATCGACATCTCGTCGTGTTCGCTTGTTTCGAGGATCAGCCATTGCACGACCTGATCGACGCAGAACCGATGAACGCAAACGACGTCTCCCGTGCTGTGATTGCGGATGGCTTGCTGCGCGACCGGGAAATCGTCCTTCGCAAACTTGAGCGGATGGGCGTTCAGGTCATCGAAACGCGGCCAGAGCGTTTCGGCGCTGACCTCATCAGTCGCTATCTCGATATAAAGCGGAGGGAGATACTGTGAACGATCGCGTCATTAAATCCTACCGTTTCCGAGAGGAACGCGAAGCCGATTGGCAAAAGCTTGATCTTATTATCAGAAAAGCAGAACGCCATGGAACTGGCGGGCTGAGCGACGATGATATGGCGGACTTGCCAGGCCTCTATCGCCAAGCGGTTTCGTCGCTGTCTGTCGCGCGCAGCATTTCACTCGATCAGAACGTAACGGCCTATCTCGAAAGCCTGACAGCGCGGGCCTATTTCTTCGTCTATGGCAATCGCAGCAGCATGAGTGAGAAGATTGTTCAGTTTTTCAGGCGTGACTGGCCGTCCGCGGTTTCGCGATCGATAGGCCCGACCCTCCTTGCCATAATTTGCCTTTTGGGGCCGGCGCTGCTCGCCTTTTTCCTCACCCTAAATGACAGCGAATGGTATTGGACTTTCCATAGCGGCTGGGACAACCGCAATCCGAACGCAAGCTATGACGAGCTCCGGGCAACACTCTACAACACGCAGGACGACATCCTCGACGTCCTCAGTGCATTCGCCGCTGAGCTGTTCTCAAACAATGCACTCGTCGCAATCCTTGCTTTCGCACTGGGCTTCGCACTCGGCATACCGACAGCTATTTTACTGGCTTATAACGGCGTTATCGTTGGAAGCTTTTTTGCGGTCTTTGTTTCAAAAGATCTCGGTTTCGAACTCACCGGCTGGCTCTTCATTCATGGCGTGACAGAACTCTACGCCATCTTCCTCGCCGGAGCGGCCGGGTTCATAATCGGCGGTGCCGTCGCCTTCCCCGGCAAGCGATCCCGCATGAGCGCGTTAAGAGCCTCAGGGGAACGCGCCGGACCGGTTATTGCAGGCGCGGTGGTTATGCTGTTCATCGCAGCCTTAATCGAATCTTTCGGGCGCGAGCTAATTACGGATGATCTCACTCGCTATATCTTTGCCATCACCAGTCTGATCTTCTGGTTGTCCTATTTCTATATTCCGCGCGCTCGTCATAAGGGGGGTGGGTCGTGACAGATATCGCTGCTGATAAGGCCCGCCGTGTCGCCCTCGCTAGACGGGCGTCACGCCAGAAGGAAAACGAGCGTGAAGCGAAACGGATCAGGCAACTGATCACACCGGAAGGCGCAGCGCTCAATCTTCGCATCGCGAGCGCAGGCGAACGCGCCGGGGCCTTGTTTATCGACCTCTCAATCATGCTCGTCTGCGCGTTGATCGCCCTGTTTGGAATAGGCTGGATCGCATCAAGTTTTGGGTATGAAGGATGGCGCATCGCCGGCGCTGTTTTCCTCCTGATTATTTTCGGCCTTCGCGTCTTCTATTTCATGGGGTTCGAACTCGGCCAACGCGCGGCGACACCGGGCAAGCGCGCATTGGGACTCAGGGTTGCCGCCAGAGACGGCAGTCGCTTAACCGCAAACTCTGTCATTGTGCGAAATTTCATGCGCGAGCTTGAAGTCTTTCTGCCCATCATCTCTCTTATCGTTTTCACCAACTCGGATCAAAACGAGAGCGGCTGGATCAATCTTTTAATCCTGATATGGGCGATGATCTTTATGCTCTTCCCTGTCTTCAATCGGGAAAAACTCCGCGCGGGTGATCTGATCGCAGGGACAATGGTGATCCATGCCCCGAAGGTTCAATTGCTAAAGGACATTACTGCAAAAGCTTCAAATCGAGATAGCAACGATGCTCTTTTTACCCCTGCCCAACTTGACGTTTACGGCATTCACGAGCTTCACGTTCTCGAAGATGTGCTACGCCAATCAACATCTGATGTCCGAAAAACAGTCGCCGAGCGTATTCAAAAGAAAATCGCGTGGGACGGGCCACTGCTAAGCGAGCTCGAATTTCTAGAGCGCTTCTATGCTGCACTTAGGAAGCATCTCGAGCAGAGAATGTTGTTTGGTGAACGCAAGGAAGATAAGTTCGATAGGAGCTAGTCTGTGTTTTCGATAATCCACCCACTCCCGACCACCCCATGGTGCCTAAAGGTTGGGGTGATTGGGTGGATTATGACAGCGTCATCAAGCCGCTTTCTTCATTCGCGCTGCATCGAGGCGCGCCTTTAGATCGGTCAAATCCGCAAGAACCGCTTCGAGCTTCTGTCCACTCGCTTCACCAACTTCCGGTTCAAACTTAGCCCCCAATGACGTTGCAACACTCTCCTGCAACGCCCGTGCAGGGCTCTCAACAGGAGCCTGCTCAGCGGCTTCAACCGGCGCAGCCACCAATTGCACACCGCCATCGAGAACAGCTGAGACACTCTGCTCATTCAGCAGGTTCAACGCCCCCTTAAGGGTTAAGCCCCGCTCATGCACCAAGATCTGGATCGCTCTTAGCGCGTCCATATCGGCCGGACGAAACATGCGACGGCCATCGCGGCGTTT
>JBCBCO010000192.1:0-3151 GCA_038630445.1 Pseudomonadota bacterium | reverse complement strand
TCTGCTCGTGACGTTCCTCAACAAATAGATAGCCGAGATCATCTGCGGTCTGAAAGCGCCACTTTCCAGCAACTTCCACCAGGTTCACGCCACGCTCAGCATAGGTCGATTTTAGGGTCATCAAGACCGCAGGGACATCAACGCCTTGCGGCAACACTTCAGCGATTACGGAGGCCTCCAATGGTTGACCGGCGGCAAACAAGACAGCTTCAGCACGGCGGACAGCTTCGGCCATCGCGTCGTCCTCGACTTCATAGAGCGTTTCAGCTGAGCGTTTATACGCAAAAGAGAGTTGTTGGACTGCGCGGCGAATATCTTCGGGCGCATCTTCAATTGGAATCGAAGATTCAACTTTGGTCATGGGGTTATCCCCTCTTGTTGTGGCGCTTTAGAGCGCAAATACAGCGGCCCAAAATGCTGGTCCTGACGGACATCAACATCTCCATCTCGCGTGAGTTCAAGGGTCGCTGAGAAAACACTGGCGGTGACAGACTTTGGCGGCAGATCCGGGTCAACATCGATCATTTGGCGTCGAACACTGTCGAGGCTCGCCCATTCTTTCAGTTTCGGGCTGAGAGACCGCAGATTGTCCCGGGCACTTTCGAGCGGCAAGACAAACTGGGTCTGAATGGTATGCGGTGCCTCTTTCGCTTTACGCTGCCGGATCGAACCGAATGACTGCATTAAATGGTAGAGCGTGGTGTCATACTCCGTTGTTTTGACCACTTTCGGCTGCTCGGGCATGCCGCGCAAAAACACGTCTCGGCCCAGGAGACTGCTGTCCATAAGCGCTTCGCCCGCTTCCCGCATGGCGTCGAGACGTTTTAGGCGAAACGCAAGCTTGCGGGCGTCATCCTCGGCGCTGACTTCGCCATCGGTGTCTTTCTTCGGCTTTGGCAGCAAAAGGCGCGACTTCAAAAACGCAAGCCAGGCGGCCATCAGCAGATAGTCTGCAGCAAGGTCAATTCGCTTGTCCTGAGCTTCCTGAATGAAGGTCAGGTACTGAGTCGCAAGCTCAAGGATAGAAACGTGCAGCAAATCGACTTTTTGCTTTCGGGCAAGGTCGAGCAAAAGATGCAACGGGCCTTCATAGCCTGAGACATCGATCGCGAAAACATCGCCTGCTTCGACATCATCATCGAGGGTGACAAGATCGTTGGAAACCAATTCCATCGCTACGCGCTCGCTTCCATATTTGACATCAAAGCGCCGAAACGCTCCCAGGCTGTCTCTGCATCAAAGTCCACCGGCGTTCGAATTGAGGATTGGACCGCATTCGCCCGCTCCAGCGATACGCCCGATAGCGAGCCCGCAGCGCCTGCAACCTCCTGCATCTCAGCAAGGATTTCAGCCGGATCTTTGAGGAATCCTGAACAATGCAAAAGCACGTCGCAGCCAGCTGCAAGCGCACTCGCACCTCGGGTCGCGAGTGTGCCACCCAATGCATCCATCCCCAAATCGTCCGTCATGAGCAGCCCTTGAAATCCGATTCGCTTTCGAATGGTCTCAGAAATAACTGTCGGCGAGATGGTCGTCGGTGTGTTGGTATCAAACGCTTCGAAAATCACATGGCATGTCATGCCCATAGGCACCATGTCCGACAGTGCTTTGAAAATAGACATATCTTCGAGCAGCGTCGTGATGCCGGCCGCAACCGAAGGGAGATCATAATGAGTGTCTGAGGCCGCTCGGCCTTGACCGGGCATATGCTTCATCACCCCTGCAACCCCAGCGTCTGCCAATCCAGATAGCGCAGCCTCAGTCAACGCGATCACAGCATCGACCAAATACCCAAACGAGCGATCTCCGATCGCGTCATGCGTCTCCGCCTGACGCAAATCTCCACACGGGGCGCAATCCGCCTGAATTCCAAGCTCAAAGAGTTCGTGCCCCATCAGGCGATGCCCGAGCTGGCAGGCCTCTATTGCGGCGTCCGGATTGTGCAAAAAGAGTTCACCATAAACGCCCGCTGCAGGAAACTTTGGCCATTCCGGAGGCTTGAGGCGCGCAACACGACCACCTTCTTGGTCAATAAAGATCAAGGCGTCCCGCCCTAGTGCATCTTTTATGTCCGCAGTGAGCTTTTTGACTTGCGCACGAGAGGCACAAGACCGCCCCATAAGGATAACCCCCCAAGGCTGCGCATCGCGCAAAAACGCCCGCTCCTCCGCGAGGAGTGACGGGCCAGATACGCTGGTGATGCAGGCGGATAAGCTCATCCACTAACCTTTGCGACGACCATACAGTCTTTACCCGCGGCTTTCACGTCGGCGCAAAACCCTTTTGCAGTATCCCGATCAGCAAATGACCCGACACGAAGGCGGTAAAATACGCCTTTCGCTCCGAGATCGGCGCGTTGGATGTCCAAATTGGCCCCTTGGAAAAGATCGGGTGCGGTGCTTTGGAGGCGCGTCCAAGCCGTGCGCGCGGCATCTTCGGATCGCAGTGCTGATAATTGCACCTGATACGAACCGCTATTAGCGAACCGAGAAACCGCATTGGTCGCTACTCCGGAAAGCTCTGATACTGTTGGAAGCGTCGGTGCACTGGTGGGCTCGGGCATCGCCGCCGCGATCTGAATTGGCGATTGCGGCTCTGTTTCGCGTTCGGCGGCGGTTTCAGATTCAGCGTACACAAGGTTTGGCGCATCCTCGGCTCCCTCCACAGGGGGCAGCACGGATGGACCGCCAGCCAGGTCAGGATCGCGGCGTCGAATATCGATCGGATTGCGCGCTGCGGCCCTGGTGACAGCAGGGTCACCCAAACCATCCATCGAGTCGTAATAGGCTTTGTCTTGCCCAGCCACTTGAACACCGCCGCTTTCCTCAGGCGATCGCTTATAGGGCGCGGTATCCGAAGCAATTACGGGCAAACCACCCTGTGTCGGGCGCACTCCCTGACGATAGGTGTTCCAGACAACGCCCGCGAAAATAAGCAAAACGCCAAGTGCGAGCACCAGAATCAGCGGCCCTCGCCCCGTTTCATCATCCCGGATCTCAAATCCGCGATATTCATCTTCATAAGGCCCGAAATCGTAATCGGGCTCACGTTGTGCACGGCTCATACTTACCCCTGCCATCCTTAGTTTCGTTAACAGCTAGGCTTGTTTTGTTAACGATGCCTGAATCTCACGACCGAATTGAGGCCTAGA
>JBCBCO010000191.1:0-3163 GCA_038630445.1 Pseudomonadota bacterium | reverse complement strand
CGCGAAAAAGGAGGCTCTGATTACCGGTAATATCCCGCATTTGAAAAAGCTCGCCGAATCTCGAACGGCACCAGCTGATCCAGCCAAAAGGAAACCTTGGCTAAAAGGTCAAAAACAAACATGAATAAACATCAGAATAATTAGCCGGATCATAACCCATGCCCCAATTCCTAGCTCGCACCCCCGTCCTCATCTTATCCTTCATTCTGGCCATCATCGTGATGTTAAGCTTTGCGCCGGTGCAACAAGCGGCAGGCAAACCTTTGCTTGATTTCCTGATGACCGGTGCAGCTGCAAACGAACGCCTCGCGGCCATGAGTGCCGATGCCAAACAGGCGCATTTCTGGGGCACTGTCGTGAATGATACCGCCTATCCTATCGCTTATGGAAGCCTGCTCGCTGGCCTCGCCTTCAGGTTTGGGGCACCAAAGCTGATCTATGGACTTCCAACGCTTGCAGGCGTCGTGCTCGATTTGGCGGAAAACACGGTTCAAGCGCTCGCGCTGAGCGATACCGCCAATCTGCTCTTCCTCAAGAGCATCATCACCCCGCTTAAATTTGCCATGGTCGCCGTTGCGGCAGGGCTTGCTCTCGCCCTCATCGTCCGCGCACTATGGCGCAAAATGAAAGCCTGAGAGGAAACACCCCATGTCAGACGCCCCAATCGTCCTCGTCGAACGCGACGGCCCTGTCGCCATCGTCACGCTGAACCGCCCGGATGCCTTGAACGCGCTCAGCCGCGCCCTGCGCTCAGAAATTGTCAAAGCGTTCGCAGACCTCGCAAAGGATGACACGGTCCGCGCCGCTGTCCTGACCGGAGCTGGGCGCGCTTTTACCGCTGGCGTAGACCTAAAGGAAGCAGGACAGACCGGATTTGCGCTCGGCGCGGACGGCGGCGATATCGACTTGAACGAAGGCCTCGCCGCATTTCCGTGGCCGATCATCGGCGCGATCAATGGCTTTGCGATCACGGGCGGTTTCGAACTGGCCCTGATGTGCGATGTCCTGCTCGCTTCAGAGAATGCGAAATTCGCAGACACACATGCCCGCGTTGGGATCATGCCGGGCTGGGGATTGAGCCAGAAACTCTCGCGCCTGATCGGGATCAGCCGCGCGAAAGAGCTTTCTTTCACTGGGAATTTCCTCGACGCTGAAACCGCGGAACGCTGGGGCCTCGTCAACCGCGTCTACAAGGCTGACGAATTGGTCCCTGCGGCGATCCAGATGGGCCACGAAATGGCGACCTGTGATCCGATCCTGTTGCGGAACTACAAGAAGGTCATCGATGACGGCTATGCCACGTCCTTCGGCGAAGGCTGCAAAATGGAGATCAAACGCTCCGCCGATCACGCCGCCTCCGTGACAGCTGAAAGCGTCGAAGAAGCTCGCAAAGCCGTCACCGCAAGGGGGCGTGAAAAACAGAGCTAAGCCGCGTTCGGGGCTGAGTCCGGCTTACCAATCGTTCCCTTATCGGGATCGGGCAGAAGTCTTGTCGGCTCAACCGGACGACCGAGTGCTTCTGCGATCAGCTCCGCAGACCGGGTTTCCACGCGCTCGGTCAGAAGCGCCATGGCTTCGTCCTTGGGCAATCCAGCTAGGATCGGCTTGAGAAATTCGATCACCGCTTTGCCGGGTGTCTTCGCAATCTCTTCCTGTTGCCAGAAGCAATTCAGATTGGTCGCAACCGGAACAATCGGCACATCCATCGCATTCTGCATATGCCAAACGCCGGGCTTGTAGCGGAAATGGTGACCAAGCGGAGCCAAGTGCCCTTCAGGATAGATCAGAACCCGACGGCCATCGTCTTTTGCTTTCGCCATACCCTCAGCCAGACTTGCAGCTTTGCGCTCACCACCGCCGCACGTATCGATCACAATCGCGCCGAGCTTGCGCAGAATTCCGCCGACCAGCGGAAACCGCTCCAAGTGATCGCCGGTCACAAAGGCAAGGTTTTTCACCTCGGGATAGACCATAAATCCGTCGCCCCAACTCGCATGCTTGGCGGCAATAATAAAAGCGCCCTCAGGCAGATTCTCCCGCCCACGCACCTCTTTTCGGATGCCGCAGATCAGCCAGAGCGCCAAATTGAGCGCTCGCGTATAACTCCGAATAATCAAAGTCACTGGACCCCGCCCCGGCAAAGCCAGAAACGGCAAGGATGCAATCACGTAAATCGCGGACAGCAGATAGTATACGCCTGTAAAAAGGACGCCTCGAACCATGTTCATTTTGGGAACTCCTATCTCTGATGGAGGATAGCCATAATCGCGCGCGTAAAGGCCTCAATATGCTGGCTGAAAGGCCCCGGCAGGCGACTATAAATCTTATTCTGTCCCGATTGCATCACAACACCGAGACACATGGAAGCGATGATTGCGGGATCAGCTTTCGGAATGTCGCCATTGTCCATGAGCATTCCAATCAGGCGCTCAATAATGCTGACCGGATCATCGTCACGGCGGGTATCATGGGGCAGGAATTTATTGAGCGAGACGAGGTGAAAACTAAACAGCAGCCAGTCCTCATCAGCCAATTCACAATAAGCCGTCACGGCTCTGCGGACTTTCTCTTCAATGCTTCCGGCTTCGAAAAAAGCCTGCTCCAGCATTTTTCCGAGCCGGTTATGCGTTTCCATGAAGAGAGCGAGGGCAAGATCGTCTTTGCCCTTATAATGGCGATAAAGCGCGCCTTCCGAAACACCCGCGACATCAGCGATTTCGCGCGTTGTGGCGGCCTCAATCCCTTCGCTGACGAAGAGTTTCAGTGCGGCCCGTTCGATTTTGGGCCGCGCATTTCGGGCGCGAGGGCGTTTTTCGTTTGCAGTGCTCATCGGCGAATCTCCGTTTGAAATGGTACATAATATGGATGTCAGATAATTGCAAGTGATTATTCGCTCACTAATTTTAAGGGGTGATCCAGTCAATCAGTGAGAAAGGGAATGAGTGGCGTGAGAAAAAGATATGTATTCGCTATAAGAAGGAGACGTAAACGCCCAACAAAAGAGCATTCTGATGCTATAGAATTCAGGATGACAGGACTCGAAAATCAGGCCTGCAGGATAGACAGCCAGACGCAAAGACTGTCTGACATCCTGAGAGCCAAGTATATGAAAATTTAGACCTTGGAACAAACATCCAGGAAGCTCCACTGAGATCGACCTTTC
>JBCBCO010000190.1:0-3212 GCA_038630445.1 Pseudomonadota bacterium | reverse complement strand
GCAGTCTGCAAAAGATCATCTGCGACGCGTGAGCGTTCCAGAATCACACCCATCAGGACGAATAACGGGACGGCAATCAGGACCTGGTTTTCCATGGACCCGAGAATGCGGCTGGGGAGATTCCGCAAGATCGGCAGCGGTATGAGCCCAAGCTCAACGCCTATGAAACCGAAGATCAGAGCGACGCCGCCCAAAGTCAGTGCGACCGGATACCCCGCGAGGAGTGCGAGGATCGCGCACAGAAACATGCCGAGAGCGAGGACGAGTTCGATTTCCATCAGCCCGCTCCGCCTGCAGCGGGTTCGTGGAGGGTCTCTTCGCGCAATCCGCGGATGATGAAGGCCGCTTTAATCGCTTGGCTGATACCTTGTCCGATCATCAAAACCGCGAAGAGCGGCACCAGGGTTTTAAACAAATACTGAATCGGAAGACCGTCGCTCTCATTGAACGGTTCGAGGTCCAGCCAGCTGCGCGCTATGAGTCCCGACGCCGAGTAGAGTATGAGAATGCCGATCGGCGCAATAAAGACGAGAGACCCGGTGAGCTCTATCCCAGCCCTTATTTTCGGGCCAAAGCGCGGTCGAAGTATATCAACGCGCACATGACCATCGTCGCGCAGAGTGGCTGCAGCGCCTAGCATGAAGATCATGGCGAAACTGAATATCACACTGTCATTCAGCCAGCTGAAACTGAGGCCGAAGACATATCGAAGCAAAACCGCCGCCAGCTGAATCAGGATGATCAAGAAGGCTGCAGTGACCGCGACGCCCATCGCGAGCCCGCTAATGCGGTCCAGAATACCGTTGAAGAAACTCGCGACGTGTTCTAGCGGTTTCGGCGCAATCAATACGAGGATTGGAAGCAGCAGCAGAGGGGCTAATGCATAGCCCGCATATCGTAGCCCGGTGCCTGTGACTGTTACGAATGATTCCATATGCCCGCCCTCATTGTCCTCTTAAGGACTTGCTGGTTAGAGCTCTCGAGCGGCTAAGTAAGGCGCATCCGAAATTGAAGCCCAACCGCGCATTTTCTTGAGCGCGTCTTCAAAGCTCTCATAGATCCGCTGTTCAAGATCGCCGCCGGATCCGGCATCGCTGCGAACGTCAGCTGAAATCTCTTGCACGCGTGCCATGACCTCCTCAGGGAATTGGCGCAACTGCACGTTTTCTTCGGTCACGAGTTTCTCAAGATAAACGCCGTTCTGATAAGTGAATTCGCCCACAGAAAGGTGGTTCACGTCATTACACGCGGTACGGATGATGGCTTGTTCTGTGGGCGTGAAGCTGTCCCATTTGCGCCGATTGATGCCAACGGCGAGCGCGCTGCCAGGTTCGTGAAAACCAGGGCCGTAGTGGAATTGCGCTTCGCGATGAAATCCGAGGAAATAATCATTCCACGGTCCGACCCATTCAGTGGCGTCGATCCGGCCGGTTTGAAGCGCCTGATAGATTTCGTTGCCCGGGAGCGCTTCTGCGGCGCCGCCCAAGGCGCGGATCACATCACCGCCGAGACCCGGGATACGCATCTTGAGGCCGCGAAAATCATCAAGACTGTTGATTTCTTGTCGGAACCACCCGCCCATCTGGTGCCCGGTATTGGCGCCCTGGAAGGCGATTATGCCATATTGTCCAGACAGTTCTTCCCAGAGCGCTTGGCCACCGCCAAAGTCGATCCAGCCCATGATTTCCGCGGCTGTCATGCCCATGGGGACGGCGGTAAAGAAGTTGTAGGCTTTGGACTTGGACTGCCAGTAATACTCGGCACCGTGATACATGTCCGCATTGCCGGACGCGACGGCATCAAAGGCTTCAAAGGCCGGAACAAGTTCACCGGCAGCGTAGACCTGGACTTCCATCTGGCCGTCAGAGAGCGTGTTGATGCGATCTGCAACCCTTTGCGCCGCCGCACCAAGACCCGGCAGGTCCTTTGGCCATGTTGTGGTCATGGTGAGGCGTGTTTTCCGCCGTTGGACCGCGGGCGTAGAGACACCATCGCCTGTGTTTGCTGATTGTCCACAGGCTGCCGCTGCCAAGCCAGCAGCGCCCACAGTGGCCGCGCCTAAGAGTTTTCGGCGATCGATCATCCGCTCTCTCCCGATCGTTTATTCGTCGTTTTCTAGAGGGCGCCAGCGTCCACCTTCAAGCACCTCAAGCGGCTGGAACCGCCGCTTATAATCCATTTTTTCGCTATTCTTGATCCAGTAGCCCAAATAGAGATGAGGTAGTCCGAGCTCGGCGGCATGTTGGATGTGATCTAGGATCATATATGTGCCGAGGCTGCGACGCCGCAGCGCTGGATCAAAAAACGTGTAGACCATAGAAAAGCCGTCGCGCAGCACGTCCGTGAGGGACATTGCAATAAGCGGTGCGTCTTCCGCCTCGCCCTGCCTGTACTCAAAAAGAAGGGTTTGCACGGGGCTGTCATTCACCATCGCGCAAAACTCGCGATATGCCATATCGGACATGCCACCCCCATCATGGCGACTGCTCAAATAAGCTTTCAGGAGGCGAAAATACTCGCGCGTGGCGCGCGCTTCCACGGGGCGACGAACGAGGTCGCGATTGTCGCGCAGGACGCGGCGCTGATTACGACTTGGTACAAATTGCGGAACATCTACGCGAACCGAACGGCAGGCATTGCACGTGGGACAGGCCGGGCGATAGGCGACACCTTGGCTGCGTCGAAACCCGGCGCGACTGAGCTGATCGTGTAGGGCGTCCGGATTGTCCTGGGTCAGATGGGTAAACCCTTTGCGCTCAATTTGCCCGGGAAGATAAGGACAAGGGCTCGCGCCGGTTACGTAGAACCGGAGCCCGTGCCGTATCCCCGGCAATTGAAAGAGCGACTCATCTAACTTCATTCACGTATTTTACGCACTTAAAGATCAAAGCGCCAAGGGGCTATGATCGTAAATGCGGCCCACATTATGATTACCAGTGGACCACCAAATCGTAAGAAATCTCCAAATTTATAATGACCAGGACCCATAACTAGCATGTTTGTCTGATACGCAATGGGTGTCGCGAAGGCACAGTTTGCAGCATATATGACGGCCAAAAGGAACGGAAAAGGCTCGGTGCCGGTCTGCTCTGCGGCTGAGATTGCGATTGGCGTAAACAAGACCGCGGTCGCAGCATTACTCAAAATATTGGTTAATATTGCGACTGCGAGGAAGATCGCGGAAAGGATCGCCAAAGTGCCAAATGGAGATG
>JBCBCO010000018.1:0-27961 GCA_038630445.1 Pseudomonadota bacterium | reverse complement strand
GCATATCCCTGGCCCGATCCATTCGCGATATGACAACCGCGCAGGCCCCATCGGTTTCAAGGCAGCAATCGTAAAGGCGGAACGGCTCGGATATCCAGCGCGCTGAATGATAGGTTTCCGCGTCGAGTGCGCGCCCATAGGTAAAGGCGCGCGGATTCAACTGCGCGTGACGACGGCAGGCCAGCGCGACGGCCGCCATCGCATCCGCACCCACGCCGTAAAGTTTCGAGTGGCGGGTCGCGAGCCAAGCATACATCTGCACCGGCAGGAACACACCATAGGGGATGTAATAGCCCTGGATGGTATTGGTCAGCGTGTTCATGTTCATCGCCCGAGTGGGCGGGGCACCCGGCTTGGACCTGAGGGCGGAATAGCCGTTCCAACCGAGCGTGACCAGCACGTGATCGCAAAGCCCGCTGGCAATCGCCATCGCAGCGTTCTGCAGCGCCGTCGTCGGGCTGGCGCCACCCATGTGAACGGTGGCCGCATAACGCAGCACATCAATGCCGAGATTGGCGGCCATTTCCTCCGAGGTCGTATAAATCGGCGGCGGCACCATGCCGTCGATATCGGAAGGTTTCAGGCCGGCATCCGCGATGGCGCGGCGCGAGGCTTCCAGCATCATGTCCACTGCAGTCCGTTCCGTGCCCTTCACGAATACGGTTTCGCCCACACCGGTTATGGCGGCCTTGTCGGCAAAGGATAAGGTCTGTGAAGCGTTCATACCGCGTCCCCGTCCTGCCAGAATTCAGGAATAGAATCTGGCATCAGCCAGCGCCCTTTCGGCCCCGTCGACAAGATCGCGCATGACCTCTGCCGCTGGACGGATCGAATGGATCAGACCGATTCCCTGCCCCGCGAAGCCGGGCATGATATCCTTGCGCTGAGCCTTGATGCCCGAAGCCATGACCGGCCCTGAAATCATCGACTGGTAAGGCATGGGAAGCGGCTCCTTGCCCGCCGCAACCCAGGCATCGGCCCATTTGTTGCGGATCATGCGCGCGGGCTTGCCGGTCATCGAGCGGCTGACGATGGTATCTGCATCGCCGCTTTCGGTGATTGCTTCCTTCTGGAACCGTTCGATGCCGGCTTCATCGGTTGCCAGGAACGCCGTGCCGACCCACGCGCCCAGAGCGCCCAGCATCATCGCCGCAGCGACTCCGCGGCCATCGGAGATTCCACCCGCTCCGATCACCGGAACCCGGTCCCCCACCGCATCGACCACTTGCGGAATCAGCGAGAAGGTTCCGATCGGGGAGTTGTGTCCGCCGCCATCGTGACCTTGCGCAACAATCATGTCGACACCGGAATCAACCACCTGTTGGGCATGTTTGACCTTGCCGATCACCGCCATGACCTTGGTGCCATTCGAATGAAGACGGTCCATCCACGGTCCGGGATTGCCGAGGCCGGCGGCATAGACTGGCACCTTTTCCTCGATTACAACTTCCATCTGCGCCTCGAAAAACTCCCGCGAGAACAGCTGCGGCCCGCCCTTGCCCATTTTCGGCGCGCCAGCCGCGCGCATGGCCATTGCGGCATCCACTTCGGGCAGATCCTCGCGTTCCATGAAATCGCGGGTGAACTGCTGGTATTCGCCAAGCAATGCCATCGGGTTTTCGGGCACGGCGCCGCTTTGCGGGGCCGAACCGCGCCTGACGGAGGCAGGCAGAAGGGTATCGACCCCAAACGGTTTGTCGGTCAGCTCGCGGGTCTGGCGGATCCAGCTACGCAACTGGTCCGGCGAGCAGGCCGCAGCGCCAAGAACGCCAAGCCCCCCCGCATTCGATACTGCAGCCGCGAGCGCGGGGACACTGGCCCCGCCCATCCCGGCCAAAAGGATCGGGTACTCGATCCCGAGAATTTCGCAAATGTGGCTCTTGAGTGCCATCGTGTTACCTTCTCCAAATTGCGCCATCCACGGGCGCCTGTTATTTTACGTCTGCACCCACTTGACCTTCTGGGACACAAGCTCAGGGCTTCTTTCTGCGAGATAGGAGGCGGAGCCCACCACGAGACGAGCCATCGACTGCCGCGCTCCTTCGGCATCGCCCTTGCGCACAGCTTCAAGGATGCGGCGCAAGAAGCGCAACTGGACCGCACGCTCTTGCGCCGAATACCCCAGCGAGAGCGAAAATTCGCGGGTAAGCATGTGCAACGCGGAAGTCAGAAGGCCGAAAAGCGGATTGCCGCTGGCCCAGCCGAGCATATCGTGAAAACGGCGATTCAGTTCCTCGAACTGGCTGCTGGCTTCGTTGCGCTCCAGCTCTTTGAGGCAATCGGCGAGTGCGCTCAGATCACCCGTGGTCGCGCGCTGGGCGGCATAGGCTGCAACATTCGGAGCTATGGCTTCGCGCAGTTCGAGCAGGCCCCTGAGGTCTGCTTCCATGAATTGCAGGATTAGAGAAAGATTATTCGCAAAATCACCGGTCTGCGGGCGGGCGACCACCGGGCCGCCACTACGGCCCAGTTGAAGATGGATTACGCCCTGAAGCTCAAGGAAGCGGAGCGCTTCGCGCAAAGTCGCTCGAGCGACATCGTATCGCGCAAGCATTTCGTCCTCGCGCGCCAACCTGTCGCCCACAACATGCGCCCCGGCTTCGATATCGCGTACGATGTCTTGCGCAAGCGTGAGCGCACGCTTGGCTTTCTTGGAATCATCGACCTTCGGTTGCATCTCCAGGAATCGCTCCTCTGATAATTCCTTATAAGGGTTTATCGGCAGATATGTCTAGAGCTCTCATAAGCAATTCACAGTTTGACCGGATTTTACAATAATCCTTATAAGCTTTATTGACTACGGCCTGCAAATTCCCTACCTATCCGCAAACGAGGTGAGTCTGCTTGCTAGGCATGGAGGACAAGACATGAGCATCGACACGATGGAGCTGGATACTGCCGAAAAAATCGCGGCCATGCCGATCGACGAAATCGATGTCTCTTGGCCGAGCCTTTTTCAGCAGGATACGATCGGCCTGTTCTTCGACCGGCTGCGCAAGGAGGAGCCAGTCCATTACTGCCGTGAAAGCCATGTCGGACCCTTCTGGTCGATCACCAAATTCGACGACATCATGGCCGTCGATACCAACCACAAAGTCTTTTCATCGGAGGCAAAGCTCGGCGGTATCGCCATCCAGGACATGCATAGTGCGGAAGGTGCGCTCGAACTTGAAATGTTCATCGCCATGGATCCTCCAAAGCACGACCAGCAACGCAAGGCCGTCACCCCCGCTGTGGCACCGTCCAACTTGCTGTTGCTCGAACCGACAATCCGCGAACGAGCGTGTCAGATTCTCGATGATCTACCGATCGGCGAGGAATTTGATTGGGTTGACAAGGTCTCGATCGAATTGACCACGATGACCCTTGCCACCCTGTTCGATTTTCCGTGGGAAGAACGCCGCAAGCTCACCCGCTGGTCCGATGTCACAACCGCTGCTCCTGAAACCGGCATCGTCGCATCGTACGAAGCGAGGCGCGAAGAGCTCATCGAGTGCGCGATGTATTTCAAGGGCCTGTGGGATCAGCGCGTCAATGAGCCGCCAAGGAACGACCTGATTTCCATAATGGCGCATGCCCCGGCGACAAAGGATATGCCTTTCCTCGAATTTCTGGGTAACCTCCTGCTGCTGATCGTGGGCGGCAACGACACCACGCGCAATTCAATCAGCGGCGGTGTGCTCGCCCTCAATCAGAACCCCGACGAATATCGCAAACTGAATGACGACCCATCGTTGATCACCAGCATGGTGCCGGAAATCATCCGCTGGCAGACGCCGCTGACTCACATGCGCCGCACCGCGCTTCAGGAATGGGAGATCGGCGGCAAACAGATCAAGAAGGGCGACAAGGTCGTGATGTGGTACCTGTCGGGCAACCGCGACGACACGGTTATCGACCAGGCCGACCGGTTCATCATTGACCGCAAGAATCCGCGCCATCACCTGTCATTCGGCTATGGCATCCATCGCTGCATGGGCAACAGGCTGGCAGAACTGCAGTTGCGGATCATCTGGGAAGAGATTCACAAGCGCTTCGCCAAGGTCGAAGTGACCGGCCAACCCGAGCGCCTGTATTCAACCCTTGTGCGTGGGATCACCAAGCTGCCGGTGCGGCTGCACGCCCGCTGATTTACCAAAGCAGAAATACGGAGTTTATGATGGTCAAAGTGACGTTCGTATCCAGCGATGGAACGCGGCGGGAAGTCGAAATTGCTGAGGGCGAAACAGCGCGCGAAGCGGCGCTTTTCAACGGCGTGCCGGGCATCGACGGCGATTGCGGCGGGGCCTGCGCCTGTGCGACCTGTCATGTCCATGTCGACCCGACCTGGATCGACAAGGTGGGTCGTCTGAAGGAAGGCGAAGCGGAGGCCGAACTCCTCCAATTTGCAGAAGGGGCCAGCGAATACAGTCGCCTCGCCTGCCAGATACCCATGGAAGCTGCGATGGAAGGTTTGGTTTTGCACGTTCCTGCGCAGCAGTACTGACCAGCCAGAGCGCGGCCTTGTCGTCCGAGTGGGGTGCCACGAATTTGATTTTTGAACGGAGGTTTCCATGCCGACACAAGTAGAATCCGATGTCCAGACGAGCGAAGACGCATTTCGCACCGAAGTGCGGCAATTCCTCGCCACCAATTTCCCTGACGAACTCAAGGGCACGGGCAATATGATGGCCGGGCTCGACGGTCCGACCGACGAGAACCCTGTCCAGAAGAAATGGCGAGAAGCCGTGGGCGGGCGTGGTTGGGGCACGCCAACCTGGCCCAAGGAATATGGCGGGGGCGGACTGACCAAAGGCCAGGCCAGAATCATCGAGCATGAGTTCGCCAAGGTCGGCGCCTACAATCCGATCGGCGGAATGGGTGTGATGATGTTCGGCCCGACCCTGCTCGAATACGGCGACGAAAGGCAGAAGCTGGAGCATATCCCGCCAATCTGCCGTGGCGAAATTCGCTGGTGCCAGGGCTACTCGGAGCCGAATGCCGGATCAGACCTCGCAAACCTGCAGACCTTCGCGGTCGACAAGGGCGATCACTACCTCATTAACGGCCAGAAGACCTGGACCAGCGGTGGCCAGTGGGCTGACAAGTGCTTTGCCATCGTCCGCACCGACCGGTCAGACAAACACAAAGGTATCAGCTTCATGCTGATCGACATGGACGCACCAGGCGTTGAAGTCCGCCCGATCACAATGATCAGCGGAACCAGCCCGTTCTGCGAGACCTTCTTCACCGATGTGAAGGTGCCGAAGGAAAATCTCGTGGGCAAGGAAGGCCAGGGCTGGACTATCGGCAAGCGCCTGCTTCAGCACGAGCGCACGAACATTTCGGGCGGAGGGCGCCTCGCCGGCATGATGGGCCAGAGCCTTGGCGATATCGCCAAGAAGTACTGCGAAACCGGCGGTGATGGCGCGCTCGTCAACAAGGTCCTGCGCGACAAGATCGCCGATCTTGAAATCCGCTGGAACAGCTTCCTGCTCACCGCGCGTCGTGCGGTCGAGGAAAGCAAAGCGCAAGGCGGCGTTTCGGAGATCAGTTCGGTTCTGAAAAAGGTCGGCACCAAGTTGGCCCAGGACCGCAGCGAGTTGCTGATCGAAATCCGCGGCTTTCAGGGCCTCGGCTGGGAAGGCGACGAGTTTGGCGATGACGAACTTGAGGATGTGCGCGGCTGGCTCTTCGGCAAGGCAGCGACGATCTATGGCGGTTCGACCGAAGTCCAGAACAACATCATTGCCAAGCGGGTGCTTGGCATGCTCGACCACCAGTAAGCGAGGGTAGCAAGGACAATGGCAGTTCTCAGCGAAGAACAGGAAATGCTGCGCAACATGGCGCGCGACTGGGCGACCAAGGAAAGCCCGGTATCCGAGTTCCGCAAAGTCCGCGCAGCAGGCCAACCGCAGGCCTACAACGCTGACGCCTATGCCGCGATGGCCGAAATGGGCTGGGTCGGGATCATCATTCCCGAGGCCCATGGTGGATCAGATTTCGGGTTCTCGTCGGCCGGCCTCGTGGTCGAGGAACTCGGCAAAACGCTGACCGCAAGTCCGCTGGTGGCCACGACCATCGCGGCGAGCGCAATCCTGCTCGGCGGAAGCGACGCGCAGAAGGCCAAATGGCTTCCCAGGCTCGCCAGCGGCGAAACCGTGGCAACGCTGGCTATCGATGAAGGAGCGCATTGCGATCCCTCCGCAATCGAGACCAGCGTTTCGGGCGGCAAGCTGACCGGCAAAAAGGCATTCGTGCACGAGGCGCATGGTGCCAGCCTCTTCGTGGTCGCAGCCAAGGACGGCCTATACCTGGTCGAAAAGGGCGATGGCGTTTCACTGACCACGCGCAAGCTCACCGATCAGCGCAGCCACGCCGATATCCAATTCGCTGGCGCTGCCGCCGAGAAGCTCGAGGGCGGAGGCGACAGTCTGCTTGGCGACGTGCTCGACCGGGCGCGCGTGCTTTCCGCTGCCGAAATGCTCGGCATGGCGCAAGCTGTGTTCGACACGACCCTCGACTATCTGAAGCAGCGTGTGCAGTTCAATCAGGTGCTCGCTACTTTCCAGGCGCTGCAACATCGCATGGCGGATCTGTTCGCCGACCTCACGCAGATGCGCTCCGCGGTCGAGGCGGGTTTACAGGCAGTCGACAGCGGTTTTGGAGTCGCGCGTGCAGCGACCATCGCCAAGGCCGAGGCAAATCGCGTACTGCACGCGATCAGCAATCAGGGTATCCAGCTGCATGGCGGCATCGGGATGACCGACGAATTCAATGTCGGCTTCTACCTCAAGCGTGCTCGCGTGCTCGAGGCGAGTTGGGGGTCGTCAAGCTACCTCAAGGACCGTTTTGCGCGATTGTCCGGTTACTGACGACGAAGGTTTCTCGCCACTCGCAGCTTGCCGTCAGCCCACAATTTCGTAGGCGGGGCCGTAACCCGCGTCTTCGGGAATAGTGAGGACATTCTTCCCGTCTCGCTGAATGATTTCAGGCAGAACTGTTACGATATCGCGGGTTTCAGCCTGCGCCACGCAATCCGCTGCGCTCGCAGATTTGGCCAGCAGTTGCAGGTTCAAGCGTGTAGGAAATATAATGGTTCGCTTGCCGCTGGCTTCCATTTCCAACGCCTTGTGCGGCGAAAGCCATTCCGCATCGACGGTTTCGTATCCATCGCACGCGGCAATCTGGCGTTCGGGCGCGCGAACAACGAAGAAATGTGTGTCGAAGCGCTTGTGCATGAAGGTGGGCGTTATCCACCTTGCAAAATTGCTTAACCGATCGAGGCGTAGGTGCACACCGGCCTCGCGAACGACGTCAAGAAATTCGCGCTCCCCTCGCTCCACCGCTTTGCGGCTTTCAAGATCACATGTATCCTCGAACGCGCCGCCGTCACGATAATCGCCTAGCAGGATGCCGGCTTCCTCGTACGCTTCGCGGATCGCGGCAATCCGCAAAGTGCGCTGCGTATCGTCGAAAGTGCTCCAGCCCTCGCAATGATTAGCCCATTCGAGAGCTTCATCACCGGCCGAAGGCTTTCCTCCGGGAAATACCAGCGCGCCGGAGGCAAAATCGATCTGGTGATGGCGTTTGACCATCAGGACCTGAAACTCCGGCGCGTCGCGAAGTAGGAGCATGGTCGCCGCGGGGACGGGATCGACGGGCTTCTGCATGGTCATCAGTTTCTCCAGTAGTCTAGGTTCGGACCCAAACGATTTGTTGTAGCACAGGGCCATTTGCAGAGGCTACGCCGCTGGATTTGCATTCTCAAGGCCGTTTGCCCTGACACTGCCATCGGACGAAATGAACTCGTCGATTCAGGTGAAAAAGTTCTAAACCGCAAAACATCGCCTCAGCCGTCCGAATGCAGACGCAACGCAGCATTGGTATCTCACAGTTTGCTATTCGGCCTTCTCACTGAAATTGCGAACTTTGATTTGTTCAGCGCAATCCGCCAAGATTGACCAAATAAAATCCCACCCACAGTGACCGGCACCAATAATTCGCCATCAAATGACGTCTTCTGTTGCCCCGCCGGTAAGGGCGGCCGATCGTGCAGCATCCTCGCCGCGTCTTAACCGCGTGAGCGGCCATAGGAACAGCCGCGTTAGCTTTCTGACGACGTTGGCAACATCACTAGGGATCATGAAGACCGCTGGAATGACGACAAGCGTCAGGATCGTTGAAGAGGTCAACCCTCCAATGAGAAGCGCGCCGAGCGCGTTGCGCCACTCAGCTCCATCCGAGGTCGCCAATGCGACTGGCACCATGCCAAAGATTGCGGAAAAGGCAGTCATGAGAACGGGGCGAAGTCGTTCAGGACAAGCTTGAAGGATCGCGTTTCTTTCTGTCATTCCTTCCGCGATCAACTGGTTTGCGCGGTCGACGAGCAAGATGCCATTCTTCATCACGATCCCCATCAGTCCGATCAGGCCAATCTGTGCGAACAGGGAGGATTCTAGTCCAAAGTAATATAGCCCGGCGAATGCTCCAGAGAAGCTGAGCGGCGCCGTTACCATGATCAGAAGCGGCTGTACGAAGGAATTAAATTGGCTCGCAAGCACCATGTAGAGCGCCAGCAAGGCGAGCAGTAACGCGAAGCCGATCGCGCCGGCGGTCTCCTGCATGCGTTCCGACATGCCGCCGACCGAGTAAGTGATGCCAGCCGGCGGTGGGTTGACTTCAAGCACCTCGATCAATGTGGTTGTCGCCTCACCCAGGGAAACACCGGTTGCAGAACTGGCAAGCACCGAGATCTTCCGGGCGCGGTCTGATCGATCAATTTGCGACGGGCCGGAAGCGAACTCAACACGTGAAACCGCTCCAATATCTACCAGTCGCCCGTCTGCACCGCGCACTTGAATGCGATCAAAATCCCGCACGCTTTCCCTCTGGTCTTCCTCCAGACGCAGGCGCACATCATATCGCTTTCCGCCCTCTTCAAAGGTTCCTGCATCGAGTCCGCCCAGGGCAATCCGAGCTGTATCCGCCAAGGCACGAGCGGAAACGCTCTGGTCCCCGGCCCGCGTTCGGTCAAACAGAATCTGTGCTTCCGGTCGACCGCTCTCGAAGCTGGTTCTGACATCAGCAAAATCAGGTCGGGCACGCATCTCACGCACGAGATGATCGCCATATTGCGCAAGGGAGTTGAGGTCAGATCCCTTTAACAACAAGTCGATGTCCGAGCTACCGGAGGTCGTCCCGCTGACCCACGGAACTTCAAGGACGGATATCTTAACCGCCTCAGGGGATGCAATGCGGATGGCTTTCCGCGCTTGGTCCATGATTTCAAACTGACCCGTTTGGCGCTCCTGTTTCGGTGTCAAGGAAGCGTATAGATCGATGACACGGGCGTCCGCTTGCGCGCCTGCCCCGATCGAGACGAACACTTCTTCAACGTGCTCGATCTTGCGGAGTTCAGCATCAATCTTTTGCGCGGCGTCGAGCGCAGAAACAACGCCAGTGCCCAGCGGCAGCTCGATCGAACCCTGAAACTCGCTCCTGTCGGCGCGCGAGGTAAAACCGGAAGGAACGCGAGCTGCATACCACGCACCGGCAAAAACCGAGGCACACGCAATAAGAATCACAACTATGCGAAATCGAACGGCCAGCTTTACGAGACCTGCATAGGCCCGGTCAGTTGAGTCCCAGAAGGCTTCGAGCGGCCGAAAGACGGGTGAAACGCCACTGGATGTGAGGATGCGCGATGCAAGCATTGGCGTGAGTGTCAAAGCAACGAGCAAAGAGACCGACACCGAAAACACGATCGTCAGACCGTATTGGAAAAAGAAGCGTCCTACGATGCCATCCATGAAGGCAATCGGAACAAAAACGGCAAGTGTGGCTGCTGTGCCTGCAACCACGGCAAGTCCCACTTTACGTGTACCGTCCAGCGCGGCCTCAAGCGGTGGCTTCCCCTCTTCCAGCTCTTTCATGATCGCTTCAATAACGACGATGGCGTCGTCTACGAGCAGTCCGATGGCAACGGTGAGTGCAAGCAGCGTCAGGACGTTGATCGAAAACCCCAGAAGATAAAAGCCAAAAAAAGTGGCCACAAGGGATGTCGGGATCGCCAGGGCCACGATGATCGTCGCTCTGAAATTCAGGAGGAAAACAAAGGTCACGGCAACGACAAGCCCGATGGCAATCACGACGTCATGGGTGACGTCCTCGATTGAGCTCTCGATAAATTTCGACACATCTCTTGTCGCGACAATCGTCACCCCGGCGGGCGCAAGCGCGCGCAAGTCTTCTGCGGCGGCCTTGACCTTGTGCGAGACCTCGACAGTATTCTGACCTGATTGTTTCCTGATATCGAGCGAGATACCTCGTCTGCCATTCAGGAATGCCGCTGAGCGCTCATCCTCCAGGCCGTCCTCCACGCGGGCAACATCAGAAATTCGGATTGTGACGCCATTTTCCCGATAGGCGACTGGCAAGTCTGCAAAGCCATTCGCACGGGTAACTTCAGCGACAGTTTTGACACCAAACTCCCGCGTGCGGGCATCAGTTTCCATCCGCCCGCCGGGAAGCTTTGCATGCTCACTCTGGATCGCACGCCTTACATCATCCGCAGTGACGCCAAACGCCCTCAGTCGTTCATTGTCGAGCCAGATGCGCACCGCGCGCTCACGACCCCCGACCAATTTCACGGCGCCCACACCGTCGAGGCGTTGAAGACGTTCCTTTGCCACATCGTCGGCGAACGCAGTCAACTCGGCGATTGGCAGATCGCCGGCGATCATGACGGAGATGATCGGCGCCGCGTCCGGATCGACCTTGTCCACGATGGGTGGATCCATATCCGGAGGCAATTCTGCCAGGGCAACCTGCACCTTGTCCCGAACATCCTGGACCTTCTCGCGGGCATTGGAACTCAGATTGAACTCGATCAGAATTTGCGCGCGCCCTTCACTGGAAAAAGATTGCAGCGTTTCAATTCCGTCGATCGTGTTGATGTACTCTTCCAAGATGTCGGTGACTTCCGACTCCATGGTTTCCGCAGAGGCCCCGTCCAGCGTCGCCGTCACGTTGACATACGGAAATTCAACATCGGGAAACAAGTCGACGCCCAATCGTCCCATCGACATAAGGCCGAGGCCGACCAAGGATGCGATGAGCATCACGGCAAATACGGCGCGGCGGATCGAAATATCGACGAGCCACATCATGAGGGTGAGAGCTCAATCCTGGCGCCGTCATACAGCGGCTCTGAGGCTGTCAGGACGACTGTTTCTCCGCTCGTCAACCCGTCAAGAATCTCTACACGATCAGCATCGATGTCTGTGATTTTTACGGGACGTCGCTCAGCTTGCGCGTTTGTGACAAGGTAGACGTAGCGATCTTCGCCCGTACCTTGAATTGCTCTGCGCGGCAGGACGGTGGCAGACCGGGGATCAACTTCGACCTCGGCGCGGACCGACTGCCCGGCTTTGACAGCGCAATCGGGGTTCGCAAATGCCATGCGAAATTCTACCATCCGAGAAGTCGGGTCAACTCGGTCGTTCAAGATGAGGATCTGTGATTGTATCGGATCACTGCGGCCATCGACGTAGAGATGACCTTTCAAGTCGAGCCGCAAACGCGCGAGCTCGGACTCAGGCGCAAACAAGATCGCTGCCGCAATCCCGCACTCCTGAACCTGAACAACGGCGGAGTTGCCCATTCCGGAGAAGCGGTTGGCCATGAACACGCCCTCATCGATATAGCGAGCTGTGATCGTGCCATCGAATGGCGCGCGGACGGTTGTATCCCCGAGCGCCTGCTTGGCGGTTTCCACTTTTGTCTCCCTGAGTCGCAGGTTGGCGTCGGCGACCTCAAGGGCGGTCTTGGCATCGTCAAGGACCACAGGGGACACGACGCCTTTGGTTTCCAGTATCGCGTAGCGATCCACGAGTTTCTGTGCGCGTGAAACTTCGGCCAGCGCAACGTCCCGCATAGCTTCGGCTTCGACGAGGCTGCGCTGATAATCGACCTGCCGGGTTCTAAAGAGCGGATCGCCCTTACGAACCCTGTCACCCACCCGGACGAAAATCTGTTCAACGACCCCCTCCGCCAACGCGCCGATATTGCTGGTTTGCTTTGCGGCAATGGTCCCGGATGCAATCAAATAGTCGTCCCGCATGACCGTTTCTGCGGATACCGTTTCAACCTGGACAACCCGGGTCTCGACTTCAGCGGTAACGCCGGCCGCCGCAGGGACGGCTTGCCCTTCAGGCTCTGCGTCCCGGCATCCCGAGACCAGAATCAAAATCACGCAGAGTGAGAGCGTCGTGCGAATCCTCACGAACGCCCCTGCATCAGGTAGGCGCCGCGCCCGCTCGAAAGCAGGGCTCCGTCGGCGTTCATTACAGTTGCTTCGGCGACGGAGAGAGTTGCCCCCAGACGGACAATTCTTCCCGTTACACTCAGCGTTCCTGGCGTGGCCGGTTTGTGATAGTCAACCCGCAAGTCCGCCGTCGCGGCAGGCATGTTACCCGAGGCGAGCAGTGCGTAAAATCCGGTAAGATCAATCAGCGCAGCGATGACACCGCCATGGGCGGATTGTATCCGCGGATTGGAAACCACTTCCTCTCTCCATGGCATTTCCAGCACCAGCTTTTCCGGGTCCGTACTGATCGCCTTCAACCCTAACCAACGATGGAAGGGTGCCGCTTCGAGTGCAGCCTGCACCTGTTCCAGACTGAGCATGGAATCACTCATACAGGGGTCTGCTCTCGTATCGTTCGAAGAAAGGACACAACCGCTTCGATGAACACATCGTTGCGATCGCCGGCCACCATATGTCTTGCGCCTGCAACGTCAGTGTAATGTGCCTGTGGCGCGAGGGATCTAAACGCCGCGACGGAGTCTTCTGAAACCAGCTCGCTCATACGCCCACGGATCAGATGAAGCGGCACACGGATGTCCCGAACCGCTTGCTCCAGATCACCGGTGTGAGCAACTCCGGAGCGGCGCATGACGCCGGTGATAAAAGCAGGGTCCCAGTGCCATCGCCAACGCCCATCTTCGCCCTGCCGAAGGTTCTTGCGCAGCCCGTCAAGGTCTTTCGGTCTGGGACGGTGTGGTAGGTAGGTGGCAATCACATCAGCGGCCTGTTCCAGTGAGTCAAAGCCTTCGTGAACATGCGCGCCCATGAACCCGACAACCTTGGTGACACCCGCGGCGTCCATGTTCGGCGTAATGTCGACCAGCGTAACCGATTCAAACGCATCGCGTGACAGCATGCCTGCGGCAACTATGGCTGCTAGTCCGCCAAGCGAAGCGCCGACCACATGCGGTCGCGTACCACCACGCGCCACGTGTTCACCAACCTCAATAAGGTCCCGCGCGATAGCTTCCAGAGAGTAATCACCATCTGCAGCCCAATCACTTTCACCGTGTCCGCGAAGATCCAAGGCAATAGAGCGATAGCCTTCAAATGCCACCGTCTTTGCGGCGCCGCTCCAAGCGTGGCGGGTTTGCCCGCCGCCATGAGCAAAGATCACCGGCGGGGCGCCTGGATCGCCAAAAGAACTGAGCGCCAGTTTCAACCCTTGTGCATGAAGATACCCGTCACGACCGCTCAAAATACCCATCCGCTTTGGCTACTTGTAAGGATACTCTTATTAAGTTACCTTACAAATATCGTCAATGGAGAAACGTATGACGTCGCCCACTCGGTCGCCCGCTGCCGTCCTTCAAGGAGATCCCAGAATAGATTTCAGCTTCCTTCTTGGTGAAGTCACCCGCCTATTGCGCCGGGCATACGATCAGGAAATGGAAGCGATTGGCCTGACGCGATCACAGTGGCACCTGCTTGTTTACGTGATCAGGCTGCAGAGCCCGACCCAGACGCAACTTGCGGAAGCACTCGATATTGCGCGTCCATCTGTCGGCACGCTGATCGATCATCTCGAAACCACAGGTTACGTCTCACGTGTGCGCGATGCTGGCGACCGACGTGTCTGGCGGATTATTCCGACCCGTTTGGCGATCCAGCGCGCAGAAGAGTTTGCGCGAGCGGCCGAGCGTGTTGCATCGCAAGCCTTCGACTCGGTCGCGCGCAATGATCTGACCAAAGCAACGGCTTTGCTTTTGAAAATTAGCGACAATCTGAAGTCCTGACTCGTCTTTGGCCGGACTGAAATGAGGAACTCCCGCGAAAGTCGCGGATCGGCACACAAACGAAACATTGCGGCACCTGACCCGCCACTGAGTTTCTGTCCGTAGGGGAATTGCGTTTTTCGGCGCCAAACTCCAAGCAATTGCTGGTTCAATGTCGCTTTTGGGCCAATCCAGCTCTGATGGCCAGAACATTACGACCGGCTGGTTCGCTCAACAAGCGCCGTTACGCCCAAGGGTGGAAGGCTGCTCGATTTCAAACTGAGGCACAACCGAACTGAGACCCACAAGGGCGGACATTCTCAGGAACAATTGGTTGAGGCAGCGACATGATCCTTCGGGAACATTCTTGGATGCGGCAATACGTCGGCCATCTCGGTTGTCGCTCATCACGACGTCGACCGCTTTCGGATCTGCAGATGCCGATCCCTCGTTTCCAATTGCTCCCCCCCTTACCGCCGCGGCGGCGACTCGACTTTTCATGGGCGGTGTGAAGGCAACCTGGCCTACCTATCGATATCCCGTGTATCGCGACCTCCAATCTTCCGCGCCACCTGCCCGATGAAATGATCGAACCGCTTCTGGCCGAGGGCGTGGGCGATATCGCGATCGCCTTCCGGGATCGGTTCGGTGCGGGTCAGCCAGTAATAGATGTAGTGGGCGAGCGTCTCATAGGTGTAGGCGACATCGCGTTCGATCTCGGCCTGACGCCGGTCGAAGGCATCCACCCGCGCCAGCAGCCGCTCTTCCAGTACGGACCGCGCTTCGGGATCGAACCAGGCCCTGAGTGCGTCCTCCACGATGGCGGTCTTGGTCGCGCCGGGCCTGTCCGCCGCCTCGCAGAGCTGGGCATAGAGCTTTGTTGAAATCCGTATGTTCACGCGTGGCTTGCCCATGGGATCAGAACTCCGGCAGGACATCAGGATCACCGCGATCGGCGGCGACGGCGCGCCGGACGGTTTCGAGGTTGCGGTCATCGGATGGATCGGCGGCGTCCTCCGGATCAGGTGACATGTCCGGTTCAGGTTGCGCAGAAGGCGCGTCAGCCGTGATCTCATGTTCCGGCTCGCGGGTGCGTTTCAGTGAGAGGCCGTCCGTCTCGCCGGGAAGCGGTTCTGCTGCCTCGGCACCAACCGGCGCGGCAACGCATGTCGTCCAGGCGGCGGAGGGGGCATGGCCGGCCCATTCGACGGACGCGGGCGGCAAGACCCGCCGCGTGAAATTCCCGTCCTCGAAATAGCGCAGCTTCTTGGCCAGAACCGGCGCCGCGCCCGACACCATGACGATCTCGTCGGTCGATGCGAGCTGCATGACTTCGCCGGGCGTCACCAGCGCGCGCTGGGTTTCCTGGCGCGAGACCATCATGTGGGACAGCCAGGGGGCAAGCCGGTGGCCGGTATAGTTCTTCTGGGACCGGAGTTCCGTCGTCGTGCCGAGGGCATCGGAAACCCGCCTTGCGGTGCGCTCATCATTGGTCGCAAAAGCAATACGCACATGGCAGTTGTCGAGGATCGAATTGTTCGGCCCGTAAGCTTTCTCGATCTGGTTCAGCGACTGGGCGATCAGATAGGCACGGATGCCATAGCCCGCCATGAAGGCGAGCGCGCTCTCGAAGAAATCGAGCCGCCCGAGCGCCGGAAACTCGTCCAGCATGAAGAGAAGCTGCCTCTGTCCCTTGTCTGGAAGCTGCTCTGTCAGCCTGCGTCCGATCTGGTTGAGGATGAGCCGGATCAGCGGCTTGGTGCGCGAGAGGTCCGAGGGCGGAACAACGAGATAGAGCGACAGCGGCTCGCCTGCCCCGACCAGATCCTCGATGCGCCAGTCTGAATGGCCTGTCACTTCGGCGATGACCGGATCGCGGTAGAGCGACAGGAAGCTCATCGCGGTCGAGAGAACACCGGAGCGTTCATTCTCCGACTTGTTCAGAAGCTCCCGCGCAGCCTGCGCCACGATGGGGTGCACGCCCTTCTCGCCCAGATGCGGTGTCGTCATCATGGCGCGCAGCGTGACGGCGAAAGAGCGCTTCGGATCAGACAGGAACCGCGCGCACCCCGACAAGGTCTTGTCCGCTTCGGCATAGAGCACATGCAGGATGACGCCGACGAGCAGCGCATGCCCGGTCTTTTCCCAGTGATTGCGCCTCTCCAGCGAGCCTTCAGGATCGACGAGAATGTCGGCAATGTTCTGGACGTCGCGCACCTCGTGTTCGCCGCGCCGGACCGCCATCAGCGGATTGTAGCGGGGGCTGCGCCGGTCAGTCGGATCGAACCGCACGCAGCGCGAAAACCTCGCGCGCCAGCCGGAGGTCAGGTCCCAGTTTTCGCCCTTGATGTCATGAATAACGGCGCTCCCGGTCCACGACAGAAGTGTTGGAACGACCAGTCCCACGCCCTTGCCTGACCGTGTCGGCGCAAAGGCCATGACATGCTCGGGTCCGGCATGGCGCAGATACCGCCCGCGCCAGCGCCCGAGGAAGACACCATCTTCTCCCAGAAGTCCGGCGCGTTTCAGGTCTGCCCCATTGGCCCAGCGCGCCGATCCATAGGTTGTGACGTTGCGCTCATGGCGGCTGCGCAGGACCGAACCGACAATCGCCGCAAGAAATCCGAGCGCCGAACCGGATACGGCGATCAGCCCGCCGCGCGCGAAGACCTCCGGCGCATAGGCCTCATAGGCATACCACCACTGGAAGAGCCGCCAGGGTTTGTAGACCGGCGTCTCCCCGACGAAGAACCAGGGCGCGCCGAGCGCGACCTGATAGCCGAGCGCCTCCGCCGTTATCTGGGTAGCCAGCCAGACCGCCCCGATGATGAGCGCAAACACCACCGCGATCTGGCCGATGAGGATTTTCGTGCCGGTCATGGCGGGTCCTTCCGGGAGCAGGTTTTGTAGGCTCCCAGAATGGTCGCGCGCGGGCGGGTGCGCCCAGCCGCAAAGCGCGCCAAAGCGCGCAACGCCCTGCAAAGGCGTGCATGGAGTCAGCGCGACAAGCCCCGTGCGCGCTCCATGCCGAGGCTCCAGGAGAGGCCCCGCGCGGTGCGCTGGATGCTCAGCTCGCGGCCGATCTGTCGACCGAGCGCCTCGCGCCAGGGTACGAGGGTGAACTCCTTGGCATTGCCGACAATTGCCATGCGTCCGGCCCCGAGATCGACATGGCCTTCGAGCGTGCCTTCGAACCCGTCGCCGGGCTGAACCGTGACCGCTTCACGGCTGGTGCGCGCCGCAATCGCGGCGCTGGCGCGTGTCAGCTCCATGACCCGAAGACGTGCACGCTGATCGTCTGACAGGCGGTCCTGCCCCTCGCCAAGGTAGCCTTGCTCACGGAGCCATGCCTGTCGCTGTGTCCGGAGCCTGCCGATCTGCGTTTCGGCTGGCGCTTCCGCATCTGTCGACCGATCGAGCCAGGTCTCACCTTGAAGGCGCACCTGCTCTTCGGCTGGCACCCAGGACAGGACAGCAAGTCGGACCCCGCCTGCGCGCTTCGCCTCATGGCTCGCCGCCCGCTCCAGAAAATCCTCACCCACTTGCCATTCGCCGCTGGCAAGCCGCGCGCCGATCCCGGCCCGGCGCAGGGCTTCGAGCCTGCGTTTCAGGGAGAGCCGGTAATCCGGTTTCGAGCCCGGATCGTGGCGCGCATGCAGCGCCTCCGACCAGATGCCGCCCGCAGCCTCCGCTACGGCCGCGATGGCCCGGTCGGAGGCGCGGGCCACGGTGCTCGCCCGCTTCAACTCTACCACTGCGCCTTCAACAGGCGGTGCCGCCATATCGACTGCGCCTGCCGGGACATGCCAGACCCGGCCATCGAAATCCTCGACCAGCAGAAAGCGCGTGTCGCGCAGCTCATCCTCCGGGCCGAAGGCCTTTACAAGTCCCCGGATCAGGTCAGTCCCGGGCTTCAGCTCATCGATGAAGGACACAGCCCGTCCCTGCCTTGTATAGTCGGCTGCCAGCGTGCGGATGACGTCACCCCGCCGGGCCTCGCGTTTCAGTCTGTCCTGCCAGCCGGTCTTCATCTCGAAAGCCCGCTCATCAAGCCGCCTTGCAAGGCCCAGGGATTCCAGATGCCGAAGCCGCTGCAGTTTCAGGGCGCGGTCGAACCGTGCCCTGCTGCCGCTCGCGTCATCAAGCTCGACGCGCCCGCCCTGAACTGCCTTATCGATGTCGCGATCAAGCCCGGTCCAGCGGTCCTGGCTAACCTCGCTCTCCCGCGCCTGCGCAATCTCCAGCGCCCGCCTCGGACCAAGCCGCTGTGTAACAAGGTCCTCGGCGGTTTCGCGAAGGCCGCTCATCAAATAGTCGCGGGCGATCACCACGTCGCGCATGCGCGCATCGCGTCCGCGAATGACGATGTGGGTGTGCGGATGACCGGTATTGTGATGATCGACTGCGACCCAGTCGAGACGCCTGCCAAGGTCCCGCTCCATCTGCGCCATGAGTTCCCGGGTGGCGCTTTTCAGATCGCCGAGGCGCGCGCCGTCTTCGGGTGAGACGATGATGCGGAACTGGTGACGGTCCTGCTCGCTGCGCTCAAGGAAGCCCCGCGCATCGACGCTGTCGCTCTCCCGGTCATAGAGCACACCGCCTTCGCCGCCCCTGTCCACGCCGTCGCGCTGCAGATAGCCAAGATGGGCGCGGTAAAGGCCGGGCCCGGAGCGCCCGCCGCGCGCGATATGAACCTTCACCACGACGCGGCGCATATGCAGACGGGAAAGACGCCCGCTCCTGAGCCCGCGCGTGCCGGCGGCGCGCCCGGCGCCAGAACGCGCGCCTGTGAAGGCGGGCCGCGTCGCCCTGGGCAGCTTCGCGATCGCCCGGCGCAGCTTGCGCGAGGCCCGCCGTCCTGAGCCTCTCCCCTGATCGCCGATCCGCCCGAGGCGCGGTGTAAAGGGCGTCTCCTCGCTCATAGTGCGGCCTCCGGCCCGTGCACCTTAAAAATCCTCGATAAATCTGAGACTTGCCGGAAACCCGTGCACCGCAATGCTGTGCAAAGGGTTCCAAAAAAGAGATGTGCAGACAAGGCGTTAGGTGGCATGTGGTGCCACAGCTTCAATCTCGCCCTACCGGGTTCGCTTACCATCTCCTTGCATCTGCTTGTATCACTTTGCATCCGCTTGCAGCCTGTCACTTATGAGACGTTATCAGCGGAATGGCGACGCCATCCATATCTGTTATTTGAGTAGGGCCAAAATACCGACCATCGAGGGAGTCAGCATGCGCGTTCAATAAGAATAATTCGCCTGTTCTCAAGCGTGAACAACCTTGCCAATCAGGCAAATTTCGTCCCTGAGAATCGACCAAGCGCGCTTGCGCGACAGGCTTTCTATTTATCAAAATCGTCTGTTCGGTCCGGCAGATTTCATCTCCAGACACCCCCACAATTTTCTTTATCAAAGGCCAGTCTGCGCCAACAAACCCGCGTGCTTCTGCCCACTGCGCATCAGGGCTAATAGCTGAGACAACGCCCCATCGGCCATTCGTGAATGGCGCGTTGCTCAGCCAGTAAAAGCCTTTCGGAGCGCTGTCAGTCCGGTTCCAAATCAAGCGCTCCACCGGATTACAAACAGCCCCAAACAGGACCAGACCAATGCCTGTTACAACAGTCCACAGAACCCGCTTTCTCATTTGGGGTTCCCGATACGCTCTGATGTGGACGCGTAAGAATTGCGCTCTGACCAGCGGATCAGGCTGGGCTTGGGATAGAACACGCGTGCTCCATGTTTGCGATAGATTGGGCCTCGCCCTTCACAGCGATAATGATCGAGCGTCGAGCGTTTCAGTCTCAAGAATGCCGCCGCTTCGACCACGCTGAGCAGCTCCGGCCAACCATCATCACTTTGTTCTTTTTCTACCTTCTTCGTCATCGCTACGATCTCCTTTGTTTGTTATGCGATGACCAAAGCCTTGCTGGAAAATGCGGTTCGTTGGAGAGGGAAAATTGCCAATTGGCATTTTCCCCTTGCGCTTTAACCAAGCCCTGAACACCGGAAAACCGCCCCGAAGATGATCTTCGGAGCGGCTGATTTGGTGATGGGTTTGAGCGCTAGTCGCGCGGGTTCCAAAGGATGACGTGGCGGCCTTTCTTGCCTTTGACGGGGGCGAGATTTGCGTAAATCTTGCGCGGTCCGATCTGCGGGTCTGCGAGGGTAATCGAGACATATTCGCGTCCGGAGGCCTTAGCTTTGCGCATCCAACCGCCGCCGATTTCAGTTGAGGTTTCGCCGGCATAGATGCGATAGTCCGGCTGTCCATCCTGGGCTTTCTTATCATTCTTCTCGATGCGGATTGAACTTGTGAGGTTCATCATTGCGAGGGCACCTTCAAAGCCTGTTTTGGTTTCGCTGACATATCCGAGTGCATTGGCCATGGTGTTCTCCTTTTCGTTTCCTTGGCTGTCTTGGGGGACCTCTTGTCCCCGTCGACGCCGGACCGTCAGGACGGGGCCGGGCTGCATTGAACCTCACAAGGGCGAAACAAAGTGGAGCACCGGACCAGCGTAGAATTTTGTCTCGCGATGAATGCGCGAACGCGCAGAGGAAAATTCTTCGAAGGGCCGGTTTCAAGGCGGGCTGACCACGTCCAGGTCATACGGCAAGAGACGGGAACAGGAGGTCTCCCTCTGACAAGGAGACATCTGAAAAGGACTGCCACTGGCCTCCGACACGGATACCCAGCGACACCCCAGACGGGCGATTTTTTACGTCCTCCTCAAATGAGCTTTACCTGCCACCCCTCCAGTTCAAACATGGCGAAAGCCGCCCGATGACAGACACCGGACGGCTCTACTTGCCGCGCTAACGGGAGACGAAATCGTCAGGCGGCGTTCTGGTGTTCAAGGCCTTCATCATCAGGCGCGCTCTGTATCTCGCTGGCTTCGAACAGACCAGTAATTCGGCTCCACGCATCAGCAGGCGCACACGCAGCGCCTTCGACAAGGCGGGTGGGCGGCACCTGCATCCAGCTCGGTCGCCAGTCGGTATTAGGTTCACACCCCTCGCCAATAATCCGGTTCCCGATAACTATCTTCTGGGCTTTTGCGGTGTCAGTCGCGCAGCCTGTCGCAAGCGATGTCGTGCCAATATCTGCGACCATCGCATTAATTGCCCTCTTATCGCGCAGCAGGTCAAAGAAGGCAGGTTCAGGCTTCCAATAGCTTGCCATATTGGTCTCGCAGACATGGGCCACAGCTTCAACAATTGCGCCGCCTGCTTCCAGCGTGTCGGCCATAGCAAAGGCCAGAACCTGCATCACCTCGTCATCTGACATGGCCAGCAAAGCTACAAATACCTCGCACAAGCGATAGGCATCACCATTGCGGCGAGCAATGCTATTCACGTTCAAAGCTGCAAAAAGGTCGCTCACTTGCTTGCCAGCTTGGGCCATTTCAGCGGTCGCCTTTGACCCTTCAACACTGGCAAGGGTGTCTTCTTTCCGGCTGCGCGTTTCATGGCGTTTGACGTCCCATAGGGCAGAACCCGTCATGGCATGAGCCACCATCAAGCGCAGCGCAATGGCGGGCTGTTTCAACAAGCTGGCACGGGCTGCGCCGTGGCGGTGCAAGCCAATATAGTCCGCCATCGGGCCGGACATTTCGGGTTTGATTTGAGCGGGTTCGCGCTCGCTTTCACCATTGACCGCGCGGTCAAGCCGCTTGGCCTCGGCCTGCGTGACATAGCCTTCATGGCAGGTCACGGTCCCGTCATGGCGGATTTCGATATAGACTTTTCCGCCATCCTCTTTTGAGCGTTGAGCATAGTCCCATTTGTGAAAATATTGCCCGCGTTCAAGGCAAGACACATCGCCCCAGCCATCAGCGAGATAGGTCTCGACCTGCGCAGCTATGGCTTTCGATTGAGCCTGCCAGAACGCGTGAGCATCGGCAAACACGCCATGCTCTCCAAACAGGTCAGCCGTGATTTGTCCCGCATAGTCTGACAGATCAAATAGGGCTTTATCGGTCGTGATCGTGGTGCCACCTGTTACCCATGCTTTGCAATTTCGACCCATTGGGGCGCGGGTCTCCTCGCTCTCGAACAGGCGCAACCATTCAGCCTGCTGCGCCTCACTCGCCAACGTCAAAGCGCGTATGGTCTCGCGGTCAATCTCGTCTTCGGCGTAGAGTTTGCGGATTGGTTCGCTGAGCGATGCGAGCGCCAAGACGCGGCGCACCAGCAATTCTGTTACGCCAAAATAGGCGGCAATATCATCTACGGCGCGGCCTTCATCATGCAGGCGTTTGAACGCGGTGTATTGCTCCATCTCGGTCGCAGACAGTCGTCCGACATTCTCGATGACAGAAGCTTCAATCGCACTCGCGGCATCCTTTTCTGACATTATGGCGCAGGGCACCAAAGGCACCTCGCCTGTCTCCTTGGCGATGGCCTGCAAGGCAAAGAAGCGTCGGCGTCCGGCGATGACGCCATAATATTTGCCTTCACGGCGCACCAGCAAAGTCTGGCGAATACCGCCTGCTTTAATCGATGGAAGTATGTCGGACACGTCCGGTTTTTTGCGTCCGTGCCGCATGTTCAGCTTGCTAATCTTTAGCTCATTGAGCGGGATATGTTTGAGAGTTGGTTGTGCCATGTCGGTCTCCTTTTCTGGCGGGTAGAGGGAGAGGCCCAGCGTCCAAGCCGGGTCTCTCCAGTTGATTTTGGTGAAGGGGAATCCATCCGCGTCGCGGCATGGGTCGGGGTCGGTTTCGCCCCAGTCATAGTCGCGTATGGAAATGGTCGGGGCGCGGCCTTCGACCCAAATCTCGGCGACTTGCTGCTGGCAAATTACCAAGGTCAGGCGCGGGCGCGGGTCGAGTTGATCGAACACGCGGCTCATGGCGATGCCCCATCGCCAACGGCTGCCGCGCGGGTGGTGAGCCTTTCAAGGATAGCGCAGCCTGCGTCCAAGGCTTCGGGTAAAAGCTCGTTTGCAACGTCAGTCAGATAAGCATTATCGCTATCGGGATAATTCGCCTCTATACCCCATAGGCTGGAGGCATGGCTCTCAAGTTCGACGCCCTCAAAGCTGACCGACAGAACAATCCCACAATAGAACCATTCATCCTGCCGCCATGCTTCCATAACGGCTTCGGCGCGGGCCTGCGCCTTGGCAAAGCGCTGGCGAAAATTGTTACCTGGCCCGATAAAGCCCGGCGCATCCTTGTAGAGTGAAGGCCAGAATCCGTCTTGCCTTTCGTCTGGCGCATCGGGGCAATCGTCGCGCACAATTCGCGCGATGACCTCGAAGCCAGCGACCTCGCAAGAGATGCTGTCACCTTCGCAAACGAAAGACTGAAAACGTGTCGTGAAGGCCATACTTAACGACTCCAGAACACATGGACTTCATCAAAGCCCGTCTGGAACACCATGATCTCGCCATTCATCGCCATGTCGCGGGCCAAGGCTTGCCAGTCGATATAATAGCGAAGGCTGTCCGGAATCTCCGTGCCAGTGTCCTCATGCAGGCTCTCGGCAAAGTCTGCCGCGTTTTTGTATTCTCCCGCATAATCGTCAAAGGCTGCGCGAGCTTGGTCGAGGTCGCTGGCGAAACACTCGTAGAGTTTTGCGCCTAGCTCGCCACGCTCTTCAAGGAAGGCGGCAAGCTCGCACACGGTATCGAACCCCGCATATTCTGAAATGCTGCAACCATAGAAATTGTCGTAATCGTGGATTGCCCATTCTTCGGCGTCCGGCTCTGGCGATGCAGCCAGCATAGCGCTCACCTGCTCCCAAACCTCGTGCGGGTCGGTGGCGTCTATCCAGCGTCCGTGCAGGCGGCCATTATTATAGGCGGCAAGGCAGGCCACATAGATGCGGGGCGTGTCCAAGGTCGTGGGAGCTAAGGTTGCTACAAGAGGTGCAATGCTCGCGTGTTGGTCAGTCATGTCAGTCTCCTTTTGCGCCGCGCGTTCTTTCCCCGGCAGGCGGGGTTGGGCGGCGAAAAGGTGCTCAGCCAGAGCGCATAAGGGCGCTGCGCAAGGGGCTGCTGTAGGTAGGAGACCTATAGACGATCAAAAATGAAACAGACCCGCCCCCTTGCGCAGCGACCGCGCTCTGGCAGATGCGCCGTCCGCCCAGACCCGTCTGCTGGGAGAGATATTGAGGCGGAGGGAGACTTTCATGCGCAAAAAAATCGCTGTAATTCACAAAATAGCGTTTTAACACTTGCGCTCCTTCGAATCCCGATCTATATCGCTGTAAGTCAAATTACAGAGAATTTTTTATGCGCGTTGAACAGGTCTGCGAAATACAATCCGGGTACACCGCTAGAGGACGGCTCTCAGAGAGCCCGCTTGGCGTGCCGGCTCTGCAGATGGGTGATCTGAACGAACAGAATGACTGGAGCACGATTCTTCCGAGGCAGTATGAATTAGGGGATGTGAAACACCGATATTTTGTTGGCCCTGGTGATGTCATCTTTCGGTCACGAGGCTCGCTCAATACCGCAAGTGCGATACCTAAGAATTGGCCATATCTAGCTGTCGCCATTTTGCCACTCATCCTCCTCAAGCCTCATAGCGACTTAGTCCTTCCCGAGTATCTCGCCTGGGCGCTAAACCAATCTGATGCGCAAACACATTTTGATCGCAGCGCACGCGGGACTTCGCTGCGGATGGTTCCGCGCGCAGCGCTTTCTCAGCTTGAACTCGACATACCCGACCTGAAGTCACAATCCCTCGTTCTTGAAGCGAATAGTCTTGCCGAACGCGCGCATAGATTAGACCGCCAAGCAGCCGACCTTCGTCATCACCTTAATAGCCTTCGACTACGCCAAGCGGTCGAAACAGCCTCATCAACACAAAAATCAGGAGCAACCGCATGAGCGACCAAATCGCCCAGCAGCAAGTCAACCAGGCCGCATGGGCCGCATGCGACTCCTTCAGGGGCGCTGTCGATCCATCCCAGTATAAGGACTACATCCTCGTGATGCTGTTCCTTAAATACATATCGGACCTTTGGGCCGACCATGTCAAAACTTACAAAGCACAATACGGCGACGACGATGCCCGCATCCGTCGACGCTTGGAGCGCGAGCGCTTTGTCCTGCCCGAAGGCGCGAGCTTCTATGATCTCCACGCACAGCGCAATGAGGCCAATATTGGCGAGCTGATCAATATCGCACTGGAAAAAATCGAAGATACCAACCGCACCAAACTTGAAGGCGTCTTTCGCAATATAGACTTCAATTCCGAGTCCAATCTCGGCCGCCCGAAAGATCGCAATCGCCGTCTCAAAAATATGCTTGAGGATTTCGCCAAGCCGGAACTCGACCTCAGCCCAAGCCGGGTCAGCGAAGACATTATCGGCGAGTGCTATATCTATCTGATTTCGCGGTTTGCGTCGGATGCGGGCAAGAAAGCGGGAGAATTTTTTACGCCAGCGCCCGTCTCAAAGCTTCTCGCCAAGCTCGCGGGCCCAAAAACCGGCAACACCATCTGCGATCCGGCCTGTGGCTCAGGCTCGCTCCTGATCCGCGCAGCCGAAGAAGTCGGCACCGACAATTTCGCGCTCTACGGTCAGGAAGTGAACGGCGCGACATGGGCGCTGGCGCGCATGAACATGTTCCTCCACTCAAAGGATGCTGCCCGTATTGAATGGTGCGATACGCTCAATAGCCCGACCCTCGTCGAGAGCGATCACCTCATCAAATTCGATGTGGTTGTTGCTAACCCGCCCTTCTCGCTCGACAAATGGGGCGCAGAGAATGCGCCCAGTGATCAATACAAGCGCTTCTGGCGCGGCGTGCCGCCCAAGTCCAAAGGCGACTATGGCTTCATCACGCACATGATCGAAATTGCCAAACGCCAGACCGGGCGTGTGGCCGTGATCGTGCCACATGGCGTTCTGTTTCGCGGCGGCGGCGAGGGCAAAATTCGCCAGAAACTGATCGATGAAAACCTGCTCGATGCCGTCGTTGGCCTACCCGCGAACCTGTTCACCACAACCGGCATTCCAGTGGCGATCCTTGTCTTCGACCGGTCCCGCGAAATAGGCGGTAAGAACGAAGCCCGCAAGGATGTTCTGTTCATCGACGCCAGCAAGGAATTCGACCCGAGCAAAACTCAAAATGTGATGGATGACACTCACATTCAAAAAGTGCTCGATACCTATGCCGCACGTAAATTCGTCGACAAATTCGCCTATGTCGCCACGCCCGAAGAGATCGCAGAAAACGGCTACAACCTCAACATCCCGCGCTATGTCGACACGTTCGAGCCAGAAGAAGAAATCGACGTCGCAGCTGTCCAAAAACAAATCACCGACATCGAAACCGAACTAGCAGAAGTGCGCCAACGCATGGCCGGGTATCTGAAGGAGTTGGGTGTTGATGCTTAGCGATTGGCGTTTTCCTGTTCTGTCTGACGTAGCAACCTTCATCTCGGGCGGCACGCCGAACAAGGCGACGTCTGAGTTTTGGGGTGGTGACATCCCGTGGGTGACAGTCTCAGATATGAAATCACTCCGACTAACGGATGCTCAATATAAACTTACGCCCGCGGGTGCGGCTCAGGTCCGTATAGTCGAAAAAGGGACCATTCTCGTATTGGTCCGGGGGATGGGTCTTTTCAAAGATTTGCCGATTCTGCTCTGCGAAGACCCGTTGACGTTCAATCAAGATATCAAGGGCCTTATCCCAGATAGCGACATTGATAGCGAATATTTAGCATACGCACTGATTGCACGAAAATCAGAGATTCTTCGGCATGTAGATTCAGCGGGTCACGGCACCGGTCGTCTGGATACGGATTTATTGAAGTCAACACCAGTTCCGATTCCCCCACTCCATGAACAATGGCGTATCGCCGAAATCCTCCGGACCTGGGATGAGGCCATCGAAAAGCTGGAAGCCCTCCGCGCGGCGAAAGAGCTTCAGCGCAAAGGTATTCTTCAAAATCTGCTTGGAATTGATCGAACTTTCCCAAGCCATTGGGAAGTTAAACCACTTCATAAGATCGCAGAGCGTATTCGCCGCACGAATGACGGCGGCGATCATCCTGTGATGACGATTTCGGCAAAATCCGGTTTTCTTATGCAGGCGGACAAATTCGCACGAAATATGGCTGGCACCAGCGTGGATCGTTATACGCTACTCCATGAAGGTGAATTCGCTTATAATAAGGGTAATTCGAAAACCGCGCCATACGGATGCATTTACCCGCTTGATCGCCCATCGGCGGTTATCCCATTCGTATACTTTTGCTTTAAGCTCGACGAGAGTCTTCATCACGCATTCTATGTCCACCTTTTCGCTGCTGGCGCGCTTCACCACCAGCTATCACGGCTGATAAACTCCGGCGTCCGAAACGATGGGCTGTTAAATCTATATGCCGACGATTTTTTCAACTGCGAAGTGCCCGTGCCTTCGCTGGAGGAGCAAAAACAGATCGCTAAGGCGATTACCGCTGCGAATGAAGAAATTGCTCTGCTCGACAGTGAAATTACCGCCGTCCAGCGGCAAAAGCGCGGCCTCATGCAAAAGCTCCTCACCGGCGAGTGGCGTGTAAGCTTCGAGGACACCGCGGAGGCTGAAAAATAGATGTCGTACTATATTCCCCCTCCCGATCCCAAGGGTGAGATACTGATTGAAGAGCAGCACCCACGGTGCGTTGAGGTCTGGTTTATTCCGGACAATGCTCGTTTACGAGAAGCGGGCATCGATCTAAATGACCGCGAAAAGCGCAAGGTTAAGCTGCTCGAGCTTAGCGCTCAGGACTCCTACATTTCGATTAGCCCGATTAATACGCTCGCGAGCCGTCCAGAATTTTTGAAGCCCAAGTACGATCAAATCCGCGAAATCGTTATCGAAGGGACCGATCTCTGGAATATTCACCACGACGGGGAGCTGCCGAAAACCAGAGATGATATTCTGCAAATTTTGCACGATT
>JBCBCO010000189.1:0-3212 GCA_038630445.1 Pseudomonadota bacterium | reverse complement strand
CATTTCGGTTGGATCGACTTGAGTTTATCACCGACATTCAAACCGAAATGGGTTGGCGGGATGTTGCGCATGGCATTGAACTCAACGGCCAGCTTTACACTCGGCATTCGCAGCGTGCGCTCCATGATCCGAACCTTTAGTGGGCTGCGATTTTACCGGATGCTGTATCGGAATCAGGATGCGGATGCCGCCTATTTGGAAGCGAATGAGGACCTTTTCAGGCTGACAGCTGATTATTTCGCACAAGCAGACCGCACAAATATTCGCCTCGATATCGAGACCGCCTTCATGCCCAATCCCGATGCCGAGGGGCAGCTTGTGGCCGCTGATAACATCATGGTCATCAACAGCGCCGATCAACACGGTGTCGGACCAGAAGCCTCGCGGGCAGATGCCGAACGGCTGAATGTTGCCTTCCGCGCAGTGCCGCATGCTGGCCGCAACTGGTTGTTCCAGAACCCTGAAACCTTGTTTGAAGAAGTCCTTACGGAAGCCGCTGAATTCGCATAGGCCATTATCGGGCCAGAACGCCAGATTCTCCTCTAGAGAACCGAACAAGCATCCCCCGCCGTCACCCCTTTTCTGAGCAAGCCAGAACGGTACACTCCTGGACATGGACCTATCTGCTGACCCCGCCCTTGAGCCATTCCGCACCGAAGTTCGCCACTTCTTCGAGAACGAATACCCGCAAGATGTACGTGCCAAAGTTGCCACCGGCGCCAGCCTGACAACGGCCGAGGTGCGCAGATCTGAAATGGCCCTTGGGGCCAAAGGATGGCTCGCGAGCGCCTGGCCGACGGAACATGGCGGCCCCGGTTGGAGCCTTGAGGAGCAATATATATTCGACGAAGAGTTAGAACGCGCCGGCGTGCCAACTGTGACGCCGATGGGCGTGATTTATGTCGGACCAATCATCTACACGTTCGGTTCACAGGCTCAGCAAGACAAATGGCTGCCCGGAACACGGGATGGTTCCCTTGGCTGGGCGCAAGGTTACAGCGAACCAGACAGTGGGTCAGACCTCGCCTCCCTGCAATTCTCAGCCAAGCGAGATGGCGACGAATATGTCCTCAAGGGCACCAAGATCTGGACCAGCGCCGCACAGCACGCGGATTGGATTTTCTTGCTCGCGCGGACCTCGAAAGAAGAAAAGAAACAGATGGGCATCAGCTTTATCTGTTGCGAAATGGATCGTCCCGGCGTGACGCTGAAGCCCATCATCACGATTGATGGCAAGCATGTGCTGAACATGGTGATCTTTGAAGATGTCCGCGTGCCGGCCGACTATCTGATCGGCGAAGAGGGCAAGGGCTGGACCTATAGCCAATACTTGCTCGGCTTCGAGCGCACTTCTTATGCGCGCATTGGGGGCAAGCGAAAGCAGCTGAGCCATATTCGCGCACTCGCCACCGCTGAACCGACGGGCGGCAATTCCAAGCTGATTGATGACGACGCCTTTGCCCGCAAGCTCACCGATGCCGACATGGCTGTAGACGGTCTTGAAATGACTGTGCTGCGTGTTCTGTCCGCCGTGAAAGATGGCGGGAGTCCGGGAAAAGAAGCCTCGATCATTAAAATTCTCGCGACCGAAACAGCGCAGCAGATAACCACCTTGTATCTCGACGTCGCCGCGGCGCAGGGACAACGAAAGTTTGCAGATTGCGTCAGTCCGGACTGGACCGGACACACCGATTATGCGGCGCCAGGGGTCTCAACCTACTTTGGAGCCCGCGCGCAGAGCGTCTATGGCGGGACCAACGAAATTCAGAAGAACATCATCGCGAAGCGCGTTTTGGGCCTTTAGGCGCCTAATCTCTGACTGAAAAAATATTTCTTCTCAGCGAGTTGAGCCGACTCAGCGCGCAAAATTGTCCCGCTTTCTGACCTCAAGCGGCAAATCTTACCTGTTCCATTTTTGCAACAAGTCATCAGGGAAGTCAGCGTGAGACGCTGAGATAACATCTGATTTGATTGACAAGGTCCGCACACGAACGAATTTCCAATCGTCTGCCCGATAAAAATTCAACCAAACGTAGGCGTGGGACAGACGTAAAGTATGAGAGGAAATACAAAAATGATGAAAAGAAACACGCGCCGTCGCACGATGTGCGGTGCGGCTCTCGCTTGGGCTATGGTCGCTTATGCACCAACAGGATTGGCTCAGGACTCAGACACCGCAAGTGAAGATCTGGAATTGGATACGGTTGTTTCAATCGGCTCACGCGTACCGTCACGCTCGGCCCTCGACACCCCAGCTCCGGTCGACGTTTTGCCTGGCGATGAATTCGTCAACCAGGGCACAAACGATATCACGGACATTCTCCGAACCGCTGTTCCATCCTATAATGTCAACACGCAACCCATTTCCGATGCAGCCACCATCATTCGTCCCGCAAACGTCCGGGGTCTGTCCCCTGACAACACGCTGGTTCTGCTGAACGGCAAGCGACGGCATCGTGGCTCGGTAATTTCATTCCTCGGCGGCGGTATTGCAGACGGCGCACAAGGGGCAGATGTCAGCGTCATCCCATCCCTCGCGCTAAGCCGCGTTGAGATTCTGCGCGATGGCGCATCGTCTCAGTACGGATCTGATGCCATTGCTGGCGTGATCAACTTCCAACTGCGTGAAGATAGCAGCGGCGGCACCGTCGAAGCCGTGTACGGCTCCACATATGATGGCGACGGAGACAATTATCGGATCGCTGGTAATATCGGCCTCCCGCTGACGGATCGCGGCTTCATCAACCTCACCGGTGAAGTCTCAAACACGGATGGGACCGTCCGGTCCATCGTGCGCGGCGATGTTGAAGCGCTGATCGCAGCTGGGAACACCGCTGTGGCAGACTTCCGGACCATCAACACCTATACGGACGAAGTGCCACAATATTGGGGCCAGCCTGACGTCAAAGACAATTACAAGCTGTTCTTCAACTCAGGTCTTGAAATCGGCGAAAACACCGAGCTCTACGCCTTCGGTAACTATGCCGAGCGAACTGCTGAAGGTGGCTTCTTCTATCGTAACCCAACCAATCGGGGCGGCGTCTATCGCGGCCCAACCGTCGACCCTGTGACGGGCCTAGCCGACCCAAGCGGCGTGGCGTCGATCCTGGTCGGTGATCTTGATGGCGTTGGAACCGGCGGCGCTTGCCCGGCTGGTATTCCGCTGACAGAAGGCGGTGGTTTAATCGCAAACCCAACCGTTCTGGCTCAGG
>JBCBCO010000188.1:0-3228 GCA_038630445.1 Pseudomonadota bacterium | reverse complement strand
GAAAAAGCCAAGACGGAAGGAAGTCTCTGTCCACCTGCAATCTTGGCCGACAATAGCGCTTGTTCGGCCTGCAAACGGGCTTCTTTTAGAGTTAGGGAGTCGCGGCGAAGCGTTTCCACCATTGCATCCAAATTCGCGCCGCCGACTTGGATCCACCATTCAGAGGTTTGAACGGATTCTACGGCGCTAGAGCGATCCGAAAAGTATCGCTCCAGGCCCATGGTTTCATCAATCGTCGGCAAAGACTCTGGCGACGGGGTCAGCATGCAGCCCGGCAGTGTGACCGAGAGGAGGGCGGCCCCTAACCAATTGGTGTTTTTAAGACTGACCAAGTACCTTGCCTCCGAAGACGCGCGCCCGCAAGCTGCCTAGAAATGTCGGAATGGCGAGCCCATGAGATTTGGGCCGCCATCCCCAAGTCTGTTGTTCTAGATTGAGCCATCAGCGTGAGCAGAAAGCTCGTCTGGCGAGAGGGTGCCGTCTTCGTTCGTATCGGCACTTTCGAACATCGGCGCAGGGGCTTCCATCATTTCGGTTTTAGATATTTGACCGTCATTATTGGTATCAGCAGTTGCCGATAGGTCATTGAAAGCTGCCTGAAAGCGGCTTTTGCCAGGGCCAAAATTTGGGCGATCTTTGGAATCAATGACGCCGTCACTGTTTCGATCCATACGGCCAAACATCGTGCTTCGCATATCGAGCACTTCTTGCCATTCAATGCTGCCATCACCATTGGCGTCTGCGCGTGAAAGGCGGTCTGATGCCGACTGGGCTTGGGCGTTGCTCGCACCCGCTAAAGCTATCATACCCGCCACGGTTGCAAGTCTGATGTTGCGACCTGAAAACCAAGTTGTCATAAAAAACACTCCTATGTGTGTTATTCAAAAATCAAGGCCCCTGCACCCACAAATTAATGCAATACATTAAATCTTAGCGCGCGCAATATGTTTTCTGCTCAAGATGTGAGTTAGAGGCTCAAAACTGTCGCAAACCACTCAGCTGATAAATGTGTCGACTACTCTGCTGTGTCCTCATCCTTCCATTCGTGTATGGCCGTAACGACACAGCGTCCGCCGCCATATCGTGGGCGCCCGGTGAATACATCGTCGCCCCGCTCGAGACATGAAGAGGCACCAGAGCTACGCGTGGTGATTGCCGAAAACGCGCTGTCAGGGTCGCAGCTGCCGACGAGTTCAAGGTAGTACCACTGCCCTTGGGCCTCGATCAGCATTCGCTTTCCGTCGAGCGCGCGCCAGCCATCGCTCGACCGAGGACAGATGCGAGGCACCGTTTCACCCTTACTCGATGCGATGTCTTTTTCCTGTTGTTCTGCCGCTTCTGCGTCCGCGGCAACGTCTTCAGGAGAGGTTGTGCAACCCACCAAAACCGCGCTCAGAAGAGTGATTCCGGCGACCTTGCATAGAGTTTTGAATCGGACTTGTGGCATGTGAGAGTTTCCCTTAGGCGTCAGTGAGTTCATTTCGCAAATTCCTTTATGTCGACCACATGCAGAGCCGCGCGATTTCTCTGGGAAGCCGGTCAGACAAGCAATGAGGGTTTGACAATTAATATAAAGCATTAATATGCTGGCGGTTCAAGAGAAGCGTAAAAAACGCATCAAGGCGAATGATTAAGCGCCGGACGACGCGAGAAGGGAGCGCGCAAACATGATTTGGATCGCAAGGGTCACCGGGACACTGGTTTTTCTTTTTTCTTTATTGTTGGGCGCTTCTGCGCTGATTAATCCAGAGCGGGCAGGCGAAGCTTTGGGCTTCGTTCCGCTGACGGATATGGGACGCAATTCTATACGAGCAGACATCGTTGCGTTTGCTTGGGGAAGTGCATTGTTGAGCGCGGGTGGGCTCTTCACAGGTCGAGGACGTTGGTTCTTGGGCGCCGCAACGCTCTTCGGCATAGCTGTCTCTGGCCGTATTCTGGATGTGATTGTCGCTGGGCCACCGGAGGGCGTTGCGCCGGCCATTGTCGTTGAGTTAATCGTCGTCGCCTTTGCACTTATCGCCGCAAAATGGCTGCCCAATAGGGCGGCCTAAGACGGGGATCATTTCTACGTGAATAAGCCTCGGATTAAAAATCGCCACACCCCCCAAATCATTGCGATAAACAGACCTAGAATGGTGAGGCCCACAGCGACAATCCACGGCCAGTAATGCAACCATACTTTTTGTGCGATGTTCGCGCCAATTTGTTCGATTACATCATATCCCTCGGGCAAAGGCAGCACGCCGACCCGGTCTGCGTAGGCCTCGTAATCCAACATCATAGCGGCTTTGAGGTCCGGTAGCTGATCGCTCAAATCCGAAGTCTCGCCTGGATCTTCCACCAAGTCGAACAATCGCCAAACACTATCGCCATGCGGCGGGACATTTCGTGCGAGTTTATAGCGCCCGCGATAAAGCGCGATTTGGCCAGAGGTTGTGAAGCCGACAGGCTCGTCAGGCCCATAAACATAGTCGACATCGCCCTCAATCAGCGGCGAAAGAGATTTTCCAGTCATGGGTTTGGTATCGCCCGGCAAAGTCTCAGAGATACCCGCGAGTTCGAGAATGGTCGGCGCAATATCGGCCATTGTTGTAAATGCTGTCATGGTCTGACTTTGCGGAAGACTGGGCCCCGAAACAATTAAGGGTACGCGCAACCCGCCATCGCCTGCATGAAATTTAAACAAGTGGTTCGGCCCGGCCGCCGCTGCTGCGCCACCTGGCCCGATCGCGACCCAACTTCGTCTTTCACCTAATGTGTCATACTCACGCTCATAGCCGTGAAGGTCGAACCAAACTTGACCCGCTGTGCCCCATGCATCTCCAGCTTCAGGTCCATTATCGGACGTCACTATGAATACAGTATTTTCATAATCGCCTGAGGATTTGAGTGCATCGATGAGGTGTCCGAGCTCTGCATCCATGGCTTCGAGCGCGCCGGCATTGACTGCGAGACTTTTGGCAGCAAGCCTTTGTTCATCTTCGCTCAGCGATCCCCAATCGGGGATAGTCTCGCTAAGATCGGCGAGCGGCGCCCCTTCACGCACAAGCCCGAGATCTTGCGCACGTTGCCAGCGCTTTTCCCGGATTGCGTCCCACCCCTCAGCATACGTATCGATATATTTCTCAGTATATTCTCGTGGGGCCTGAACAGGGATGTGCACCGCCAGAAACGCGACATATGCGAAGAAGGGTTCGGAGCGATCCGCGTCTTGTCGCAAATAGTCTT
>JBCBCO010000187.1:0-3228 GCA_038630445.1 Pseudomonadota bacterium | reverse complement strand
GTAGCGGGTCTCAATGCGCAGACCGGCATCGATCGGAACCTGCAGGCCCTCATAGATGCAAGACAGAATGTTCTTCTGCGCCGGATAGTTGCCATAGGTCTTCGCCGCCAGCATCGCATTCGCCATGGTCGCAACCTGACCTGCGCCTGCGCTTTTGTGCACGACTCCACCTGGGACCTTGAAACCTTTTTCGTCCCAAGGCGCTTTCGCGGTTGGATTGGCTTTGACCCAGGCCTTCGCCTTGTCGACGGTTTCAGACGACGCGGCGAGTTCATTCACAACGCCCATGCCGAGCGCTTTTTCAGCATTGAAAGACTTGCCTTCAAGGATCAGGGGCAGAGCCGCCTGAACACCGATCAGGCGTGGCAGACGTTGTGTGCCGCCCGCGCCGGGCAGAAGGCCGATCTTGGCTTCCGGAAGGCCAAACTGGATTTTCGGATTGTCATTCGCCGCTACACGGTAGTGACCCGCCAGCGCGACTTCTAAACCGCCGCCGAGCGCCAGACCGTTGAGCGCAACAGCAATCGGCTTACCGCAGGTTTCCAGCTCGCGCAGCGTCTTGTTGAGGCCAAAGCCACGCTCAAACTGAAGCGCTTTAAGTTCAGCCTCACTCATTTCAGATTTTGGCTTGCCACCGGCCTGCTCGCCCATCTCACCAAGGTCCGCACCTGCGCAAAAGCCGCTGGCTTTGCCGGAAGAAATGACGAGACCTTTGATGTCGTCATTGCCCGCGACCTCAGCCGTAATGGCCATAATGTCCTTGATCGCTTGGGTCGTTAGCGTGTTCATACTGCGGCCCGGCACGTCAAAGACGGCGTGAGCGATGCCATCGGCATCGATGTCGAATTTAAATGTTTCGAGGTTCATGGAAGTTTCTCCTTTAGAACCCACTCTTTCCTCCACCGCTTAAGCGGGGGAGGTGGGCCAGTGCGCTAGCGCTGGCTCGGAGGGGGAAGTCTTGCATAAATGCCGTCCAAAACGGCGTTGAGGTTCTGATAGATGTCGATGTTCCAGACACGATGGACGCTCCAGCCTTTTGAGTTGAGAAGGGCTGTCCTCTTTCGGTCATGTTGAATCTGTTCGCTTTCAGTATGTCCGCTGCCATCCAACTCAATAACCAATTTTGCCTGTACGCAGGCAAAGTCCGCGATGTACGGTCCGATGGGATGCTGTTTACGAAAGTGCCAGCCATGAAGCTGCTTTCCTTTGAGTCTTGTCCAGAGAATGCGTTCCGCGTCCGTTAAGTTACGACGAAGGGTTTTGGCTCGGCGTCTCGTTATTCGATCAGCTTTCATGCCCCCTCCGACCCGCTTTGCGGGCCACCTCCCCCACAAAAGTGGGGGAGGAAAAACCCAAGATAAAACGGATTATACTCGCTCAATAATCGTCGCTGTGCCCATGCCGGCACCGACGCAGAGCGTCACGAGTGACGTCTCTTTGTCAGAGCGCTCAAGCTCATCCACCATCGTACCGAGCAGCATCGCGCCGGTTGCACCCAGTGGGTGGCCCATCGCAATCGCGCCGCCATTCACGTTCATTTTGTCGTGCGGAATGCCCAGCAGGTGCATCATCAGCATTGGGACAGAGGCAAACGCTTCGTTCAGCTCGTAAATGTCGATGTCACCGACGTCCATGCCGGCTTTCTTGAGTGCCTTCTGTGAAACCGCAGTCGGGCCGGTCAACATAATGCCCGGCTCAGAGCCGATAGAGGCCATAGACTTGATCCGCGCGCGCGGTGTCAGGCCGAGCTTTTCGCCCATTTCCTTGCTGCCGAACAGGACAGCGGACGCCCCGTCGACGATACCGGACGAGTTGCCCGCATGGTGGACGTGATCAATGCTTTCCAGCTCAGGATAGCGCTGCTTGATGACCTCATCGAAGCCCATAGACCCCATGCCCGCAAAGGACGGGTTTAGGGCGGCGAGGCTTTGCATGTCAGCTTGCGGGCGCATGTGCTCGTCATGGTCGAGCTGTGTGCCGCCCATCTGGTCTTTCACCGGAATGATCGACTTGGAGAAACGGCCTTCTTTCCACGCGCGGGCTGCGCGCTGCTGGCTCTCAACCGCGTAAGCATCAACGTCATCGCGGGAGAAGCCCCATTTGGTTGCGATTGTGTCCGCACCAACGCCTTGCGGCGCGAAATACGTTTTCATCGCGACTTCCGGGTTGGCAGACCAAGCCCCACCGGACGCGCCCATCGGCACGCGGCTCATGCTCTCGACACCGCCACCAATGGCCATATCAGCCTCACCGGAGATGACTTTCGCGGCCGCCATATTGCAGGCCTCAAGACCTGAGGCACAGAACCGGTCGATCTGAACGCCCGCTGTGGTTTCAGCATAATCCGCATTCAGAACCGCAATCCGCGCAATATCCGCACCTTGCTCACCCACCGGAGAGACACAGCCGAGGACAACATCATCGACATAGCTCGTATCGAGATCGTTGCGATCGCGAACGGCCTGCAGGGCCTGCGTCGCAAGGCTCAGCGCGGTAATTTCGTGCAAGCTGCCGGAAGATTTGCCTTTGCCGCGCGGCGTGCGCACAGCGTCGTAAATATAGGCTTCGGTCATGGGAGGGCTCTCCTGTTTTTAACTGTGTGTGTCTGTATCACTTTGCTGGCGCTTTCATAGGATTAATCGCCAAGGATGCTGTGGCGCGCGCGGCTTCTTTGCCTCTCGCGTCATAGAGATCGGCTTCAGCAAAGATTACTTGCCGACCGATATTGCGAAGGCGCGCGACGACTTCAATCAAGCCAACGCGAACCGGGCGCAGAAAATGCGTATGCAGGTCAATCGTGGAGGGGAATTTGGCCGTGCCCGTTTTAATGGTCGCCAGCATTCCGATTGTATCATCCATCATGGCGGAGAGATAACCGCCCTGAACATAGCCTGCCGGATTGGTGAACTCCGCCTTGCCATCAAACCGCACCCGCGTTTCCATCTTGGACATATCAAGAGAGACCAGCTCAAACCCGAGAGACTTCGAGCTTTGCGCAGGTTGCGGGAAGGTGGAGGTGAGGAGATGGCTGTCGTCAGGCATCGCTAAATCTCGCCACATCGAACAATTTGGCGCTCGTCGTTGCGCGGGCACAAAGCTGCCCATCCATATCAAACAGTTTGCCTTCCATGAATGCGATGGAACGGCCCATTTCAGTCACTTGTCCTTCAGTGGTAACTGATCCGAGTTTCACTGGACGCAGGAAGTGCGTGCTCAAGTCAATCGTAG
>JBCBCO010000186.1:0-3250 GCA_038630445.1 Pseudomonadota bacterium | reverse complement strand
TGGCTGCGATTTCCTCGAAGACTTGCATGACCGGGTGCAGCGCACCAACCAATTCAGGCTTTGGCGGCAGCGTCATGTCGAGTTTTTCGGTGGCGAGCTGTGCTTCGAGAGCGGCGTCTTCAAGGGTCGCTTTGCGGGCTTCAACCGCATCTGCGACGCGATTTTTGAGCGCATTGAGCTTTGGGCCCATCTCCTGGCGCTCTTCAGGGCTCATCGTGCCCAGCGTCTTCATCAGGCCAGAGACGCGTCCTTTTTTTCCGAGCTCAGCAACGCGGACAGCATCAAGCGCTTGTAAGTCGCTCGTGCCCTCAATCGCTTTGAGCGCTTCGGATTCGATGGATTGTATGTCGGACATAAGTCACTCCGCTCATCCCCGCGAAAGCGGGGATCTGGTTCAACAGATCCCGCTCTTTGTGTTTCGGAGACCCCCGCCTGCGCGGGGGTGAGCGGAGGGTAATACCGTGCCCTAAGCTAGGGCGGCCTTAGCTTTCTCCACCAAGGCACCAAAAGCGGCAGGTTCTTTGATCGCGAGATCAGACATAACCTTGCGGTCCATCTCGATCCCGGCTTTGCCGAGACCGCCAATGAAACGGCTATAAGTCATGTCAGCATCGTGCTCGCGGACAGCAGCGTTGATGCGCTGGATCCACAGGCTGCGGAAGCTGCGCTTCTTAACTTTGCGGCCGACATATGCGTACTGACCAGCTTTCCAGACAGCGGCAGTGGCGGTGCGGAACTGCTTAGACCGCGCGCCGCGATAGCCTTTAGCGGCTTTTAGGATTTTCTTGTGACGGGCCTTTGCAGGCACTTTATTCCGTGAACGGGCCATAATGAGGCTCCTTACTACAAATTCGGTTCAGATCATCCCGGCATAGTCGCTTCGCTGAGGCCGGGATCAGCGGTTTCAATCGATTATTTCAGGCCGTTTGGCAGAAACTTCTTGATGACACGCTGGGTGTCCGCCTTGGCGACGACTTCGGTGCCGCGGTTCTGGCGAATATATTTCCCATTGTGGCTGATCAGGCGGTGGCGCTTGCCGGCAACACCGTGCTTCAGTTTACCTGTAGCCGTGATCTTGAACCGCTTTGCAGCGGCCTTCTTGGTCTTCATCTTCGGCATTTCGATCTCCTCGTGCGCGATTGCGCTCAGTTCATCATTAAGAGCCACCAGGCATGCCGTTTTCGGCCCGGTCGCTGCGGAAGCGCGGGTTTAAGCGCAAAAGGGGAGGGAAATCAAGCGTTAGGTTTCAGCTTGGATCAGCGAAACGTAACACGCTCATCCCCGCGAAGGCGGGGATCTGGTTCAGCCTCGTTGGGAAGTACTTTGGGAGATCCCCGCCTTCGCGGGGATGAGCGTCTTAAAATGCCTATCGAGGCGCCATCACCATGGTCATTTGACGGCCTTCCAGCTTTGGCTCAAGCTCGACTTTCATCTGCTCGTCAAACTCTTCTTTGACGCGCTTAAGGACTTCCATGCCGAGATGCTGGTGTGCCATTTCACGGCCGCGGAAACGCAGCGTGATTTTGACCTTGTCACCTTTTTCGAAGAACTCAGCGATCTTCTTCGCCTTCACTTCATAATCGTGATTATCAATGTTCGGGCGGAACTTGATCTCTTTCAGTTCCTGGGTCTTCTGCTTCTTCTTGGCGGCAGCTTTTTTCTTCTGCGCTTCGTAGCGCATCTTACCATAGTCAACGATCTTACAGACCGGGACCTCTTGATTGGGTGAAACTTCAACAAGGTCCATACCGGCTTCGCGGGCGGCGTCTAGGGCGGCATCAATGGGCATTTCACCCTGTTTTTCCCCATTCTCATCAATGAGAAGGACGCGGTCGGCGCGAATGTCGCGATTGGTGCGAGGGCCGGTAGGTTTGGCGCGCTCTGGGCGGCCGTATGGTCTGCGGGCTATGGCTAATCTCCTATGGTTGCCAGTGTTTGCCGGTCTAATATGCCCGTGATTGGGTCATTTTTCAACTGACTCATTGTTAAGAAGCAAACGCGCATACACACCTAAGGTGGCGGTTTGAAGCTGCTTTTTGCTGTAATTTTCGCGAATATAGGCTTGGCCAGCCCGACCCATCGCGGCGCGCGCCTCCTCCGGCAGGTTGATGAGGGTGCGAATACAGGCCGTCAAAGCTGTGACCGAGCCGGGTTCTGCCCGTGTGCCGGTTTGGCCCTCAATCACGGTTTCGCGCTGGCCACCATGATCTGAAACAATAACAGGTTTCGCCATGGCGGAGGCTTCAGCCGCCACCCGCCCAAAGGCTTCCGGCCGCGTCGATGGAGCCAGCACAATATCCGCAAGCGCATAGGCGGCGGGCATATCGCTTGTATGACCGGCAATGATGACCGAGCCGCCAAGCTTGTGTGCAATGATCTTATCCTCAAGCTCGGTGACGTATTTTTGCCGTCCCTGGGCGTCGCCGGGCAGGATCAAGAGCAACTTCGCCCGCTCTGCCTCATCGAGCGCCCCGAGCGCCTCAATTGCGAGCCATTGGCCTTTCCAGCGGGTGAGACGGCCCGGCAAGACAAGTCGGAGCCGATCATCGTCGGGCGCGATGGTCCAGGCGTTTCGGACATTCTCGATCCGGTCTTGTGAGACATTGGCGGGATCAAACTCGATCAGATCGACCCCGCGCGGGACCGTGACGAGCGTTTCACGCGGAGTTTCGTGAATCTCCATCACATGTGAGGCGGTCCATTCCGAGTTCGCGATAACCAGATCGCCCCGCGCCATCACAGAATTATAGCGCTTTTTCAGGCCTGACCGCCCGCTATAGGCGCCGTGATAAGTGGTCACGAATGGGATTTCAGCGCGCTGCGCCGCGACATAGGCGCTCCATCCAGGTGCCCGAGATCGCGCATGGATGAGGTCGATGCGCTCTTCTTCGATCAAGGCTTCGATGAGACGCGTATTCTTACGGATCGTCAGCGGATTTTTACTCGCGGCATTCAGCCGGATGAGCTCGCCGCCGGCATCGCGGAGCGCTGTTTCCAGGCGTCCACCTTCGCTCGCCACGAGCGCGCGACCGCCGGCTTGCGTGATCGCCTCGGCCATTTCAACTGTCGTGCGTTCAGCCCCACCGGCTGCCAAGTCAGGGATGACTTGCAGTATGGTTTTTCCCGATAAGTTTGGCCACGCAGATTCGCTCATCCGGGGAGTTTGACCGATTTGGCGCGCGAATGAAATGAAGAAGTTGCAAGCTCCGCCGGAGAGATGCAGTAGACACCTGCAAGGAGCCTCCGCATG
>JBCBCO010000185.1:0-3250 GCA_038630445.1 Pseudomonadota bacterium | reverse complement strand
GCACCGGCGGTGAGGGCATGGGCGGGATATCGCTCCTATTGATCGACCTTGAGAGCGAGGGCGTCAGCCGTACTGAGTTGCCCAAACAGGGCTGGTGGGCCTCCGACACGGCAACGATCCACTTTGATGATGTCTTCGTACCAGCTGAGAACTTGATCGGTGAGGAGGACAAAGGCTTTTACGGCATCATGGCTAATTTCAATGGCGAGCGGCTCGGCATGGCGGCAGGCGCTGCAGCCTCTGCGAGGGTCTGTGTGGAAGAGGCCGCTGCTTGGGCGCAAGAACGCAAAACGTTCGGAAAGCGACTCGCGGATCATCAAGTGATCCGTCATAAGCTCGCCAGCATGGCGCAGCGGGTTTGGGCCACCACCACGATGCTCGACACCTATGCCTGGCATGTTCAGAACGGCAATACGCCGGTCGCCGAGCTTGCCATGTTAAAAGTCCAAGCCACCGAAACGCTGGAATATTGCGCCCGAGAGGCGATGCAGATCCTAGGTGGTGCTGGCTTCATCCGCGGGCATCGCGTCGAGCGGATTTATCGCGAAGTGCGCGTCATGGCGATTGGCGGCGGGTCGGAAGAAATCATGCGCGACCTCGCCGCCCGGCAACTCGCCGTGTAAAGTCTGGTTCGGGAGGCAAAACTCATGGACACTTTCAAAGACAAAACCGTTGTCATTACAGGTGGGGCAACCGGGATCGGCTTTGCGCTTGCAAAGAGGTTTGGGTCTGAAGGCGCAAAGATCGCCATTGGCGAACCGCGGCAGAACCGCTTGAACCAAGCCATTGCAGAGCTGCAAGGTCTCGGCGTGGAGGCGAGCGCCATGGTGATGGATGTCACCGACCCGAAGAGCATGGAGGCCTTCGCCGACTTTGCGTGGGATACCTATGGCGGCGCGCATGTGCTGATCAACAATGCCGGGATCTCGATTGGCCGCAAAGCGATCGTAGATGTTCCACTGGAAGATCTGCACCGGCTTATGAACGTGAATTTCTTCGGCGTCTGGCATGGCGCAGCTGTTTTCGGCAAGCGGATGATCGAACAGGGCGAACCGGCGGCAATTTACAATCTTGCGTCGGAAAACTGCTTCTTCAATGCGGTCCAGAACAGCGCGCCTTACATCGCGTCAAAACATGCCGTGCGCGGCCTGACGGAAGCCATGCGAGACGAGTTTCCAGACTTTATTCAAACAGGCATGATTGTACCGGGCTTTGTTGCGTCCGAGATGACCAAAGGCTCTGAACAATTCGCCATGGACGCCGACACGTTCGCTGAAAAAGTGGTTGAGCAGATCCGGGCAGGCGAATTCTACATTGTCACGCATTCCTACAATATTGTCAGGATCAAACCGATCCATGACGCCATTGAAGCTGCCTATGAGCGCAACGCCCCGCGCTATGAAGGCGATGAAGAATATGATGTGCCGACACTGATTGCGCGGCTAACTGCTGGGAGAGATGGACCATGAACTGGATGAAAGCAGGCAACACGGCCGTCGTAACCGGCGCAGCGGGCGGGATCGGTCTCGAAAGCGTCAAACGCTTCGCGGCAGCGGGGATGAATGTCGTCCTGGTCGATATGAAAGAAGATGCGCTGAGTGAGGCCGCGGCAGCTCTGTCAGATGGCGAAGGACGTGTGATGGCAAAACGCTGTGACGTCTCGGACATTGAGGCGGTCAAAGCGCTCGCCGCTGAGGTGGACGCCGCGTTTGGCAATGTGCATGTGTTGATGAACAATGCCGGGATTGGCCGCATGGGCACCAAGCCTTGGGAAGACCTGAACGCGTTCCATGGACTGGTCTCTGTCAATTTGATGGGCGTGATCCACGGTTGCCACGCTTTTATGCCAGGCATGCTGGCCCATGGTGAACCGGCGGCGGTCATCAATACCGGCTCAAAGCAAGGGATTACCCGCCCGCCGGGTAATTATGCTTACAACCTCTCTAAGGCGGGGGTGTTGGCCTACACTGAAAGCGTCGCGCACGCGCTGCGCCAAGAGGAAGGCTGTCAGATCAGCGCGCACCTGCTCGTGCCAGCTTTTGTGTACACGCCGATGGTTGCAGCTTTCATTCCGCAGAAGCCGCCTTTTGCTGCGACGGCGGAAGAGACCGTGGACTTTATGATGAGCTCGCTCACGCGCGGAGATTTCTATATTCTTTGCCCGGACAATGAGACCCCACGACCGCTGGACGAGAAACGCATCCAATGGACGGCGGATGACATTATCAAAAACCGCCCGGCACTTTCGCGCTGGCATCCAGACTATGAGGCCGCGTTCAAGGCCTTTATCGAAGCGTAAGAAAAGACCCCGAACCAACAGCCCGTTCGGGGTCAAATCAAAGCTGACGCCCGGGGACGTGTCGCGTGGCAGAGGTGCTTACTGCCGTATCGTCCCTAAGTGATGGGCCCCAATCACAGACTCGACGGCCCCAGGACTCCTCAAAATTCTAGCGGGGATTGTCGCCTGCCCCCTTTCCTTTTTGGGGTATTCATCCAAAATGGCACCTATGGCCCACTCTCATACCTATGTTCACGCAAATACGCCTTGCAGCCCCACAGACGCTGACGCCTTTCTAGCAGAGGCAGAACAGCTCGTGCAGGCGAAGGGGCAAAAGCTGACGCCAATCAGGCGTAAAGTCTTGCAGTTATTGGTGGAAAGCGACGAACCCGCCAAGGCCTATGATTTGCTCGCTAATCTCGATGGACACGGCGCCGCAAAGCCACCAACCGTTTATCGAGCGCTCGATTTTCTTCAGGAGATGGGGCTCGCGCATAAGATTGAGAGCCTCAATGCCTTCGTCGCGTGCGGACACGCCGCTCACCCACATTCTGCGATTTTCCTGATATGCCAGTCCTGCGGCGGCGCAGAAGAGCTTCATGCGGTCGAAACGAGTTCTTCTCTTACCAAAGAATCGCTTGCGGCTGGGTTTTCGATCCAGGACGCCGTCATTGAAGCCCGTGGCATCTGCCGGAACTGCAGCACATGATCCCATTGTGGAAGGGCATCCCAAACACATGGGATTGCGACGAGATGGGGCATATGAATGTCCGCGTCTACGTCGAAAAAGCGATGGAAGGTCTGGGTAATTTTGCCGGTGCGATCGGCATGCCTCATGCGTTCCATGCAGGCGCACCGTCCACCTTGCAGCCAGCAGAGCACCATATTCGGTACATTCGTGAGGCGCATGCAGGCGCACCGCTGATCATGACAGGCTGTGTTGTGGACTGGGATGAAACGAGCGCGCTCATT
>JBCBCO010000184.1:0-3256 GCA_038630445.1 Pseudomonadota bacterium | reverse complement strand
CGCGGTTCCGCAAGCTGATCACTGCTGGTGACTATGCCACCGCCGTAGAAGTTGCACGTCAGCAGGTCGAAAATGGCGCACAAATCATAGACGTCAACATGGACGAAGGCATGCTCGACGGCGCTGAGGCGATGACCACCTTCCTAAACCTCATCGCCGCTGAGCCCGACATTGCCCGCGTACCGATCATGATCGACAGCTCGAAATGGCCTGTGATCGAAGCGGGCCTGAAATGCGTGCAGGGCAAAGCCATCGTCAACTCGATCTCGATGAAGGAAGGCGAGGCCGAGTTCATCGACCACGCGCGAAAATGCCTGTCCTACGGCGCTGCCATCGTCGTCATGGCCTTTGACGAGGTCGGTCAGGCCGATACCGCAGGCCGCAAGATCGAAATCTGCCAGCGCGCCTACAAACTCCTCACCGAGCCCGTCGGCTTCCCACCCGAAGATATCATTTTCGATCCCAACATCTTCGCTGTCGCCACAGGCATCGAAGAGCACGACAATTACGCCGTCGACTTTATCGAAGCGACCAAGATTATCCGCGAGACCTGCCCCGGTTGTCACATTTCCGGTGGCCTTTCCAACGTCTCTTTCAGCTTTCGCGGCAATGAGCCTGTGCGCCGCGCCATGCATTCGGTCTTCCTCTATCACGCTATCCCAGCAGGCATGGACATGGGCATCGTCAATGCCGGCCAGCTCGACATCTATGACGAGATCGAACCCAAACTCCGCGAAGTCGTCGAGGACGTCATCCTCAACCGCACACCGGACGCCACTGAGAATCTCATAACGCTAGCAGAATCTTACAAAGGTCAAAAAGGCAAAACCGCGGAAAAAGACCTTCGCTGGCGCGATCTGCCTGTCGAAAAACGTCTCGAGCATGCCCTTATCAATGGTATCACAGAATATATCGAAGCTGACACAGAAGAAGCCCGCACCAACCGTGAGCGCCCGCTCCACGTCATCGAAGGCCCGCTCATGGACGGCATGAACGTCGTCGGTGACCTGTTCGGCTCCGGCAAAATGTTCCTGCCCCAAGTCGTTAAGTCCGCGCGCGTCATGAAAGCCGCCGTCGCCTATCTCGACCCATTCATGCAGGAAGAAAAAGAAGCGCTCGGCACCACCGATCAATCCAAAGGCAAAGTCCTGATGGCCACGGTCAAAGGCGACGTCCATGACATCGGCAAGAATATTGTCGGCGTCGTGCTCGCCTGTAATGGCTATGACATTATCGACATGGGCGTCATGGTCCCGGCCGAAGACATCCTGCAAAAAGCCAAAGCCGAAAACGTCGACATGATTGGCCTCTCAGGCCTGATTACGCCCAGCCTCGACGAAATGGTCTACGTCGCGCGCGAGATGCAGCGCCTCGACATGAAGCAACCGTTGCTAATCGGCGGCGCGACAACCTCCCCCGCCCACACCGCTGTCAAGATCGATCCGGTCCGCGCCAACGGCCCAACCGTCCACGTTCAGGATGCCAGCCGCGCCGTCGGCGTTGTCTCAACCCTTCTCTCTGACGATGACCGCCCCCTTTTCCTCGACACAACCAAAGCCAGATATGAGCGCATGCGCGACGCCCGCTCCGGCGGCCCACCAAAGAAACGGCTGCCGCTCAAAACTGCACGCCAACACGCCCGCCAACTCAGCAGCGGTGCACCACCTGCCCCAAGCTTCACCGGCACCCGCGTTCTGGAAGACTTCGATCTCGCAACATTGACCCGCTACATTGATTGGGGCCCCTATTTCGGCAGCTGGAACCTTGCCGGGCGCTGGCCGGACATCCTGGAAGACAAAATTATCGGCAAAGCCGCCCGCGACCTCTGGCGTGACACAGAGGCCATGATGCAACAAATCATTGGTCAGAACTGGTTCAAACCCAAAGCCGTTATCGGCTTCTGGGGCGCAACCCCCAAAGGCGACGATATCAAGCTCGATACAGGTGACACGCTTCACACGCTGCGCCAGCAAATGGTCAAAGCCAATAATCGGGCCAATTTCGCGTTGTCCGACTTCATCGCCGACAAAGGCGACCATATCGGCGCTTTCGCTGTCACAGCAGGCGGCGAAGCCGACCAACTCGCCAAAGACTTCGAAGCCAAAGGCGACGATTATTCCGCCATCATGGTCAAAGCGCTTGCCGACCGTTTCGCAGAGGCGATGGCGGAATACATGCACGAACAGGTTCGGAAGACCCATTGGGGTTACGAGCCGGATGAAGCGCTCACAAATGACGACCTCATCAAAGAAAAATATACCGGCATCCGCCCGGCCCCCGGCTATCCCTGCCAGCCGGATCACACCGAAAAAGAGACGATCTTCCGTCTGCTGCGCGCAGACCGCATCGGCATGGCGCTCACGTCCAGCTACGCCATGACCCCAGCCGCCTCCGTCTCAGGCCTCTATATCGCCCATCCTGAGAGCACCTATTTCGCCGTCGGCCGAATAGAGCGCGATCAGGTTGAGGACTATGCGCACCGGAAGGGCATGGACGTGCGCGTCACGGAACGCTGGTTGGGGCCGATTTTGAATTATGATCCGTCTGAACTTGAAGTGGTATAAGTCTGTGGGTCAATCCCCTGACCACGTAGGAAAACCTCAAACGCATTGCGCCGAACTTCTTCGACGACAATGCCCCCAACCCACATCGTCACACTCAGTGGCAACCCAAGGAAAGCAATGTTCGCGAGTATAGGCAGTCCAGGTGATATTAAGCGAGGAAGGGGAAGTGTGCTGGGGTTCCCCAAACTCGGAAACACGAAAATCAGCAGACTTATTAGGCCAAAAACCACTGTCAGTCTCGCCCCTGTCCCGCGCATTTCGGATCGATAAGACTGCGGCAAATCGGGCCTTTTCCATGTCTGCGGCAACCGCTCTTCATTCATATCAATTTCTTACCTCCGTAATGACCTTTTCCAGACTGAAATGACTAGAACAAAAGCTCCGTCTTGTTAATTCAACAAGCTCGAGGTCTCTGAACAGATAGCTCAGCCCGCAACCACACCGTCTTGCGCAGTAAAAGCCTCAATTTCAAAGAAATCGCCCGTTTCGAGCCTTGCGGCACAATCGCCGTGTAGTGACCCATGAGGCAAATCTAAGACCTGATCGAAGCGAAATTGTCGGATAGATCACCGTCTATCCCCACCTCCCCATTTCTCCGCAGATACCAGCGAAAGCTGGTATCCATCTCTGGACATCGCAACAAAGACGACAGGTTCAGAGATGGACCCCAGCTCAAGGCTGGGGCCGGCGGA
>JBCBCO010000183.1:0-3281 GCA_038630445.1 Pseudomonadota bacterium | reverse complement strand
CAGATATATTATCGGCATACAGGATAGGAGATGGTCGCACGTCTGAGGCGATGCAGGATATGGTGCTGTCCAAAAACGCTTGCTTCCCACGCGGATATTCCAAAGCCACAGTGACTCGCCGACCTTCGACTGCGACTTGCTCGACAATATCAGCAAAAACCGCAGGCATTTCAGCTGTACCATGCCGCTCGCCCACAGTGATCGCATCTACGCTGTCGGCTAACTCTAAGAGGTCAATTTCTGTTGGAGTGGGACACGTATCCCAGACACTTTCAGGATTTGCAGTTTCGATAAGAGCGAGAAGACTTCCGATAATGAACGCAAGTCTAAGACAGCTCATCCCGCATGTGCCTCGTAGCGGAATTCCATGATCCGGGTCAGCAAGGGGCTCTCAAAATTCGGTGGCACGGGTTTCTGCCCGACGAGCCAGGCAAAAACTTCCCAATCCGGTGTCGCTAGCAGGCGCTCAAATTCGGAAAGGTCATCGTCTGAGAGTCCTGCGAGATGCTCGTTCGCGAAGGAGCCCATTAGCAGGTCCATTTCCCGGAATCCACGACGCCAAGCGCGGAATTTCAACTTGCGACGGCGTTCATCCAGTTCAATCTCGCTCATGACCGATCTCCTTGAGGCCCACATAGCGTGCATGCCCATTGGAGAACAGGTTGTAAATGTCGCGATCCCTCACAGATGCGCTGCTAATAATCAGCGCCGTCGAGATCTTGGTAAGCGGCAATTGGAGCAAGGACCTCTGGCGGCGTATTTGGAGAGGTCTCTTGAATGATCGTTTTGACACCTTCCAATTGTGCCTGATCCATCGTGCCTGTTCGAATGGCGAAGGCCGCAGCTTCAAGAATGTTCGCGCGCGCCTGCGTCATACGTGCCTCAGCTTGAATGCGCGCGCTTTGAGCTTCCGTCTCATTGGTGATCTGCGCCTGCAGGCCATTTGCATACGCCGCCACAACGGCGAGGCAGTTCTCTTTCAGGGGCGTATCCTTGATCCCTGCGCGTAAGTATTCGAGGCAGAGTTGCACGCCATAATCCTGATTGATCAGGGCGAGCGAAATGTTCTCGACCGCCTGCGCAACAGCAACGCCTGCATTTTGGTCTCTGAAAGATGGCCAGGACCCAACAACGCCGCCTGTTTCAGCCGTATTGCCAACACCGCGGCGACCGTAGCGCTCACCTCCAGCCCCATCCACGACATCAAGATCACCCGCGGACGCACCCACCAAGGCGTCGCCGCCACGCACGGCCCCGGTCAATTGCTCAATCGCGAGCAGGGCAATCATATTGGTCTGAAACCGGCGCAGCATGATCGAATACTGCTCATCCGAGAGGCCGTTCATGTAGGCCTCGCAAACCCTATAGAACCCATCTCGTAATGTCTGGATCGTCTGTGTCCGAACCCCGATATTCGCGGCGACTTCTGATAAAGCGCCCTCAGCCGATACAGCATCATTCAACTGCGAGACGCTAACGCCGGATTGGGCTGCAATCGCAGACAGAGCATCCGGCGCAGGCTCAGCACAGATCACACGATTTCCCGTGCGTTCTTCAACGAACGAGGTCCGCGCCGCACCGCTGCGATAATCAAACGTTGTCGTCGTCACGCTCGGTCGTACAGCTGATAGAACAGCCCGTTGTTCAGCATCGACGAAGATCCCGACAGGTTGGCCCTCATCGGTGCCGAAGCCATCAGACGTGATCACAGCTTTCTTATGGATAGCCGTCAAATTTCCGGCCGAGCAGGCTGTGAGTGCAAACACTGCAGCCAAAATGGTAATATACTTCACTGGTTCCGCCCTTCTATTTCATTGAAAAGGCAGCAATACCAATGACTTGTCAAGAAATTCGGGAAATGACTTTATACGCCTGATGTCGTCTTCAGTGCTTGAAACCAGAGCCCCAGAGCCATTGCATCGCGCTCACGACCGGCTCTTGCGGCCATAGCCTCTTGATCCTCGCCCCACTGCTCAATCTGCCAGTCTTCATCGACGAGTGAGGCTTTAAAGGCGGCCTCAGCGGAGATCGCGCCGTTTTCCAAGGCCAGCGCCAGCACTGCTGATCCAAACAGACTGCACGCCCAAGCAAGCCCTGTCAGGGCAAAGTCATCCAATGTCTCAGCATGCGCAACGATCGCATCCAGACTCGCCTGCGGCTGCGGCGAAGCGACGATCCCGTAAACCGGCACCAGCACAACGCCGAGGGTTTTACCTGCCCAATCGCGCCACGGTCGCCAAGCCGCATCCTGACGGGCCTGAAGCTCTGACGGGTTTTCAGCAAGATAACAGGTGAGGTCTGTTTCACCATACCGCGCGATCTCTGAAACCATCTCAACACGGGTCTCAGGCGTGCGATCAATCGCAACATTGGCAAGCCGGGTCAGCGTCATCACTTGCAGGTCCAATGTCTCACCCTGCGCCTCCCACTCGTCAGCGACGGCGGCGGCTAACGCCTGTGTTGGCAAAGCAAGTGCGGCTTTGGCAGGCGTTTTGACAACCCGGCCGTCAAGAAAGACCGCCCATGCTCCGTCAATTAATTCGACGCCCGCACTCTTATAGAACCGTTTGGGTTTTATGGCCTTGTCCACTACGCCACCTCCCTCGCGAAAGCATCCAATGCAACATTTAGCTCTGCAAAGTCATGATGCACCTCATGCGCGCCCACTGCTTGTAACTCTTCTGCTTCGCCAAAACCCCAGGAAACACCAATCGCGTGAATACCTGCCGCGCGCCCCATCTGAATGTCGAAAATTGCGTCACCAATGATGAGAGACTGATCCGCCTCAGCACCAACGGCCTTCATCGCCTCAAGGCACATGAACGGGTGCGGCTTGCCCGGCCCATCATCAGCACACCAGACGGTATCAAAATACTGTCCCAACGGATGCATATCGAAAACCGCTTTGATCCCCGCATGGGACTTCCCCGTTGCCATCGCAATCAACCAGTTTTCACTGGCCAAGCGCTCCAGCGTTTCAATCGCCCCGTCATAGAGCGGCTCTTTAAAATCGGGCTCACTGCGCCGCGACACGAAAGCCTGTTTATATTCAGCAACCAGATTCGGCAGGTCATCATAGTCTGGTGCAAGGCGCTGGCAGGCCTCGCTCAGCCCAAGGCCGACAATTTGGCGCGTCTCTTCATAAGCCGGAGGAACAAGGCCACAGCGTTCAAACGCTGTGGCCATAGCCGTTTGGATAACCTCCCGGCTATCGACCAGAGTGCCATCCATATCAAAGATTGCCAGTTTCAAACTCATATCTCTCTTGCTGAGCCGCCCGC
>JBCBCO010000182.1:0-3294 GCA_038630445.1 Pseudomonadota bacterium | reverse complement strand
GCTCAGGAGCCATCTCTCGGCGTCGAGTATGGGCAAGCCGCTTCTCGAAACGCTGCCACACCAAGACCGTCACAACCCACAGCTTCGCAACAGAACCAAGGCATCCGCATCAACGGAAAACTCGTCGCGCCGGGTCAGTCGCTCAGCCAACTGGACGGCGCAACGAACACTGACACAGCAAGCCAAACCGTCACGGGAGAGCCAACCAGTCCCACAACAGTGGCTGCCGTCGAAGCCCCTAAACCCCGCCCCAACACACCGTTTGAGCGGTTTTCCCGCCCGTTTGAGAACACCGAAGACAAACCGACCATCTCGCTCATTGTGGGCGGTATGGGCATTAACTGGCGTCACACACAGGCCGCGATTGACGAGCTGCCCGCCGAAGTCACACTCTCTTTCGCACCCGGCGCTAAAAACCTGACCACATGGGTCCGGCGTGCCCGCGCTGACGGCCACGAAGTCCTGATTGAGCTTCCTCTGGAACCCTACAGCTATGGACGAACGCGCCCGCACCCTCAGGTTCTGCAATCCGGCGCGAGTGAAGACATCAATCGCCAAAGGCTCGACAAGCTCCTGCGCCGCGTGTCCGGCTATGCCGGTGTCATCAATTATCAGGGCGCAAAATTCGCAACCAATGAGGCCGCATCCAAAATGCTGCTCACCACATTGGATGAAAAAGGCCTCGCCTTCTTCGAAGATGGCAGTCTGGACGACGCCGTATTCAGCACGATCGCGACGGATAGCGGAGTAACCTATGCGGCTTCCGAAACTGTGATCGATGCCCTGCCGGAAGGCGACCCAATCGAGGCCAAACTGATGTATCTGGAGTCGCAGGCCCGCACCAATGGCCGCGCACTCGGAACAGCGTTCGCCTATCCGATTAGCATCGACATGCTGAAAGACTGGACCAGCGGCTTGGAAGCCAAAGGCTACGTCCTCGCCCCGGCCAGTCACCATGCGCGCCAACAGAAAACACCGCAGACAATCTCTGTGCAAACATCAGGGCAGCCGTTACAACCTGCTCCGTGAGTGAGCCCATCCGTGATCCATCGCGCTATCGCGCCAATGTCGGCTTGGCCGTGTTTTCGCCAGCCGGTCACGTTTTTGTCGGACGCAGGATCAATGGGCGCGGGGCGTTCCAGTGGCAACTGCCTCAAGGCGGTGTCGACAAGGGTGAAGACCCGGCCGAAGCCGCCCTGCGCGAACTCGAAGAAGAAATCGGGGTCGCTCCGAAGCTCGTCGAGATCCTGCAGGAAACTGACGATTGGCTGTACTATGATTTCCCGATGGACCTCCGCAAAAGGATGGGCGGCCCGTATCTGGGACAACGCCAGAAATGGTTTGCGCTCCGGTTCAAAGGCTCTGACAGCGATGTGCGCCTCGACAAGCATAAACCGGAATTCGATGCGTGGCGCTGGGCGCGGCTAGGCGAAATTCCAGACCTCATCGTGCCGTTCAAGCGACCCGTCTATCAAGAGGTTGCCGAGCGATTTGTGCCTTGGACAGAGCCGACCAAAAAGTAGACGGCTTTTCAAATCGATAAATCCGCGTATCGTTTCTTCCGATAAGAACAGATCGGGAGGGTCTTATGGCGAAAACGCTGCTTATGATTCACGGTGTCGGCTGCGGTGGCGAGGTTTGGGACACGATGCGCCCGGCCTTTGAAACCGCGGGCTGGACTTGCGACGCCCCAACGCTGTTTCCCCAATTCAGGACCAATGAAACCCCACCAGAAGGTTTGGCCGATCTAACCCTCGATGACTATATCGAAGGGATGGGTGAGAAAGCGCGCGAACTGACAGAGACGCACGGCGAGAAACCCGTTGTGATCGGCCATTCCATGGGCGGCCTCATCGCTCAGAAGCTGACCGAGGCAGACCTCGTCAAAGCCGGAATTTTCCTGACCCCCGCTCAGCCCGAAGACTGCACCGTCACTGATTTGCGCGTGCTACGAACCTTCTGGAGCATCTTGAAAGCCGGGCGCAAAAATATTCCCGGCGGCGTGTTCAAGGTCGGCCCAAACGGGTTTTCCTGGGGCGTCACCAACTGCGTCCCGAAAGAGCGTCACGCAGAAATTTACGCCGGCGCCGTCTACGATAGCGGCCGCGTCTATGAACAGCTCAGCGAACCCGGCCCAATTGATGAAAGCAAGATCACAGTCCCAACCCTAACCATCGGGGCCAAAAAAGACCGCGCCACCGTCATCAAGGCCGTGCGCAAAGTCGGCGCAAAATACGCCAAAGCCGCCATCCCAGGCGACTATCTCGAATACCCCAACAACGCCCACTGGATCGTCGATGAACCGGGCACAAATAAGGTGACAGCTGACATGCTTGAGTGGTTGGACACAAAGGTCAGCTGACGGTCAAAGCCATCACGCTATAGCATCCTAAGTGACGTCACTTCGTGGAGATTGAGACACCAGATCTATAGGCAATGATCTCACCCGCTTCATTCTTGATCGTCTCAGCGAAGTAACCGCCCGTTTCGCCATAGAGCGCTGTAATCTCAACCAACAATGTTTGGGGGTCACTCTCCACTGGGGGGAGTTCGTACGTCGATTTGGTGGTTATGCGACCAACCTCGTCCGGGCCCTCACACATCGTGAACGTTCTAGCCGCCTCAGTCGCATCCTCCGCATCTGATCGGGTCAGAATCTGGTTCCCGACGAGGCGAACGAAAGACGTCGAACGCTCCTCCATATCACCCCCAAAGGATGAGTATTCCCACGTGCCATCCGGCAGTCTTGTGTGCGTCGATTGCGTGATGAACGTGCTGTACTCACCATTAATCCGCGCGTTGACGCCGGTATAATCAAAAGGCCCCTCAGCGAAGTCCATGACCTTAACGAGACAGGTATTCAGGTCGTCATCCGCCGCCGTCTCAGCACTGACTGATCCCATCGCAATCGGGCCGACACCAAACAGGACGATCATCGCCCGTCTTGATAAATTGAACCTCATAAAACGCTCCCTCGAAATATGTCATGACATTACAATTGAGATCAGGGGTCGATAGTTAAATCTTTGAGAGACTTATTCCGTCGCCGTTCGCATCTCCAGGCCAAATCAAACCCTTAAAAAAAGCCCCTCTCAGCGAGGAGAGGAGCTTTTCATTTTATGCCTCAAGAAAAAAGCACTTACCCTTCGCTCTCACCTGTATCAAAGCCACGGATACGCAGCAGCGGTTCAATCGTCGGATCAGAACCGCGGAAGTTACGGTAAAGCTCATCAGCTGGCTTCAGTCCGCCGGACTCATACACCCACTTCTTCAGCTTGCCGGACAGCTCTTCAT
>JBCBCO010000181.1:0-3346 GCA_038630445.1 Pseudomonadota bacterium | reverse complement strand
GCCAGAGGTCATAACGGTCGCCCTCATCCGCGCGCGCTTTCAGGAACGTGACGCGCTTACCATCCGGCGAGTATTTCACCCCCTGAGGCGTTGGACCGGACAGGCTGGGAGAGGCGTAGAGACGTTCGAGGGTAAGGGCAGGGGCGTCGGCCATTGGCGAAGCGGTCTCCATAGTGTCTTGGGTCTGGGCAGGCGCAGCGCATGCAGCCGAGAGTAGCGCGAGGGCAGGAATGAGGCGGATTTTGATCATGGGAGCGACACTGCCCTGACCCAGTCGGGATGCCAAGATGCGAGGGCGTTAAAACTCTTAATTGACAAGTCAGATTATATATATGATTGCTCACTCACTAATCTGAATAAGGTATTGGCACTCATGTTGACGGCGTCTTTCTATGTCATGATCTATATGCTGGCTTTGCCTTATCTTGTTGCATTGGGCAGGGCATTAAGGCTTTTAAAAGTAGAACCGATGGCGGGGTTCCTATTAGTCCCATCGGCGTTGCTCGGATTCGTCGTGGCGGATTTGTGGTTGATCGGCGACGGCGGATGTTTCGCGCTTTATAGTGTTGCATGTCAGGCGATCGTGATTGTCGGCTGGATTTTCTATCTGCCGGTTTTCGGCGTGCTGCTGGTGCTAAGCACCGCCGCGCTAGGGCTTATTGTGCCGGGAACAATTAGGTACTGGCAGAGCGGACGCGGGGCTTAGTCTTAGGCGCGACAATTATGCAATTTGCAGATACCCACACTCCTGAATAAAAAATTATTTCATTTTTATTCAGGAGTCACAGAGCGATGCAAGCTGAAGCTAAGAGGCCCTATCTGATGGGCACAGGAGTGATTGGCCTGACTTTGCCACTGCACCCGTTTCTTCCCTTTGATCTCTCGGTTCAAATTGCGGCGCTACTGCTCGCCTTAATTGCCGGGGCGTATATCGGCTTTGGCGCAGCTGATGGACGCGTGAATGTTTTCTTTGGAGAACTTGCAGGGGCTGGCATGTTCGGGGGCGCGGCGCTTTTGGGCCTGATCTGGCAACCTTGGGTCATCGCCGTGGGTATTTTTGCGCACGCCTTCTGGGACTTTCTGCACTTGAATGACAATTTCGGCGCCCGCATTCCAAAATGGTATATTCCATTCTGTGCATGGATAGATATCGCCGTTGGGATAGGACTGCTCGTTATATGGTACGTGATTCAAAGGTAAGTTGCGTTCAGTGATAGCCGACTGACATGATGACTGTCAGTCCAGCCTAAATATCCTTGCCTTCCAGCAGGTTCTCCAACTGTTTTTGGATCTCATCGGCTGAGTCGCCGCCACCAAACACGCCTGCGCCTGACGTATAGGTTGTTCCATACGTTTCAACCAGTGTGACGGTCTGTGCGATGCCGGAAACGAAGTCTTCCTGTGTCAAAGAGCTGAGCGGATGGATGAACGTCGACCAGAGCTGGCCTTGTGCAATTGCGTAGCGGGCATCCAGCGCACTGTCGAAATTTGCCTGCATCATGCGCTTCAAAACGGCAGCTGACAGACCATCGCTCGGACGAATTTGCGAAATGAGCCGCATTCGGTCCGCGTTGACGTCAAACACCAGAGTGACGGGCACATCATTAAGCGTGAAGGATGCGCCGTTCGGAGCGATCTCTGCTTCATCATCAATCATGCCAACAATTGTCAGCAGCTCAATCGCCGCGGCGACCGTCTCGGGAATCTCCTCATCCTCAGGTGCCGCCTCCGGTTCGATCTCATTAGGGGCTGTGCTTTCCGGCTCTGCCTGAGCATCTGGATTATCTTGGGCGTGCGCCGCGATATGCGGAACGAATGCTGTAAAGGCGAATACGGCAAAGGAGATGATGAGATATTTCAACGGGCGCGTTCTCTAAGTTTGCTTTATGTCTTTCTGTCTAAGGACTGAAAGGCTCTGCTACAATCCAAACCTAGCTTCGCGGTGCATCATATCTTTGTGATGACAGCGCTGTTCCGTTCTCTCCGAAAGATTTCAGACAAACATGTTTTCATACCATGATCGAGATGGTAGCGCTGCTCCTATGGTGAAGTCATATTTCATTCTCGGCGGGGCGCGATCTGGTAAAAGCCGGCGGGCGCTTAAGCTTGCTGAACGTCTTTCAGAGACGCGCGTTTTCATTGCGACAGCCGAAGCGTGGGATGGTGAAATGGCGGACCGCATCGCGCGCCACAAGACGGAGCGGGGGACAGGCTGGTCGACCGTTGAGGCGCCGTTGGATCTGGTCGATGCCTTGCAAGCTGCTGATCAAAAAGGTGATGTTTGTGTGGTCGATTGTTTGACGCTTTGGCTCTCTAATTTGATGCACTATGATCGCGATGTAGATACTGAGAGCCAGCGGTTATGCGACGCCGTTATTGCGATGCGTATCCCGATTATTCTCGTATCCAATGAAGTGGGACTCGGTCTAGTTCCAGAAACGCCCCTCGGTCGTGCGTTTCGCGATGCGCAGGGGCGACTCAATCAGGCGGTCGCTAAGGTCTGCGGCCGGGTCGAATTCGTCGCGGCGGGTTTACCGATCACGCTGAAAGGCTGAGCGCGGCAGCGAGGCGAGATTCAGCGTCTGCATCTAGAGGTAGACCCATGCGAACATGTCTCCGCGACCAATCAAAACGTCGGATATAGATACCCGCCTGTGCAAGATGGTCGAAGAGGGCGTAAGCGTCTGGTGTTTCGACGAAGCGGTAAAGGCTGGTTCCGCCTGTAGGTGAGAGTCCCGCTTCTATGAGGATCGTGTCCAGCCGCTCTGCGGCAGCTTTCAGCCTCTCGCGCGTCTGTTGCTGCCAAGCGGTGTCCGTATAGGCGCGTGCCCCGACCGTCAGAGCCGTTCCTGAAATAGGCCAGACGCCGAGGCGATCTTTCATCCTTGCGATAATGGGCTCAGGCGCGATCAGTGCACCTAGGCGGACGCCTGCGAGACCGAAGACTTTTCCAAATGATCGCAGAATGATCAGACCCTCCATTCCACCACGCTTTGCCATACTCTGTTCCGGTAAGAGGTCTGCATAGGCCTCATCGATAATCAGCCAACCGGAACGATCGGCAAGCGTCTTGCGCACAGCGTTCAACTCACCGAGGTCGAAATATCGCCCATCTGGATTATTGGGATGAGTCAGAACGATCGCATCCGCTGTCTCTGCAAAAGCGAGTGGATCAGATGTTTCGACGATATCCGCGCGTGATCGTTTCCATACCTCTGCGTGGTCGCCATACGTCGGTGATAGAATTGTAACACTGCGCGGTGCGATGATGTCCGGCAAAAGTCTGATCAGCAGCTCACTTCCCGGCGATAGAAGCAAAGCGGTGGGATTCGTGCCAATCGCTGTT
>JBCBCO010000180.1:0-3379 GCA_038630445.1 Pseudomonadota bacterium | reverse complement strand
GTTAGCCCGCGTTCCCTTGGCGGGGCCGGATCACCTGTTCGCCGGCGGCGGGCTATGCCGGGACCGTGGACAAGACTGCCACGGCCACAAGCCAGGTCGCGGCGCTGTTCGGCGCGGCGACGCCCGCAAGCTTCGTTGCCGAAACGGTTGACGGCGTAGCGGCGACGAATGTCAACGGCAGTCAAACCCTTGCTCAGCGTGCAACGAGCATCGACTTCTCGACGACGGCCTCTTTTCCAGAGGGACAGGGCTTCCGTGTTACACTTGGCAGTGACAGTTTTGAATATGTCGCCGGCAAGGATGAAATGGCCGAGGACGTTGCGCGGGGTTTGGCGACAGCGATTGGCTCAGCCTCTGTTGAGGGTGTATCTGCTCAAGTTCAGTATGATGCCGCCACGGATGCCTGGACCCTCGCGATCGATGACACCACAGGCGGTCAGGCGCTTAGCATCGTCGCAAACGACGGTAACGGCACGGCATCGGGCGGCTTGTTCGGCCTTGACCAGATTGATGTCAGCACCGCCGCTGACGCGTCAGCGGCCCTGAACAATATCGAGACGCTTCTCGACAATGTTATCGGTGCCGCTGCTGCGTTCGGTTCTGACCAAAGCCGCATCGAATCACAGTCTGAGTTCGTAACAACCCTGTCTGACTCACTGCGCTCTGGCATCGGTACGTTGGTTGATGCTGACCTGGAGGCGGCATCGGCTCGCCTGCAGGCGCTGCAGGTCCAACAGCAGCTCGGCACGCAGGCGCTATCAATCGCCAACCAGTCACCGCAGTCTCTGCTGTCACTGTTCCAGTAAATTAAATCCGCGGGGAGCGCCTCACGCGGCGCTCCTTCGCAAACGTCTTAGGATAAGCGTAAGTGAAAACTTGGAGGGACTAGGAATGTCCGAACTGATGCTAACACTCGCTCCAGAAGAGCGCTTTTTTGTGAACGGGGCCGTTTTCGAAAATGGCGATGCGCCAGGCAGCTTTAAAGTTGATAGCCCGAACGTACGGATTCTGAGGACGCGAGACGCGCTCAAGCCAACGGATGCGACGACCCCTGTCAAGCAAGTCTATTATACGATCCAACTTTTGATCACTGGCGACGCGAACGAGGCGGACACACTGCCAGCCCTCGAAGCGGCGTGTCAGGATCTCAATGCAGCATTCGCACCTGCGCAACCGGATCTCATTCCAATTCTTCAGGAACTCATTCGTCGTCACAGTTACTTTTCAGCGCTCTGTTATTTGAAGCAGATCGTGCAACTCGAAGCGCAGCTGCTCGGCGAAGAGATGCCAGAGGCGCTTGCGGCTTAATCTCCACCAAAAAAAGCGCATCTTGAATTCAGGGTGCGCGTACGCGGCCTGCCGGTCGGCGAATGTAGCTTTGGCAAACGCCTGGTTCAGCATCCATTCGAACAAGGCAGGTCGCCTCTATAAGTGACCGATCAAAGCAACATAATCCGCAGTTTTTCCTGAGGATTAAGGGCTCTTAAGGTTTGCGGAGCGGCTGCGGCCAAAAGTTAATTAAACCCAGGGTATATGTTAATTCTTTCTTCAACTTATAGTCGCAAATTTTGTTGAAACATTAACCTTAGGGGATTTGCGAATGCTGTCTGATCTTTCGCTCTTTCAGATCTACGGGGCGATGGCGCGACACGCGGCGGAGTCACAAAAGACCAGTGCCGAAAATCTCGCTCGTGCAAATGAGCCTGGCTATAAAGCGGTGCAGCTTGAATCCTTTTCAGCGTTCATGGAACGCACCGGCCCAACGATTGAAAAGATCGATTTCAGCCAATCCTTCGAACAAACCTTGAGCAATATGCCCGCCTCGCCAAACGGCAACACGGTGAGCATTGAGAATGAAGTGTTCCGTGCGGCGGGTGCCTCGCAACAACATCAGATGGCAATGACGGTCTACTCCAAATCTCTGGAGATGATGAGGCTTGCACTTGGACGACGGAGCTAGGAGCCAGAATCATGAATCCATTTGAGTTTTCGATGATGCAGGCGGTCTCCGGGATGCGCACCAACTCTCAGCGCATTACAGTAAGCGCAGAGAACGTATCGAACGCCGATACGCCGGGATACCAACGCAAAATCCTGACGACCGAACAGCAATATGCGGCCGGCATCAGTTTCGGCGCGCTGCGCATGTCGCTCGACGAGACGGCCGGCGAGCAGGAGTTCAATCCGTCTCACCCCATGGCCGATCCTGAGGGCTATGTAACGCTCTCCAACGTCTCGCTCGTGACCGAAATGGCCGATCTTCGCGAAGCCAACCGGGCGTATGAGGCGAACCTCAATTCATTCCAGCAAGCGAGGACCATGTACTCCTCTTTGCTCGATGTGCTGCGGCGATAGGAGGCGTGAATGACCAATTTCGGCTTCGGGGCATATAACACGCTCAACCCGGCAAAAATCACCACGCCGACCACCACGCCAGCAAAGCCCGAGGTGGAAGAAAACCCCATCGCGAAGGGCGCGTCAGAGTTCAAGGCAGCCGTCCAGCAAGCCGAGCAAGCGGCCGTGGAAACGGCTGTCAGCGGCGCGGATCCTCACGCCATGGTCGAGGCGTTGGCCAATGCTGAAATGGTGCTCGATACGGCGGTCACCATCCGCGATAAGGTTGTCGAAGCCTATCAAGAATTGCTGCGTATGCCGGTCTAACAGGAGCGCGGGGACAATGGGCGAAGCTGAAATTTTTGAGGTCCTGCGGGCCTCTTTGTGGACAGGTGTCCTGATGGGCCTGCCGATTCTGGGCGTCGCCTTGCTTCTCGGTCTCGTGATTGGCCTGGTACAGGCGCTCACGTCGGTTCAAGAAATGACGATCACTTTCGTGCCGAAGATCATTGCTGTTGTCGTCGTCTTCTTTCTCTCAATTGGATACATGACGCGGGTCTGCCTCGATCTGTTCAACAACATGATAATCCCGATGATCACAGGCTGACCCCCGTATGCCAGAGTCTAAACTCCTCGATCTCTCTAAGCCCACCGCGCTGCTCGCGATTGGGCTTATGTTGATTATTCTGGTCATGGTTTTGCCCGTCCCTGCCTGGGTGCTTGATCTTGGGCTGACCGCGTCCTTTGCGTTTGCAATCCTGATTTTCACCACAGCGATCTTTATCGAGAAACCGCTCGACTTCTCGTCATTTCCGAGCGTGCTCTTGGCATCCTTGATATTGCGCCTCGCGCTCAATGTTTCGTCGACCAAGCTGATCATTTCTGAAGGCCATACCGGGACCAGTGCCGCTGGCGGAGTGATTGAGGGCTTCGCGATGTTCATCATGGGCGGAAACCTGTTCGTTGGCCTCGTCGTGTTCGGTGTCCTGATCATCGTCAACTTTATGGTCATCACCAAAGGGGCTGGCCGGATGGCTGAGGTCGG
>JBCBCO010000017.1:0-28995 GCA_038630445.1 Pseudomonadota bacterium | reverse complement strand
TGCGCAGCTGATACAGCTCTTCATTATATGACACAGGGACATTCAGCTGCCCCGTCTCTTTCTGGAGCGCTTGGATTTCATCCAAGACCTGCTTACGCGTCTCCGCACTCTCTGCCTCAATCCCACGCCGTTCCAGCTTATGCAGGTCATTGTACCAGACATAAATCTTGCGCCGCGTGCGCCAGCGATAGACCGGTGGGGCCATCTGCACGAGTGGGATCAGGATCGCCGCTAATGGGATGAGAAACACCCAGGCGCGCTCGAGGAAATTTGCCACCCCGAAAGAGAAATAGCGCCGCAAGAAGGTTGGTCCATTTCGGTAATAGCGCTCCGCCTCAGCCGACAGCGGCAGATCAATATCGCGCGGGTTGGGATAAGTACCCGGCTTGCTTAGTACGCTACCTGGCCGGTGAATATCGTCAGCGGCTTCCATCAATATCGCTTGGATGGCTGGGTGAAGATCGCGCGCAACGCCAAGCTGCGCGATAGCGGCGATTAGAGATGTATCCGTCTCTGGAATGTTTGGATCGAGGCTGATTACGCCTTCAAACAGGGTTTTTGGGGCTAAAGCAGGGAAATTCATAGATAAACCATTTGCCTGCTGAAACGCCAGCAAGCGTAAATCCGGCGAATCCAAAAGATGCGTGATATACGGCGTTGAGATTGATGCAGCGAAAGCGGCGGCATCGACTTCACCTGCTTCGAGCGCGCTTACGGCTGCTTCACCTGACAGCGCGAGCGGCTGTGTCCATGGCCCGCCCCAGTAAGATTGCAGATCCACAGTGAGGGCCCGCGTACCGGAATTTTCAGCGCCGGCCGAAAGCCGAGCGTTGCGTAAATCTCCGAAGTCATCCGCATCGCTTGAACTGGGCACAAAAACCAAAAACGGCTCGGCAAACACCCCGCCAAGCGTCAAAATCTGCTGACGCTCTGCGCTGCCAGCAATACCGCCTTGCAATAAAGCAACATCGGCTTTGCCGCTTAAAAGCAGCTGATAATTCTCGCCGGTCCCCGCCGTCTCTAGCACAACGACATCAATACCGTGGTTTGCTAGCGCCTCGCGATATTGATCAGCCAGATAGAAATAATAACCATCGGCTCCACCGGCAGCAAAACTGATCGATTTTGGCGGCGGCGGTGCAATCAAGCGCAGCGCGATAATCACCCCGATTAGCGCAATAAGGGCGATCGGGCCCCAGAGTTTCAGTGCCTCTTTCATACTCAACCTTTCCCAATAGACCCCAAACTTGGTCCATCCTGTCGCATTAACCGCTTCTATCCTAAAGATTGACAGGATTTGAGTCGTTTTCGCGTCTTTTTCATCCTATATCGACTGAGACACATTACGAGCAGAGTTTTCGGAGCGGCTATGAATATGCGTAACCTTGCGATTTGGGGTCTGATTGGACTTCTTCTTCTGGGCCTTTTGGCTGTTATGAACGGAGATCCGCAGCAAGCGGGCGCTCAGGAATGGAAGATTTCTGAGGTCCGCACAGCCGCTGAAGAGCAGCGCATACGTGAGGTCACCGTAACGCCCGACCGCGTCTTTGGTCAGACAACAGACGGCGTATCTTTCTACGCGGAGAAGCTCCCGAACAATATCGACTTCTCAAATTGGCTCGCGGAACAGGGCGTTCCGGTCGAAGAAGATGCACAGACAGGGTTCAGCCTTGGTGGCCTGATTATGAGCCTTCTGCCGATCCTCCTACTCGTTGGCCTCTTTGTCTTCATGATGCGTCAGATGCAAGGCGGCGGCGGTGGTCGCGGCGCGATGAGCTTCGGTAAATCCCGTGCGCGCCTTCTGACAGAGAAACAAGGCCGCGTGACGTTTGATGATGTGGCTGGTGTTGATGAAGCGAAAGAAGAGTTGGAAGAGGTCGTCGACTTCCTGCGCGATCCAGCGAAATTCCAGCGTCTCGGCGGTAAAATCCCCAAAGGTGCACTCCTTGTTGGCCCGCCCGGGACTGGTAAAACCCTTCTCGCCCGCGCGATTGCGGGTGAAGCGGGCGTCCCCTTCTTTACGATTTCCGGCTCTGACTTTGTCGAAATGTTTGTCGGTGTCGGCGCTAGCCGTGTCCGCGACATGTTCGAACAGGCCAAGCGCAACGCACCATGCATCATCTTCATTGATGAGATTGATGCTGTTGGCCGTTCCCGTGGCGCGGGCCTCGGTGGCGGAAATGATGAGCGCGAGCAGACGCTGAACCAACTGCTGGTTGAGATGGATGGCTTTGAAGCCAATGACGGTATCATCATCGTCGCGGCAACCAACCGCCCTGACGTGCTTGACCCTGCGCTTCTGCGTCCAGGCCGTTTCGACCGTCAGGTGACTGTCGGAAACCCGGATGTCATTGGTCGCGAAAAAATCCTGAAAGTCCACATGCGCAACGTCCCGCTTGCCAAAGATGTCGATCCAAAAGTCATCGCACGCGGCACGCCGGGCTTCTCCGGTGCCGATCTGGCAAATCTCGTCAATGAAGCCGCGCTCTTGGCGGCCCGCCGCGGTAAGCGCGTTGTGGCTATGATCGAATTTGAGGACGCGAAAGACAAAGTCCTGATGGGCCCTGAAAAGCGCTCAATGGTCATGTCGCAGTCTGAAAAAGAACTGACAGCTTGGCACGAGGCAGGACATGCGATTGTGGCGCTAAAAGTGCCGAAAGCGGATCCGGTTCACAAAGCGACGATCATTCCACGCGGTCGTGCACTGGGCATGGTCATGCAATTGCCTGAAGACGACAAACTCTCGATGAGCCGGATCGAAATGACCTCACGCCTTGCCATCATTATGGGCGGCCGTGTGGCTGAGGAAGAAAAGTTCGGCGATGACGCGGTTACAGCAGGTGCGGCCTCGGACATTCAGCAGGCCACGCGCCTCGCGCGCGCTATGGTGACCCGCTGGGGTCTCTCAGACGCGATTGGTCCTGTCGACTATGGCGAAGATCAGGGTCAGGTTTTCCTCGGTCAACAACTCGTCCAATCCTCATCCGTCTCAGAGGAAACCTCGAAACATATTGAGGAAGAGGTTCGCAAACTGATCCAGACAGGTATGGACGATGCCCGCAAAATCATGACGGACTATCGCGATCAATGGAGCATGATTGCCGAAGCACTCCTCGAATATGAGACGCTCACCGGCGATGAGATTCGCGGCATGATCAATGACGGCAAAATGCCGGATCGCCCGGATGAGCCTGATCCAAGCGCCGGCGGTGGCGGTGTTGGGTCTGCTGTGCCTGTCATTGGCAAGCGTCGCAAGGATAAAGGCGGTGATGAACCGCTCGGCGATCCAAGCCCGGCTTAAGCCATGGCAATGACCCGTGAAACGTTGGAAGGCTTCCTGAGCGATGCCTTTCCAGAGGCTGAAATTACACTCACAGACCTCGCCGGTGATGATAATCACTGGCAGGCTGAGATCGTGTCAGAACAGTTTCGCGGCAAGACTCGCGTGGCGCAGCATCAGCTTGTCTATGCCGCCCTCAAAGGCACAATGGGCGGTGAACTTCACGCACTGGCGCTCAAGACCAAAGCGCCATCTTAACTCCCATTGACTATCTGCTCTTCTATCGTCCAAAGAGCGTCTTTAATTCGCTCAAATCAGTCGCGTTCATTCCTGAGTATTCTTTCGGGAGAAAGGCGACCCCCAACGCTGAGGCGTACAATAATTTCGCTCTTGCCCGCGCAGTCTGCTTGTCCTCTAGAAGTAAGGACAAGACATCGACCAATATCCCAATCCTGAACTTATCGATTTCCTGAACGCGCTCGGTAATGTTTGCATCTAGATGTGCCCAAGAACGGATGGCTCTCTCAAGAGGAAGGTCACTCTTCGCTGCAGCATCAATGAGATAGATCAGTTTGTCTTCGGGGTTTGGTTGAGTGGCTAACTCGCTCGCAATCGCCTCTGACTGTGCCAGCCAACCCTCAAAGATCGCGGCATGAAATGCCTCGATACTTTGAAAATACCCATAAAATGACCCTCTGGAGACGTTATTTTGCTTCGCTAATTTGTCCGCTTTCAGTGACGTAAAGCCATGATCACGAAGGCTTTTCAAGCCAATTTCAATCCAGTCATTTCGTGTCAGTTTCGTCATTTGAAATTTATACGTCTCCATATTGATCCGATGAAGAAAATAATATACACTATTGTATATTATGGAGATGAGCCATGAGTTTTGCGCGAATTAGCTTTGCTGTCGGAAGTGTGGCGTTTATCATAATTGGGTTATTGCACACCTACGTGCACTGTATGCATCTTTCAGGTGCAGAGTTATTCAATAGAATAAACGCGATAGGCGTGACGCCTATTGGCAGGATGGATGCATCCGTATGGGGCCTCTTCCAAGGAACATCTCTCCTCATGGGATTTTTCTCTCTTGCGCTTGGTCTGACTCTTATGAGCTATTTGAACAGTATTCCTAAATATGAAGGTCCAAGAATACAGATCTGTCTTATCGTGATTGGTCTTTTAATAGGAATAATCGCTGTTGGATCCGTCTATTTGTCTGTCTTACAGGTCTATGGCGGGATCTTTGGCATAATATGTTTTGCTATCCCGATCACCGCCAGGCTTAAATTCCGTCCGTGGTAAAATCAGTGCGAATGCCGTAGTTTCGTTTTGCGGATATTCTGATGACGATCCGCGCCCTCAACGATGGCACCATCGCCCAATTGTGTAACGTTTTCGCGCGCAATTTCTTGCCAGGGAGATTGGCTTTCCGGCACATAACAGACCGCCTCACGCGCGGCCCATTCCGCCGCATCCACCAGCGCATTCGCGCTGGCCTTATTCAGGTCAATGCGAACCCGGTCGCCCGTGCGCAGCTTCGACAGTCCGCCGCCAACAGCCGCCTCTGGCGATGCGTTCAAGATGGACGGCGACGCACTCGTCCCCGATTGGCGCCCATCGCCCATTGTCGGCAGAGAGATGATCCCCTGCTTCACCAACCGATCCGGCGGCAGCATGTTTACCACTTCCGCACTGCCGGGATAGGCAATCGGGCCGCAGCCGCGAACGACCAGGATCGAATCCGCCTCAATCCCAAGGCTCTCATCATTGATCCGTCTGTGATAATCCTCAGGCCCTTCAAAGACGAAGGCCGTGACCTCAAACGCGTCAGGATCATCCGGATTAGACAGATAGCGTGCGCGGAAATCCGGTGAAATCACGCTCGTCTTCATCAATGCACTGTCAAACAGGTTGCCTGAGAGCACCATATATCCGGCCTGCTCCATCAGTGGCGCCTCAAACGGCTTGATCACCTCGCGGTCGACATATGGATCGGGACCGAGCGCCAGATTATCGATCAGGCTCTTGCCCGTTACAGTCACCGTGTCCGGTTCAATTAGGCCTGCGCCCGCCAATTCACGAATGACAGCCTGTACGCCGCCACCGCGATGGAAGTCCTCACCCAGATGCTCCCCAGCAGGCTGACAATTCACTAGCAGTGGCATTGGGTGGCCATACTCCAGCCAGTCCGAAATCGAATGCTCAACGCCTGCATGGCGCGCGATGGCCAAGAGATGCGGCGGACAGTTTGACGAACATCCAACTGCACTGCCAACCCGGATCGCATTTATGATCGCCTCGCGCGTTAAAATCTTCGACGGCGTCAGATCTTCCCAGACCATGTCGACGACGCGCTTGCCGGTATAATAGGCCATCTGCCCGCGCTCGCGATAGGGCGCCGGGATTGCCGCGCAGCCCGGCAGGCTCATGCCCAGTGCTTCGGCAATCGTATTCATCGACAGTGCCGTACCCATCGTATTGCAGTGCCCAGCGGACGGCGCAGACGATCCGGCCAGCTGCATGAACCCGTCCACATCAATCTCGCCTGCCGCGTATTTCTCGCGCGCAATCCAGTTGATCGTGCCCGACCCGATTTTCGAATTGCCGCGATGGTGCCCGTTCAGCATCGGCCCGCCGGACAAAACAATCGCGGGCAGGTTTACGGTCGCGGCCGCCATGATCTGACTCGGTGTGGTCTTGTCACATCCCGTCGTCAGCACCACGCCGTCCAAGGGATAACCCTGTAACGTCTCAACCAGTCCCAGATAGGCCAGATTGCGGTCCAGCGCCGCGGTTGGCCTACGCCCGGTCTCTTGAATTGGATGCACCGGAAACTCAATCGGAACACCCCCTGCATCGCGGATGCCGTCCTTGATCCGGCTCATCAGGTCGATGAAGTGCTTATTGCATGGGGCGAGTTCGCTGCCCGAATTGGCAATCCCGATCAGGGGCTTGCCCGCCTGCAGCTCTTCCATGGTCAGGCCGTAATTCAGATACCGCTCCAGATAGAGGGCTGTCGACCCCGGATCAGATGGATCATCAAACCATTCGCGTGATCGCAGCTTGGGTTTCTCATCCGCCATGTCGCTCTCCGCGCGTGTCTAAACCGGTCTAGGCGGGCCAATCTTGGCGTCGCAACCCTATGCCGTTGCGACCCCCCTAGCCCTCCACTCTTAAACATGGTCTTACAGGCCAAAATCAAGTTCGAGGAGCGCTTATGACAGAGCCAATGCAGCAGATCGTCCTGAAAACCTATTGCGAGGGCGCACCGAAGCCGTCTGACTTTGCTCTGGAAACGGTTGATGCGCCGACCCCGCGCGAGGGCCAGTTCCGCGTGCGCCATGTCTTTAACTCCGTCGATCCCGGTACCCGCTCGCGCCTCTCCGGCGGCGACAGCTATGCCAGCGCGTTGCCACTCGGCAAACCAATAGACGGGTTCAGCGTCGGAGTCGTCGATGCCAGTGAGCACGAGGACTATCCCGTTGGTACAAAAGTGTTCTGCGCGGGCGGTTGGCGGACCCATACGATTCAGACCGGAAAGGGCTTTATCGGTAAAGTCCCGGAAATTCCCGGCATTCCACTCTCGCTCTGGATCGGTGTCCTCGGCGTGCCCGGCCTTACGGCCTGGTTCGGCCTGAAATCTGTCGCTAGTTTCAGGGAGGGCGACCGCGTGCTTGTTACCTCGGCAGCTGGCCCGGTTGGCGCCACAGCAGGCCAGCTCGCCAAGGCAGGTGGTGCTGAACAGGTCATCGGCATCGCTGGCAGCGACACAAAGTGCGACTGGCTGGTCAAAGAGGCGGGCTTCGATCACGCGATCAATTATAAAACAGTGCCGGACCTCGACGCCGCTATTGCCGAGGCCATGCCGAAAGGCGTCGACCTCCTGTTTGACAATGTCGGCAATGAGATGATCAACCGCGTCCTGCCCAAAATGCGCCTGAACGGGCGTATCTGCGTGTCCGGTCAAGTTGCTGACTATAATCTCAGCCCGGAAGAGACGCCCGGCATCGTCAACACCAAGCCTTTCATCACCCACCGTGTCATGATGCAGGGGCTCGTCGTGTTTGATTTCGCGAAAGAGTTCGGCGTCGCCCTGAACGACATGGCCACCCTCATCGGCAAAGGCCAACTCAAACTGAAAGAAGAACGCTTCGACGGCATCGATAAAATGCCCGAAGCCTTTTGCGGTCTGTTCAGAGGCGAAAACTTTGGGCGTCGTGTTGTGAAAGTGGGAGAGGAATAGGCTAAGTAGGAGAAAAGGGAGGCTAGAATGCGCAAATTTAAAGCTCTGGTACTTGGTGTTTTCGCCTATTTAGGCTTCGCGTTGATAGCGACTGCGCAAGGCGAACCTGCCGATCTTACGGCTACAGCCACTTCACCGATCGAACAAGTCCACCCCACATGGCTCAACTTCCAACCCGAATTCACACCCTATGTCTGCCCGTTCCATACCAGCTCTTTGAAATATGACCCGGACGAGTTCATTTGCGGCTATGTCCTGGTTCCCGAGGATCGCACCAATCCTGACAGCCGCCTGATCCAGCTTTCTGTCCTGCAAATCAAATCCACCAGTGACGACCCCGAAGCCAAAGCCATCGTTCGCCTCACCGGCGGTCCCGGTGCGCCCTCCCTCGCAGCTGGCCGTATCCGTGCCTATCAGGGCGAGTGGGCGACAGAGTTTCGAGACGCCGCTGACCTGATCTTCTTCGATCAACGCGGCATCGGCTATTCCGAAGGCCATTTCTGCCGCGCTGTCCCGCGTAATTCTCAGTATGGTGTCGCGTCCTATCCGGAAGGCCAGCAGAAACTGATCGAGAATTTCCGCACATGCCTGTCCGAGGCTACTGAAAAAGGCATCCCCATCGACGCTTATTCCACCTGGCAAAACGCGCTCGATGTCCGCGATATCCGCATCGCGCTTGGCTATGATGAGTGGGTCCTGCTCGGCGTCTCTTACGGCACAGCCCTCGGCCAGGCGGTCATCAATGTCGACGCTGAGGGTGTCCGCGGGGCCATCCTCGACAGTGTTGTGCCCGCAACCGATCCGACAGGTCGCACCTGGAATGTCGCTGGCGGGTTCCGCTCGTCGCTTAATGCCATGAACGAGATGTGCGCAGCAGATGAGGCCTGCGCCCGCGACGTCGGTGACATGGCTGCCCGCTTCATCGCGACGTTTGAGGCATATGACGCAGACCCGATGATCATCGAAGACCTCGATCCGGGCAGCTTTCTTGAAGGCCGCCTCGTGCTTGATGGCACACTTGCCGCGGCGGCTGTCTTCCAATCGCTTTATAACCGCAGTCAATTCGCTGATTTCCCAAGTTTGCTCACCGTGCTCGAGAGCCGCGATGAAAAGGCGATGGCTGCCTATGCCGAACAGATTGGGCGCAGCATCGATCATCGCGCCGGCAACGGCATGGAAATCGTCGCCAATTGTCGGGGGTCCGCCATTGAGAGCGACGAAACGCTCGCACAGTCTCAAACCGATGAACCCATCCTCTCGCGCCTCGTTTCAACCGTTCAATGGAACGAGCTGTGTAACGAGGCTTACAAAGTCGACCCAGATCCCAGCGTGAAACCGCTCATGACTGACGTGCCCGTGCTGGTGGGGGCTGGTCTCGTCGACCCGATTACGCCGCCATCCTACAGCAACAGCATTATGCCCGGCCTTCCGAACGGTCAGTACGTCGAGGTCCCCTATACCGGTCATGGCGCCTTCGTCAGCCATTTCGAAGGCTGTGGCGGCGACATGATGCTCGCCTTTGCCAAGGCCCCGATGGAGACTGTCGATACCAGCTGTATTGCGGACATCACCCCGCCGGACTTCCTGACCAATCTGATTGAAACGCAAGGACCTTATGACTTCGCGGTTGGCCTGCGAGACGGCGCCTATCCACGCGGCCTGATTGCGGCAGCACTTGTCGCCCTCTTAGCTCTGATCGCGTTCCCGATCGGCTGGGCGGCGCGCAAGATTGAAGGTCGTGACGCCCTAAGCCTCAATGGTGCGCGCCCACTGGCATGGCTTGGCGCAGGCGTAACCCTCGGCGGTCTTTACCTAACGATCAGTCGCATTCTCGCGACCGCGACCAATAATCCAATGGCTCTCCCTCTTGGTGTCTATCCATCAGCGCGCTACGGTCTCTGGATCGCCCTCATCGGCCTCGCGCTAGCCGCCTTCGCCCTCTACCGCGGTATGCGCAGCGGCCATTTCGGACGCGCCCGCATCGGCGCCTCAATAGGCCTCGTCAGCGTCTCCGTCGCGTCTATTTTCATCACCTACTTCCTGTTCAGCCTCGGCATAGGACTTTTCTAAATGACCACGCCCTTCGATATTACCCAAGAACCCTACACCCGATTCACCTTTGAACGCACTGAGCGCGTCCTCACCGCCGCAATCACCTCAGACCACCCGGTCAACGGTGTTGATGCCGCCATGCATGAAGAGCTTGGCCGCGTCTTTACCGACCTCCAGCGCGATAGCCATTCCGATATCATTGTCCTCACTGCCAAGGGTCGGGCTTTCTGTGCTGGCGGGGACTTCGACTGGTTCGATGAGCAAATCTCCGATCCCGGCAAGTTCCGCGACATCGCCTGGGAGGCCAAGCGCATCGTCACCTCCATCCTCGATATGGAAAAGCCCATGATATGCCGCCTGAATGGCGCTGCAGCGGGTCTTGGAGCGACCATCGCGCTGCTGTGCGACATCATTATTTCGGATGAGAAAGCTCTGATCGGCGATCCCCACGTGAAAGTCGGCCTCGTCGCGGGCGATGGCGGCGCGCTGATCTGGCCGCAACTCATCGGCTTCGCCAAAGCTAAAGAGCTGTTGATGACAGGTGACCTCCTGACCGCCGCTGAAGCCAAAGAACTGGGCCTGATCAATTACGCAGTACCGACCGACCAGCTCGACGCGAAAGTCAGCGAATTAATCGCCAAACTTCAGTCTAACCCGAAATGGGCCGTGCGCTGGACGAAAACTGTCGCAAATATCCCGCTGCGCGCCCTTGCGGCACAAATGATGGACGCTTCAGTCGGCTGGGAAAGCGTCTCAAACTATATGGATGACCGCAAGGAGGCGGTCGACGCGTTTAGAGAGAAACGGAAACCAAATCTGACAGGGGAGTAGCGTGCTAGACTTAACCTGATAGCGCGGTGCGAAATCGTTCAAAAGCGTTGCTCTGACGATCTACGATCAAGTCCGGCTCTGATACACTCACTGCGCTCTTTGTGCGGTCTTGTAGAAATGAGGCGATCTCAAAAGCGCAATCCTTCGGGCCATAGATAATGCCTGCTCCGGCAAAGATCAGGTCTGACATTGGATCGTCAAATGTGGACACAAGTTCGATGCGCAAATCCTGCGTGTCTGCCTCTGGGGCAAATCGAACGAGGGTTCGGCGATCCTTAAAGCTTGCGATCCGCTTCATCATGGTCTCGAGCACATCCAGCGTATCTGAGGTCCAGATATCGGTGGTCGCATTGGCGGCAAGCCAGGCCTCGCTTTTCAGGATCACATCATTCAGCGGTTTTAAAGCGTTTGCGCGTAGCGTGTTGCCTGTTGTCGTGATGTCTACGATGACGTCGGCAATCCCACGCAGAGGAGCAGCTTCTGTCGCGCCAGGATCGGCGATAATGCGAAAGTCGCTAATGCCCTCTTTCAGGAAGTGTTCGCGTACGATTCGGCTATATTTCGTTGCCACTTGAGGGGCACGACCCATGCGCTGGCGAATATCGGCAAAAACCTCGCGCAGGTCGGCGATGGAGTTCACATCAATCCAGCTATTCGGCACCGCGACGACGAGATCGGCTTTTGCGAAGCTAAGCGGTTCGAGTAACTCTACTTTGCCGACAAGGTCACCTGTTTCAAGCAAAAGGTCATGGCCGGTTATGCCAATGTGCAATTCGCCGCTGTGTAGGCGCTTCGCGATTTCGCTCGAAGGCAGCAACCATAATTGCGCGCCCGGCAAAGCCTTGATCTCCGCATTATAAGACCGGCCGTTCTCCGTTCTTACAGGCAGACCGATGGCTTCCAGATAATTAAACGTCTGATCCTGAATACGCCCCTTGGAAGCAAGTCCGATATTTAACATCACACCGCTCCCCCGATCAGGGTCGCGATTCTGTCAGGTCGCAGCATCGCGCCAACCGCACCGCTCGATTTAGTGCCGCCAGACAGCGCGCTGAGCAGGCCGTCATAACGCCCGCCGCCGCCGAGGACCGATCCATTCGGCGCGTGGCACTCAAAAACAAAACCGTCATAATAAGAGAGTTCGCGAGCGAGATTGGCATCAAAACGTGCTGTTGTTAGGTCTAATCCTGCCGCGTTTAGGGAGGTCAGTAAGTCGTACCAATAGGCCAATCGACCATCCATCTCTCCACTTAACCCCTTCGCGATCGTTGCGAGCGCACTGAGACTGTCATGAAGATCGCCCTCGACCCCGCAAACAGCGCGTAGACGAACAGCATCTTCCGACTTGAGCGGGCGTTCGGTCTCTTTGGCCTTATCCGCAAGGCGCTCTGCGATGTCATCAAGACTGCGGGCCCCGAAAGGTGTAATGTTCATTGTCTGGAACATATTGGACAGCGCATCGCGCGCCTCTTTAGCAGGTAGGCTTGCCAAAGCCCGCGAGAGGGCGGGGGCCTCACTGACATCACTCGCATCAGCCAAATCCCGCTCAAATGTATCAGGCATCGAGAATGACTTTTCCAGCCGCGTCTTCCAATTTTTATGTAGGTCAAAACTATCGATCAGGGCAAAGACCAGTCCTGGATCTGCAAATGTTAACGTGTAATCCGTCACGCCTGCCGCTGAGAGGGCTTCGGTTGTGGCTAGGACGATTTTTGTATCATCGTTCGCATCCCCGGTTGCGCCAAAAATCTCAACGCCAATTTGGCGCTGAACCGGTGAGGCTGTTTGCGCGACACGCGAGCCACGAAAAACCAGATCGTCAATTTGGTAGGTGCCGATGGGGCTATCGCCCGAAGCAATCTGGAGGGCTAATGCCAGCGTCAGATCAGGGCAGAGGCAAAGCTCATCTCCGCCATGCTCAACAATATTTTGGCGATACGCTTCGCCGAGAAATTCCAAATAAGGAACCAGCGGCTGCACGCTCGGCAGATCAATTCTTTCACCGCCAAGCGCACCGAATGCACTGCGCAGCGTGCTCGTGACCTGTTCCAGCGTGTCCGTGCCAAATAGCCTGCTCACCTAGACCTCCGCCGCAATCGCATCTGCAACAGCCGTCTCAAAAGTGTCCAGCGATGACTCAAACTGCCCCGGCCGCTCTTCGCGCCAGGTCTCATTGTCCTTGATCGCTTGAGCCTTTTTCTTGCCGACGCGGAGATCTTTAATTGAGACAATGCCTTTGTCTTTCTCGTCGCTGCCAAACATGATCGCGACAGGGCAATTGCGCCGGTCGGCATATTTCATCTGCGCTTTCATCCCCGATCCTCCTAGATAGACTTCAGCGGGGATGTCTTTCGCCCGTAAACGTTGGGCAAGTTCGAAGTAATCGCCCATGTCATCTTTGTCGAAGACGAGGATAAGAGCCGGCCCAACTGCGTCCCCCAAGAGCGGACGGCCCGCAGCTTCCAGCGCTGTAATCAGCCGGCTTACGCCGATAGAGAAGCCTGTGGCAGGCATCGTCTCGCCTGTAAAACGCGCAATCAGATCATCATAGCGCCCGCCTCCGCCGACCGATCCGACGCCAATCGGCTTTCCGTTGGGTTTTCGCATGGTCAGTTCAGCTTCAAAAACTGGCCCTGTGTAATAGTCGAGGCCGCGAACAATTGAGGGATCAATTGCTGCGCGGTTGCCGCCATAACCACAGCGCTCCATAATAGACGTGATCGCCTTGATTTCGCTGAGCGCCTTGGAGCCTGTATCTGTGTTGCCGATCGCCTTCTCTAAAGCGACAACTGTTGCATCATTATCGCTCTGACCGGCAGAAACAAAGGCGATGACGCGATCGATGGACGCTGCGTCGAGCCCTGCGCCTTTGGTGAAGTCGCCTGACTCATCCAGTCGCCCTTCGCCTAGGAGCGCCGTAACGCCCTCAACCCCAAGCCGGTCGAGCTTATCAATCGCACGAAGAATTGTGCCATTGCGCTCGGCTTCACTCTCGCTTCCAGTGGAACTTACTTGCGACAGGACCGCGTTCAATGCCCGGCGCGTATTGATTTTTAGATTGTACTCGCCGCGCTGAATGCCAATCGCTTCAAGCGCATCACAGGCCAGCATAATGATTTCTGCATCGGCGGCCGGCCCGGGCACGCCTACGGAATCGGCATCGCATTGCGTAAACTGGCGGAAGCGTCCGGGGCCCGGCTTCTCATTGCGCCACACGGGCCCGGCCTGCCAGCGTCGAAACGGCTTGCCCAGCACTTGGCGATTCTCAGCGACATAGCGCGCGAGCGGTGCTGTCAGATCATAGCGCAGCGACATCCACTGGTCGTCATCATCCTGAAGCGAGAACACACCTTCATTCGGGCGGTCCTTATCCGGTAGGAACTTGCCGAGCGACTCGGTAAACTCAAATGCGGACGTATCGAGTCTTTGAAACCCCCACTTCTCATAGGCGCTAGAGGCACGATGGATCAGCTCAGCCTCAGCAGCGATGGCAGAACCGAGGCGGTCCTGAAACCCTCTCGGGGCTCGCGCTTGGGGACGATTAGCTGACATTTTATTCTCCAATTACTCAGTGTCTGATGTCATAACGGATTTAAGTTTCCGCGCTTCTAACGGCTTTATAGACGAGGTCTATAGGGGCTCGCTGCGGATTGCTCTGCGATTCACCGCGAACAGGGTTTGACTTGGCCGCGGCTTTAGTGTTTATCCCGCGCTTCACGTCCGCGCCTGATCGGCAGCGGACACGAGTTTCATTTCTGAGAGTTCCGGAAGGACGAGCGCCATGTTCGCGGTCATTAAGACAGGTGGCAAACAGTATAAAGTTGCCGAAGGTGATGACATCATCATCGAAAAACTCGCTGCAGAAGCGGGTGATAGCGTTACGTTTGAAGACGTGTTGATGATTGGTGACGGCGGCAAAGTCACTGTCGGTGAGCCTGTTGTAAAAGGCGCAAGCGTTGTCGGCACCATCATTGAGCAGCGCAAAGGCTCAAAAGTGATGATCTTCAAAAAGCGTCAGCGCAACACGTATCGTCGTAAGCGCGGCCACCGCCAACTTGAAACTGTGGTGACGATCGAATCTATTCTCGCAGACGGCAAGAAAGCCCCTGCGAAGAAGAAAGCCGCGCCTAAAAAAGAAGCGGCTCCGAAGCCCGCTGCTAAAGAAGAAGCGCCTAAGGCGAAAGCTGCACCTAAGACAGAAGCAGCTCCTAAGAAAGAGGCTGCACCTAAAAAGGCCGCTGCTAAGAAAGAAGCTGCTCCGGCTAAAGCTGATGACCTGACTGTAATGAAAGGGCTCGGCAAAGTTTTCGCTGAGAAGCTGAACGCTGAGGGCATCACGACTTTCGCGCAAATCGCGAAAATGAAGAAGGCTGACATCGAAGCGCTGGAAGAAAAAATCGGCGCGGCTGGTAAGTTCGAGAAAAATGATTGGGTCGCGCAGGCGAAAGACCTCGCTTAAGACACAAAGTTCGGGTATAGCCCGGACGTAGATTGGAGACCGGAAATGGCTCATAAGAAATCAGGCGGTTCGTCCAAGAACGGACGCGATTCAAATCCTAAGTATCTTGGCGTCAAGAAATACGGCGGCGAGCACGTGATCCCTGGCAACATCATTAAGCGCCAGCGTGGAACGAAGACGTATCCGGGCCGCGGTGTAGGCATGGGTAAAGACCACACGCTCTACGCCCTTGTCGAAGGCAAGGTTGAGTTTACGCGCAAGCGCGACAACCGTCAGTACGTGTCGGTGACACCGCTCGCAGACGCAGCTGAATAGGCGGATTGAAAGCCGCCTCACAGGGGTGGCCAAACGTTCTCAAGGGGAGGCAGGTCACTGCCTCCCTTTTTATTTGCCTCCTCTTCCATGCTTGAGGGTTTAGATATGGCGACACCGGCAATTCTTCACACAGAGCGCCTGTCTTTACGTGCGCCACAAGTCCGTGACGCAGTGCAAATTGCCGAGCGAATTGGCGTTCGTGATGTCGCGTGGAATCTCGGTCGCGCGCCCTATCCCTATGCGCTTTCCGATGCTGAGGACTACATTGAGAGAGCAGTGCAGAATTGGGCTGATGACAAAGCCTGCGTCTTCATGCTTGAGCATGCGAAAGAGGGCGTGATTGGCTGTTGCGGCCTTGATCGTCATACCGATGAGATTTGGGAAATCGGCTATTGGGTTGGTCAACCTTGGTGGGGACAGGGCTTTATCAGCGAAGCCGCGCGCGAAGTGATGCGCTGGGCTGAGCAAGATCAGGGCATAAAGCAATTCGTTTCAGGCCACTTTACGGATAATCCGGCATCTGGCCGCGTTCTCGAAAAGCTCGGGTTTCAGGCCGTCGATGTCGTTCCCCATATTGGTGCCGCGCGGGGTAAAGCTAGCCCGGCTTTACGCTACACGCGCGGTGCTCCGCCAGAGATGGCCTTGCGGACAGCCTCACATTAGTCGAAAGAAACGACATGAAGTTCCTCGATCAGGTCAAAATCTATGTCAAAGCCGGGGATGGCGGTAATGGCTGCGCGTCTTTTCGGCGTGAGGCTTATATCGAGTTTGGTGGCCCGGACGGCGGCGATGGGGGTCGTGGCGGGGATGTCTATGTTGAAGCGATCCAGGGCCTCAACACACTGATCGACTATCGCTACCAGCAGCACCACAAGGCTGAACGCGGCAAAAACGGTATGGGCAAACAGCGCCACGGCCGCGGCGGCGAAGACAAAATCATCACGGTCCCTGTGGGCACGCAGATCTATGAGGAAGATCAAGAAACCCTGATCGCTGACCTGACTGAGGTCGGTATGCGCGTCATGGTGGCCAAAGGCGGCAATGGCGGCTGGGGAAATCTGCGTTTCAAATCCTCGACAAATCAGGCACCACGCCGTGCAAACGATGGCGAAGAGGGTGAAGAGTTTACGCTGTGGATGCGCCTCAAACTGATTGCGGATGCTGGGCTGTTGGGCTTACCGAACGCGGGCAAGTCGACCTTTTTGAGCCGCGCTACGGCTGCCAAACCTAAAATTGCGGACTATCCCTTCACCACGCTCAATCCGGGTCTCGGCATTGTCGATATTGGAACCAGCACGCGCTTTGTACTAGCCGATATTCCGGGCCTCGTTGAAGGTGCCGCCGAAGGGATTGGTCTTGGCCATCGCTTCCTCGGTCATGTTGAGCGCTGTAAGGTTCTGCTCCACCTGATCGATTGCACACAGGATGACCCGGCCGGGGCCTACACCACGATCCGCGAAGAGTTACAGGCCTATGGCGGTAAACTGGCCGACAAGCCTGAAATCGTCGCCATGTCCAAGGTCGACGTGCTGCCCGAGGAACTTGTTGATGAACAAGCCGCGGCCGTTGAAGCGGTGTGCGGGCATAAACCCATGCGCCTGTCATCTGTCGCAAATATTGGCGTCAAAGAGGCGCTCTTCGCGATTGCTAAAGCCCTGCGCGAAGACGTCGATGAGGATCTATCCGAACTGGAAGACGAATGGGCACCCGAATAGACACGCTGCGAAACGCACGCCGGATTGTCATCAAGATTGGCTCTGCGCTGGTCAGTGATGGCGGCGAAGCCCGCACTGAATGGCTCGCTCGCTTAGCGGCGGATATGGCAGCCTTTCGAGTAGACGGGCGCGAGCTGATCCTGGTCTCCTCCGGCGCAATTGCGCTCGGTCGGCGTCATCTCGGCGATAAACCTCCTAAACGTCTGGAAGAAAAGCAGGCCGCCGCAGCGCTTGGCCAGCCTTTCCTGATGGCGGCTTTAGCGGACGCTTTTGCTGCGTACAACATCCCTGTTGCTCAGTCGCTACTGACATTAGACGATACAGAGAATCGTCGCCGCTGGCTCAATGCGCGCGCAACGCTCGAAACTTTGCTGAGCGCAGGCGCTCTACCCGTTATCAATGAGAATGACAGCGTCGCGACAGATGAAATCCGCTACGGGGATAATGACCGTCTCGCAGCACGCGTTGCCGGGATGGTCGGCGCAGATGTGCTCATACTTTTGTCTGATATAGACGGACTGTACACTGATAATCCGCGTACGGATTCTAAAGCGACGCACATTTCCGAGCTAACGGAAATTACCGAAACCGTCGAACGCATGGCGAGTGGAGCCAATAGCGAGGCTGCCATCGGGGCTGGCGGAATGGTGACAAAGCTCGCTGCCGCAAAGATCGCCTATTCGGCCGGATGTTCAACAGTGATCACCTTGGGTGACCGGAAGCACCCCTTGCAGGCTATTTTGGACGGCGAGCGTTCAACATGGATCATCCCTACGCTCAGCCCAGACAAGGCCCGTGAAACGTGGCTGCGATCCCATTTGAGCCCTGAAGGCGAGATCATGCTTGATACAGGCGCGGCGGCGGCTCTTCGCAGTGGCGCGAGCCTGCTTCCTGTGGGGGTTGTAAGCGTTGAAGGCACTTTCGAACGCGGGGCTGCTGTTTCCCTGCGCGCGCCTGACGGGGCTGACATTGGTAAAGGTGTCAGTGCTTACAGCGCTGCGGATATTGAGCGTATCAAGGGCCTTCAAAGCGAGGATGTCGAAGCTGTAATTGGCTATCGTGGCCGGCCGGCCATCATCCATCGTGATGACATTATCTTGTGTTAAAGCCTAAAAGCGGTCGAGCAGGCGTTCCAGATACTCACGTTCGTCCTCGTCAATCGTGTCACCGTAGCGACGGCGCAACTCTTCGAGAATGTCTTTAGCACGTTGGCGCTCAATCTGGTCCGGAATGTCGACATTATCGCCTGAACCAATGCCGCCTTGTGGGTTATTGCCGAAGGGATCTGTTTGGCCCGTATCGGTCCCGTTGCCAAACTCTTCGCCGAGGCGTGCCGCGCGGCGTTCATCCAACTCTTCTGCCAATGCCAGCGCCAGATCGCGGAGTTGCTCTGTCGCGTCTTCCTGATTGCGAAGCGCACGTAGTTCGTTGCCGTCTTCTAGGGCGCTGCCGGCCCGGCGCTGCGCGCGTTCAATCGCTTCCAGAGCGTCTTCATCGACAATGTCGCCAACGCCGAATTCACCGTCCTCGGTGCGCTCCATCAGGCGTTCAACAAGATCGGCGAGGCGCTGCTGTTGCTCCGCGAGGGTTTCATCGTTTCCAAAACCTGATCCTCCTTCGGCGCGCTCTTCACCGCCGGGGCCTTCAGTCCCACCCGGTTGGCCTTGTCCATTCTGCGCTTGCTCGCCGCCGCTTTGCTCCTCGCCATTTTCGCTCTGTTCAGAGCGTTCGCCGCGCTGTTGGGCCAGCGTTTCGTCATTCAGTTCACGCTGTTGGCGCAGGATTTCAGAAAGCTCCCGCATCGTGTCAGACAGTTCACGTTCTTCTTCGGGAACGTTTTCGTCATCCGATCCGTCTGCTTCTTGGCCGGGCATACCAGGCATGCCTTCGCCGCTGCCCTGTCCCTGCTGGAATTCCAGGTTTTCCAGCATGTTGGTGATGTCAGAGAGGAGCTGTCGCGCCTGATCTGTCGCGCCCGTCTCGGCTAGGTCTTCCAGCGCGTCCAACATGTCCGTGAAGTTCTGCCCGCCCAGATTTGGTCCTCCACCGCCAGCCGCACCGTCTTGCGGTGGCCCACCTTCAGCCAGACCATTGGCCATCGCTTCGGCCATGCGCGCGGCGAAATAGTTTAGCGCGGCGTCTTTGAACGCTTCTGTTAGCCGCTTGATTTCTTCTTCGCTTGCGCCATCCCGAAGCGCTTCTTCCAGCGCGTTCTTTGCTGCGATCAAACGCGCATAAGCGTCCGCCGCACTGCCATATTCAGCGCGCAGCGTGACCGCCCACAGCATCTCATCGAGGTCTTTTGCGGTGTCGGTACTGCTTGCGGCTTCAATCTCGCGCATAGCTGAGCGCAGGCTCGTGTACACGAGCAAATCGCGAATATAGTCGGGCGTGCCAAACGTGATGGCTTCGATCATCGTGTGGCCGCGTCTGATGCCCGCAGGCGCATTATTCATGCGCTGCGTCGCGCTGGTAAAATACCCGCCAGCAGACAAAGCGTCCGTCTGAACCTCTTGAGCCTCATAGGGCGTATCTTCGCGGAGCAGAGTAACCCGCGCATCCTGAATGGCTTTCGCAAGCGGTTGCAGCAGCAGTTTTGATGGCAGCACAAAGACATACGGCTCGCTCTCACCGGTTTGACCTGCGCCGTCAGTCGCGATCAGGGACACGCTCACCCGCGCACCGGCCCAGCGGTTGCGGGTCAGGTCAAGGCTATCTTGTTTACTCAAATCTTTCGGGTTGAGTGCGCCCAGTTCAATCGGTATCAGGTCAGGCGCGCGTGTTGGATCATCTTCGGGTCGAATGGCAAGCTCAAGTCTGGCGACGCCGTAATCATCGCGCACAGACCAAGTGAAATCAGTCTGATCATCCTCGCCAAGTCCGGGCATAGAAACGAACGTCGCGTTTGGTGGACCGTCTGGCGAGGCGAGCACGCGCCAAGTCTGCCTCGGTCCCCACCAGCGCACAGACAGGTCCGTATCAGAGGTAATCACTGCATTGGCTTCATAGGCGCCCTCAGGCGTCTTATCGAACTTTACGGTTTCGCGCTTATCGGATTGCAGGCGCAAGGTTGGCGCACTTGGGGCTTGGGCCCGGATCGTCACCTGTGAACCTGCAGGGATGCGAAGCTCTGTGTTATCGGCCTCCAGAAAGATCGGCGCCCGACCTGTATAGTCTGGCGGGGTGACCCAAGCCTCAATCCGCACATTTTCTGCGCCGAGCAGACTGCCATAATCTGGCGAAAGCGCTTTTCCGATCCGCTCTAGCGATCCTGCGCCATTGATGATCAGTAGGCTAATAATCGACACGGGTAGAATACCGCGAAAGACAAACGGGTCGGCTCTGCGCCAGAGTTCGCTAAAGCTTGGCACATTTAGACGCCGCACAGCATCGGTAAGGCGCTGCTCATGCGCGCGCCACAGCGTGACACCGCTTTTCTCCGGCCTAGTGGGGCGGTCCTGTAAGCTGGTCAATGGACGCAAATCAGATTGTTCGTCCAGAGTCCGAATCGCATCCTTGCGCTTCGGTCCTGAATAACGCCGATAGCCGCGCAGCAGCGTGATGAAGGCTGCGACAAAGAAAAGGAGCGTGGAAAATGCAGCAACTCGGCTCGAAGCGGCCTCTGCCAAGCCTGTCAGGGCGATAATAAGGAAAACTGATATGACCGCAAAGAAAGGCCAAAACGCACGCCACGCCGCGACATCACGCAGCCGCCGGTATGTGCGCGCAATGCGGCTTTTAACGCCCGGAATGCGGTTCAGGTCAGCCAATCGGGTATTTGCTCCAAGGCCATCATCTCTTCAAAACTGGGGCGTTTGCGCACGACGGCGAATGCACCGCCATCGACCAGCACTTCGGCCACCAATGGTCGCACATTGTACTGACTTGAGAGCACAGCGCCATAGGCCCCAGATGACATAAAGGCAATGCGGGCATTCGCGGCCACTTCTGGCATATTTCGCTGCGCCGCGAATTTGTCCGTAGACTCGCAAATCGGACCAACAATGTCATAGGTGGCCTGTGGCGTATCCTTAGTCGGCTCATCAAGCGGGAGTATGTCGTGATGGGCCTGATAGAGCGCCGGCCGCATCAAATCGTTCATGCCTGCATCGATCACCAGAAAGGTCCGATCCGGCGCGGGTTTATGATACAGCGCGGTCGCGAGCATTATGCCTGCATTGCCCATAATCACACGGCCTGGTTCGAGAACGACCTGTACATTCAGCCCACTGGTCACCTCAGCAATCATCTTGGCATAATCAGCTGGTGAGGCCGGATTGTCGCCTGTCTGATAGGGGATGCCGAGCCCACCGCCCAGATCGACGCGGGAGAGGTTATGGCCTTGTCCGCGCAAAGATTTGACCAGCCCAACCGTCTTCTCAAAAGCCGCCCGCATCGGCGCTAAATCGCCGATCTGAGAGCCAATGTGAACATCGACGCCGACAGCATCGATACCGGGCAGGTCTTTACTAACGCGATAGAGCTCCGGTGCGTCTGCCCAAGGAACGCCAAATTTGTCGCCTGCTTTGCCGGTGGAGATATTCGGGTGCCCACCCGCAGCAACATCCGGGTTCACGCGAAGCGCGATCGGAGCAACCTTACCCATAGAATGCGCAATATCAGAGAGCGCATGAAGTTCCGCACCGCTTTCAACGTTGAATTGATGAATACCCTCACGCAGACCGAGCTCCATCTCATCTCGTGTTTTGCCAACGCCCGAGAAGACAATTTTCGAGGCGGGAATTCCAGCTTTACGCGCCTTCATCAACTCACCGCCGCTGACGACGTCCGCACCGCAGCCTTCGCTCGCCAGTGTTTTCAGCACAGCGATGTTGCCATTGGCCTTTACCGAATAAGCGATCAGGCAGTCTTGGCCTTCGAAGGCGCTCTGTATGACGCGGGCATGGCGACGGAGCGTTGCGCTGGAATAGACATAGACCGGCGTTCCGACTTCATCAGCAATAACGCTCAGGTCCACGTCCTCGCAGTGGAGGCGGCCGGATTTATAGTTGAAATGGTGCACGTGGGTTTATCAGCCGGGACTGACCTCCGACATGGCGTCTTCATCGACATTTGCTTCAGGCGCCGGTTTCGGGATTTCACCGCCCAGTGAATTGTAATAGACGCGGTTCTGGTCGATCGGGGCTTGCGCAAAGACGGCCGGTGAATCGACAGGCTTTTGCGCCTCCTCAGATGGTGGATCGGAAAAGATCGGCGGCGGGCGCTCTAAATCCCCGCGCAGTCCGCATCCGGCAAGCGCTGCAAGGGCTGAAAACGCGAGGGCTGTTTTGATCACTGTTTTCATGACGGATGCTCCAATCCTAATCGTTTTGTCCATTGTTCCACTTGCTCACGAACGCGCAAGGGGGATGTGCCACCATAGCTCTGTCTTGAGGCCACTGAGGCCTCCACAGTCAGCACTGAAAAAACGTCATTCGTAAGGCGCGGTTCGACAGTTTGCATCTGATCCAGTGTCAGGTCCGGCAGATCGATGCTGTTCTGCTCTGCCAGCGCCACGAGGCTTCCGGTAACATGGTGAGCGTCACGAAACGGCATGCCTAACTCACGAACCAGCCAATCAGCGAGATCGGTTGCGGTGGAGAATCCTTTGGCCGCTGCGCCTCGCATATTCTCTGCGTGGAAAGTCATCGTCGTGACCATGCCTGACATGGCCGCGGTGCACAGGCCGAATGTATCAAAGCTCGCGAATGTGAGCGATTTATCGTCCTGAAGATCCTTGGCATAGGCAAGCGGCAGGGCTTTGACTGCGCCTTGCAGGGAGGCGAAATTGCCTGCGATTAGACTCGCTTTCGCTCGGATCAATTCAGCTGCATCCGGATTGCGCTTTTGCGGCATGATAGACGATCCCGTCGACCATTCATCACTCAGGCTCGCAAAGCCAAACTGCGCGCTGGTCCAAAGCACGATCTCTTCGGCGAGACGGGACAAGTGTGTTGCCGCAATCGCAAGCCCACCAATAGCCTCAAGCGCGAAATCGCGGGCTGAGACAGCATCGAGAGAGTTCGCCATCGGCCGATCAAAGCCCAGTGCCTCCGCCGTCGCATCGCGATCAATCGGAAAACCTGTGCCTGCAAGCGCTGCCGCACCAAGCGGGCTTTCATTCAACCGCGTGGCGCAATCGGCCAAACGGTAGCGGTCACGCTCAAACATCTCGACATAGGCGAGGAGGTGATGGCCAAGCGTGACGGGCTGCGCCGTCTGGAGATGCGTAAAGCCCGGCATCACCGTCTCAGCCTGCTCACCCGCGCGTTCGACGAGCGCAGCCTGCAACTGTTTCAGCACGCGCCGTGCCTCAGTGAGCGCGCCGCGCGTCCAAAGACGAAAGTCCGTTACAACCTGATCATTGCGAGAGCGCGCTGTGTGTAGCCGCCCGGCAGGGTCGCCGATCAGCTCTTTCAGCCGCGCTTCGACATTCATGTGAATGTCTTCAAGGTCTGCGCGATAGGGGAACTCGCCCGCTTGGACCTCTGTAACAATCTGGTCCAGACCTGATTGGATCGCGTCCAGGTCAGCTTCAGAAATAATCCCCTGCTCGGCCAACATGTCCGCATGCGCGCGCGACCCGGCAATGTCTTCGCGGACCATACGCTTGTCGACATCGATTGAAGCATTGATCGATTGCATGATGTCGGAAGGTTGTGCGGCGAAGCGCCCGCCCCACATTTGCTGGCCTTTTTTGGCTTTACCCGCCATATCGCTCTCACTCTCACTGCCTGTAAGGACAATCCTGTATGGACCGCCTGTTGCGTTACGCTATTCCGCTTATGTTTGCCGGATTGCTGTTTGGTATACTCTACGTCGCTTTTAGCGGATCACAGGAGGGGAGCAACCGCGACCCAATCGCTAAATTTGCAATTGGTGAACTGGCCGACCTCGACACCAGTGAGCGGGGCTTTCCCGCCCCTGAAGCGACGTTTACAGACGCCAATGGGGCTGTGGTCAGCCTGCAGGACTTTAAAGGTCAGGTTATTCTCGTGAATTTCTGGGCAACATGGTGCGCGCCCTGCGAGCGTGAGATGCCGCATCTGAGCGCGCTGCAACAGGCGCGCGGCGGTGATTCTTTCAAAATCGTAGCAATCAGCGTCGATAGCCAGGAAGACCGCGACTATGCCAAGCGCCGCCTAACGGAGCTTGCTGGTCCGAATATCCTCGATTTCTACCACGCACCGCCTGAAGCCTGGGACATCGTCTACGATACAGGCGCGCGGCGTGGCTTTCCGACAACGGTCATTTTCGATGCAAAAGGTGAGAAGGTCGCCCTACTTGCCGGGGAAGCTGACTGGGCGAGCTATGAAGCGATTGGTCTTATCGATGCGATCCTGAACATGCAGGACTAATCCAGATCAAAGGCAAATAAGAGCGTACGCTGGTCTTCATTGAAATTATCATCTGAGATCAGCCAAACCCGCTTATTTCCCTCCGGCGATAGTCCAAAAGCGACGCCTTCAAAATTATCGACGGGAAGCGGTGGTTTGATATGCGCGCTCGCGAGCAGATCACCGCCCTTGCGCACTTCAACTTTCACGCGGTTTCCTCGGACCGGATCATAAGCGCGGTAGAGGTCAACATAGCCCCAATCGGCAAAGTCTGCGCCGGTTAGGGAATAAGCGCCACCCGGATCAACAAACATAAAATCGCTCAGCGTGCCATCTTCCAGCAGCAGGGCATTCGGCGCGCCTGCGTTCGTCTTAGTTTCAAATCCGATGTGCAGCTCTTTGCCGAGGCTGAGCGCTTCCGGCCCTTTGTTTGCGCGCAAGCGTTTGCCATTGATACGCTTTGGTAAGTCTGCAACCCGCGCCGCCCGTGCGCGCTCACCACAGCCTTCCAAATCAAACGCTTCAATGCGATGGGTCTGTTCAAAACTGACCAAGGCGAGACCATCCTTGAAGACCAATCCTTCAGCATCGGCAGCGCGTTTGTTCGGTAAGAACTTCCCGTCCGCGCCGCGCATGTAACCAATCGAGCCAATCCCGTCCGGCGAACCGGTTTCAGGATCAATCCCAATCCACACCCAAGCTCCCGCATCGCTGACCGCCAAGAGAGACCCGCTGCCAAGCGTATCAAGCCCAGAGAGGCCACCGAAATTTGGCTCATCCGAGGTCAGATGCCATGCCCCGGCAAAGCGCACACCCGATAGCGCTTCATCTTGCCCCTCTTGCGGCCCGCGCTCAATTTCAGTCGCGGTAATGGTGAATGGGGATGCCCGCTCGAATGGATCATCGTCTGCGCATGAGGCGAGACGCAAAGCCGGTGCAGCGGTCTCAAACCGCCAAGGATCAACATCTTCTTTGGCGGTTGCGTTCCCGGCTTCAGGCGATGTGCATGCCGTCAAGCCGACGATCAAACCGATACATAAAAGCCGCATCACAATCCTCCCAAACCAGTCCGCTAAAACAGCCTCGTGTCAGGATCATGACCAAATCAGAAATCGCGCCCGATGAAAATCCACACGACACGTCATATTCAGCCTCTCATACCTGAAATGGGCGCCATGATTTAAAAAGGCCCCGCCGATATATGAGCGGGGCCTTTGGGAGGAACGCAGCAAAGCGTCAGATCTTAGCCCGCTGAATAGGGCAAAGACGAGTGGTGAAGGTTGATTTTCAGATCACCCTCTTCGTCGAGGACATAACCAAACGTGTACTCAACTTTTGTTTCAGTACCGTCTGGGCCTGTGAAGAAGTAGTTGCCCATCGCCATAGCTGAATCGCCATCTGTGTAGATGCCGTTGTTTTCCCAGCGGGTGTTTGTCCAGCCTTTGATCGCAAAACCGCTATCTTCCGTGCCTTCTTTGCCAACGAAGTAGGCAAGCGCTTCGTCGAACGTTTCACGGAACTGGTCTTCAGCAGCCAGCGTCGGCTTGAACATGACGCTTGTCATCTCGTAGGCGTAAAGATCGTTGATGTGCTCAGTCGCGCGGGCTGTGTAATCGCCACCTTCTGAGTGAACAGAAGAGATCGCGACGATGCCGTCACCCCAAGTCGTTTGAGCGGCAATAACGTCCGCTTCAGTGATGCTTGCTGGCGCATCTACATCGTCTGCACCTGCAACGCTTGCGCAAGCGGCTAGGGCAAGTGCGGCAGCGCCGCCAGCGGTCAGTTTCGCAACACGTTTCATGTCATAATCCTTTCTTATGGACTGAATGAAGCGTGGGGTAGGGCGCCCTGACAATCATGGCGCGAGGAAATCTAGATGTTTGCTCTCATTCAGTGCACTGTGTGCGACGCTGATATTGTCTCGCCGGTGTGAAATTCGAATCTTTATTGAAAATGCTATCAATAGTTACAAGCTATCGAACAGCCTTCTCTCTAAGGGATATGCAATGCAGAAGTGCTGTATCGTAAGCTGGTAAAGGGCAATTCTCCTCGTTCAGTAGCATGCCGATCTCAGTGCAGCCCAAAATGACGCTATCAGCCCCCGCAGCCGATAACTCCTTTGTGATGTGAATATAGCGGTCGCGACTGTCTTCGTTGATCGTGCCATGAACCAACTCGTCAAAGATGATCTTGTGAATATCTCGCCGCGCATCGTCATCCGGGATGACAGGCGTGAGGCCGTGTGTCTCGAGGCGTTCGCGATAGAATGCCTCTTCCATTGTGAACCGTGTTCCCAGCAGGGCAGGCCGTTTTCGCCCATCACGGACAAGCGCCTCCGCTGTTGCGTCGCCGATATTGATGAAAGGAACTTCAATCGCAGCTTCTATAGCCGGTGCACATTTGTGCATCGTGTTCGTTGCAAGTGCGATCAGATCAGCCCCGGCGCGTTCTAAGCCTTTTGCCGCTTCAGCCAGCTGTACACCAAGATCGTCCCAGTCTCCGGCAACCTGCTTAGCGTGCGTCTCTGCAAAGTTGACCGAATGCAGTAGGATTTTAGCGCTCGCGTGCCCGCCATAGCGCTCTTTCGCCAAGCGATTGAGCGTTTTGTAGTAAAACACCGTGCTCTCAGGGCTCATCCCGCCGATCAGGCCAATCGTTTTCATCGCGCTCCATCCTCAAATGCAGCCAGTGCCCATTCTGCAAACGTCGCGAGATTACCGCCTTTGAAGAGGAACCCTCCAACACCGGCGGCATGCGCAGCATCAATGTCGGTCTGTTTGTCACCGATCAGAAAACTCGCTTCGCGCTTGATTGGAAAGTCCGCCATAGCCGATAGTAGCATTCCGGGTCTCGGCTTGCGGTCGAGACTGTCCTTGCGATAGCGCGCCACAGTGGCGTCTGGGTGATAGGGGCAATGATAAATCGCATCGAGAGCAGCATTATCGGCCGTCAGAACGCTTTGCATATGGTCATGGACGGACTGCATGTCCTTTTCAGTATAATGGCCCATACCAATGCCGCTTTGATTGGTCACACAAATCACATACCAGCCGCGCGCCTGGAAATTTCTAATGCATTCGGCCGCGCCCTCAATCCATTCCAGCGCATCAATGCTCGCCACATAGGTGCGGTCAACATTGAGAACGCCGTCACGATCAAGGAATAAAGCGGGGCGCACCTCTTTCATCGAGATAGCTTAAGCCAAGATCGCGCGCTGGGCGAGGGGCCTTGCATAGAGCTTTGAATTCTGATCACTTTTAACACAGAGAGGCTTAAAGGGGGCCTCTCGTATAAAAAGCCTCGGGAGGGCATCAAAAATGGAAGCAATTCTACCACTCATTCTGAATGGAGCTGGCGGCGCGATTATCGGGCCGATCATCTCAAAACTTCTCGGCGGTAAAGGCGCGACAGGCGCTCTCGCTGGTATCGTTGGCGGTCTCGCTGGCGGCTATGGCATGAATGAAGCCGGAGTTGGATTTCAACAGCTCTTGGGAAGCGGCGACCTGATGGGCCACCTCAGCAGCTTCCTGAATGGCGGTGCTGGCGGTGGCATTATCGGCGGCATTCTTGGGATTGTGACAAAGGCCAAGTAGGCCGTCCTGATCATTGGTGGAAAAGGGCAACTCTATCGGGTTGCCCTTTTTCTATGCGGCCTTGTCCGGAACGATCTCGGCTGTCTCAATATCGGTTTCTGAAATTTCAGTCCGGTTCAGGCGGACCCCGATCGTAAACGGGATCATGGCGAGCAGGACGAAGACGGCCGCAAGCAAGAAGGGTGCGCCGGGGAAATATGTGACAAAGTAATCAGCCTCTCTTTCGGAAAATGCTGAGAATGTCGATGTCATCAGAAGCGGGCTGAAAATCATCGTGAAGGCCTGCATGGAGGATTGCGCGCCTTGCAACTCTCCCTGTTCGTTCTTGGGTGTTAGGCTTGATGTAATCGTCTGGATTGCGGGCATCGTGACCCCGCCAAAGGCCGAGATCGAAATGATCGCAAAGGCCATCCATGGGGCCCCGGCGAACGCAAACAGCGTTAGCGCCAGCGCATTCATCGACAGGCCCCAAAACGCCGCTTTCATCGGCCCAAGCCGCTTGATCAAATAGCCCGTCAGAAAGGCCTGACTGATTGCAGAGCCAACGCCGACTACGCCGAGCGATATGCCAATCATGACACTGTCCCAGCCATAGCGGACTGCGCCGTGCAAATGCCAGGTCGCTGGGTAAATCATATTGGCGAGATGAAACAGGCCAATCGCAGCGATGAACCAGGCCACTTTAGGAAGCTTTACGAAATGCTTGAATGCGCCAAACGGGTTTGCGCGGGCGAGCGTGAACGGGCGACGGTTCTCCTCTGGCAGGCTCTCCGGCAGGACAAACATGCCATATAAGAAATTCAGCCCTGCGATTCCGGCTGCCACAAAGAAGGGAAGGCGTGTATCAATTCCGCCAAGCAGGCCACCAAAAACCGGGCCGAGAATAAAGCCAATCCCGAACGCTGCCCCCATCATCCCAAAGGCGCGTCCGCGATCTTCCTGTTCTGTGACATCAGCGATGTAGGCATTGGCCACAGAATAGGTCGCTGAAAACAGACCTCCCAGAAACCGTGCAAAAAATAAAATTGATAGGGTCGGGGCTAGCCCCATAATGATCAGGTCCACGCCCAGCATGAAGATCGACGCGAGCAGGACAGGCCTGCGCCCATACGCATCGGACAAACCTCCAAGCACGGGCATGGCAAGGAAGTTCGCCACAGCAAACGT
>JBCBCO010000179.1:0-3429 GCA_038630445.1 Pseudomonadota bacterium | reverse complement strand
CAAACTGCGTATTCTAATAGTTGGTTCACCGCGGAAGAGGCGTATCAATTGGCGGGTGACTTTTACGGCCTTTTTTTAAAAGCGAATTTGGTTCGCTTAACCAATCATATGAGCCATGGCTGGAAGCCCATTACTTCTTATTCGGTCGAAGCTGTGCACATCGCTATGGATAACAAAAACATCGGTTTGCTATGGTTTGGTGATGAGGATTGATCTCAAACAAATATCGGATTTACATCAACGTCTCACTTTGAGCTTCCTCGGTCTCTGGGTATTGAGTGCTCAGACGGCTGGAGTGGGTAGAAATAGCCATAGGTTGCATGCTGCGAACGGCTTAAATTCGCCACGGAATAGCCCTCGTAGTTTCTAAGATGCTGAAGCAGGAGGCGTAGCCTCTCCCAACGGCACGGATTGATGCGCGCGGACTTTCGCCTATCCCTCTCCCAAATAAAGATTTGGGAGAAACGCGATGCCTAAAGGAGCTATCCCCGTTCTGGTCGGGGTCGGACAGGTGACCAGTCAGTGGGACGGAACCGCAGGCCCCGCCGGTGCGCCCAGCCCGAAATCGCTTTGTGTTGAGGCGAGCCAGATCGCGCTGGCTGACGCAGGCCTGACCGCAGATGCAATCGACACACTCGCCGTTGTCCGGATTTTCGAAGACAGTGTTCCCGGCGACAATCATCCCCACGGTCACAATACAAACCTTCCCGGCACAATCGCCCGTGATCTCGGCGCTGCCCCACAGCGCGCGATCTATGCCAGCGTTGGCGGCCAAAGTCCTCAGCAGCTCGCCAATGAAATGGCGCGGCGCATTCACGACGGCGAAATCGACTGCGCCCTTGTCACCGGCTCGGAAGCCAACAAAGCCTCCAAGGCCTCGCGCAAACACGGCGTTGAGATTGATTGGGCCGACGGCGCTGACCTGCCGGTAGAAGATCGCGGGATGGGCGACATGCTGCTTAGCCGCGATGAGATCAAGCATGGCATTATTAGGCCTGCTTTCTTTTATGCTCTTTTTGAAAACGCAATGGCCGCGCGCGATGGCCAGACCCGATCACAACGCCGCGCGGAGATGTCAGGCCTATTCGCCAAGTTCGCTGCCATCGCCGCGCAGCACCCAAAATCTCAATTCGATACGTCCAGTTTCGACAAGGCCTTTCTGGAAACCCCCAGCAAAGCCAACTACCCTTTTGCTGACCCCTTCCTGAAATGGCATATCGCGCAGGACGCCGTAAATCAGGGGGCCGCCATGATCCTAATGAGTGAGGAAAAAGCTGACAAACTGGGTGTCGCGAAAGACAAGCGCGTCTACCTCCATGGCGGTGGCGAAGCAGGCGACGACTACATCTCGGAGCGTCCCAAACTCGATGGGTCTTGGGCTATGGACGTCGCGATCAACCGCGCATTGGATCAAGCAGACAAAACGGCTGATGATATGTCTGCCTTCGATCTCTATTCCTGTTTCCCATGCGCGGTTTTCAGCTCAATGGCGGTCCTCGGCATCGATCACAAAACAGAAACCCGCCCGCTGACCGTCACTGGCGGCCTGCCCTTCTTTGGTGGTCCGGGAAACAACTACTCGCTGCACGGCATTGTCAGTATGGTGGAATATTTACGTGCGAACGCTGGCGAGCTCGGCCTTATCCTCGCCAACGGTGGATGGATGACGAAAGAAGCGGCAGGCATCTGGTCGACGACAAAACCGAGCGCGTTCACGCCCGTCGCACCCGCCGCCAAAGCGTCGGAAAAAGTGACACTCACAGACACGCCGGGTGCAGGCACAATCGAAACCTATACAGTCACACATGGCAAGAACGGCCCAAATGGCGGCGTCGTCTTTGCTCGAACCGAGACAGGAGAGCGCTTTATCGCGGTTGCAGACCCAACGGCGATGCCCCGTCTTCTGGAAGAAGAAAGCCCTGTCGGACTGCCCATAAACGTCACAACGGAAAACGAGCGTAACACCTTTACCTTCACCTAGCGCTCGACCTGTTCTACACACATTCAGACACAACGAAAAACGCCACGGGAGGCTCAAGCATCATGGTTCACGGCGGCAGCGCACAAGAACTCTTCACCGGCACCAAAGACGTTGCCGATAGCCACAAGTTCAATGAGCAAAACCTCGCAGATTGGATGGCCGAACATGTCGAGGGCTATGAAGGCCCCCTGACGGTCAAACAATTCAAAGGCGGACAATCGAACCCGACCTACAAACTGTTCACGCCGAAAAAGACCTATGTCATGCGTCGGAAGCCGCCGGGCAAGCTGCTGCCCTCCGCACACGCCGTCGATCGCGAATTCCGCGTCATCAACGCGCTTTATCCGCTCGGCTACCCAGTTGCCCGCCCTTATGGTCTCTGCATGGATGAAAGCGTCGTCGGCACGATCTTCTATGTGATGGACTGCGTCGAAGGCCGCATCCTCTGGGACGGGACCTTACCCGATGTAGACCCGGCTGAGCGTCGCGCGATCTATGAAGCGAAAGTCAAAACCTTTGCCGATCTCCACAATGTCGATTGGCGTGCTGCCGGCCTCGAAGGTTTCGGAAAGGAAGGCGACTATATCGCCCGCCAAACACATCGCTGGACCAAGCAATATGTCGCCTCTGAGACAGATAAAATCGACGAGATGGACAAGCTGATCGATTGGATTCCGGCCAACATCCCCGCAGGCGACAAGACCACGATCGTTCATGGCGACTATCGCCTTGACAATATGGTCCTGCACGCGACAGAACCGAAAGTGGCTGCTGTGCTGGATTGGGAGCTTTGCACGCTCGGTGATCCACTGGCCGATTTCACCTATCACCTGATGAATTGGGTGATGCCGAGCTCTGATCCGGCGCGCGGCGCGCTCGTCGATATTGAGGACATGAGCGCCTACGGCATTCCAACGATGGAGGAATATACCGACCTTTATTGCGGCCATACCGGTCGTGACGGTCTGCCGGAGCTTAACTTCTACTTCGCTTATAACGCTTTCCGTCTCGCTGCGATCTGTCAGGGCATTGTCGGGCGCGTGCGGGATGGAACAGCTAACAGTGCGCAAGCCGCCAGCATGGCTGAGCGCGTCAAACCGCTAGCCATGTTCGCCGCTGACTGCGCACGCAAAGCCGGAATGGAAGGCTAGTGAGCGGGTTCAGTCGCGACATTCTCTTCCTGCTTCCACCCGGATTTGAAGATAATGATCGCCGTGAGTTTTGCCCTGAATGCGCAGAGCTATGGGGCGTTCTCTCCTACTTCCCTGCGATAAAAGACAGCGTCGACATCCGTCATGTCGGGATAAAGCATCCGCGTGGCCCAACCTGCGACTTGCTCGGTGACGGCAAATGGAATGCGCCAACCTTGGTCCTCAGCGAGGACAGCCACGCAGGCGATAATGTCCGAACTAAAACCGCAAACGGGCACACCTATATAGACAGTGCCA
>JBCBCO010000178.1:0-3475 GCA_038630445.1 Pseudomonadota bacterium | reverse complement strand
CAGGCGGTCTTCAGTCCGGCCTGTGCTGCGCCCAGTGCGGCGCGCAAACCAGATCCGCCAGCCCCAACAACCACAACGTCATATGTGTGATCGATGAATTTATAATCGCTCATCTCTTACCTCTCCCGCGCAGTCGCTATTACGCGCCAGCCGTGAACCAGATTTTCAGCACCGACAGGATAGTCGCTGCCGCCAAAGCAATCACTGCAAACGTATTCAAAATCAGAAGCGCTTGTCGTGTACCGCTCTTGGCGATGTAGTCTTCGATTACCACCTGAATGCCCAAACGCATGTGATAAAGCGCCGCACTCAGTGTTAAAATCAGCAAAATTGCATTTACAGGTTGCGACGCCCACGTGAGCGCACCCTCATAGCCTGCTTTGCACGCCACAATGATCGAATAAATGAACCAAGGCACGAGGAATAAAAGCGCCAAAGCGGTGACGCGTTGACGGATATGGTGCTGGGTGCCAGCGCCTGCGGATCCAAGACCTCGAACAGTTTTTGCACTCGTTGTCATATCGCGTCTCCTAGTAGAACGAAGCCAGCGACCAGATGACCGCAGCGCCGATAATCGCAAACGCAAAGTTGAACATGGACCACAAGCTCGCCAAGCCAGGATTGAAGCCAATCATCGGGCCGTCCCAGATCAAATGGCGCAGGCCATTGGCAAAGTGATAGAGCACCGCCATCGACCAAAAGAATAAGAGGATCTGTCCGGGCAGGCTAAACGCGATCGCTTCGACGAAGGCATAGGCCTCAGGCCCCGTCGCGAGCGCGATCAACCACGCGCCGATTAAGAACGCGCCGCCATATAGGCCAACGCCTGACACGCGGTGGAAAATAGATCCGGCCATGGTCCAATGCCATTTCCAAATCTGCAGATGCGGCGATAGCGGGCGTGGGTCAGCCCGTCCCTGTCCAGCCATATTGAGTCTCCGATGCAAACGTCTTTGCTTTGGCGCCGTTCTTAAGCGCGTCGAAACACCTGTCAACGCGGCGACACGTCCGACAAAGGTCACATCATAGTGTGCCCTGGCGTGAACGAAATCAGTGGCTTGTCGGCCCTTTCCATCAATTCGCGATCGATTTAGCGTCCGGCGAAACGCTGATTAGGTAATCCAATGCTCCGATCATCCACGCTCGCCCTCGCATTCCTCGGCGCCAGTTTTACCCTGGCGCCCGTTGTCGACGCTCAGACCTTCGACGACGTCATCGCCCAATACGAAGCCTTCAACACCGCTGGCAGCCCAGATGCGGCGGCAGACGAGCGCGGTGAAGAGGTGTCAGAATGGTCGAACGTCACGCCTGAATTTGCTGCCGCGCGCGCAGATGAGGCGCAAGACATGCTGAGCACTCTCAGAGCTCTTACGAGCCCTGCCCCGACCCCCGAGCGCGAAATCCTGAGACATCTCTTGTCGACCCAAATCATGATGCGCGACAGCGATTTTGCCCGCATTCCGATGGATGGCGATTGGGGCTTTTTCGCCGAAGCCCCCTATGCGGCGCTCAGCTATCGGATCAACTCGCGCGAAAAAGCAGAGGCCTGGATCGCGCGGTTAAACGACCTGCCGCGCTATTTCGCCGAACATACTGAAAACATGCGGCGGGGGATCGAAACCGGTTGGACCCAACATACCGACCCGCTCGCCACCTCAATGGCGCAAATACGAGAAATCATTGTCGAAGACCCCACCGAAAGCTCCTTATTTGTTCCGTTCTTATCGTTGAGCGCGTCAGATCTCTCTGAAGAAGAGATCCAAGCGATAAAAACAGAGGGCACGATCGCGGTCCAAACCGCGCTTGATGCCTACGCGGCGGTCTTAGCCTTCCTCGAAGACGAGTACGTCCCTGCCGCGCGCACGGGTCCGGGCCTTGTCACGATGGCGGGCGGGCAAGCCGCCTATGCGCGTCTGGTCGCCTGGCACACCGCGGGCGCAGGCTACACACCAGAAGAGATTCATGCGCTCGGGCTCAGCGAAGTGGCACGCATCCGCGCGGAAATGGATGTCGCAATGGCGGAAGCCGGTTGGGAGGGCAGCTTCGAGGCGTTCATCGCTTTCCTGCGCAGCGATCCACAATTCTACGCCCAAACGCCGGAAGAACTGCTCGAAAAAGCCTCGGAAATGAGCAAGCGCTTGGACGCCATCCTTCCGCGCTATTTTGGCCTGCTGCCGCGCCTGCCTTATGGCGTCGAAGCCGTACCAGCTGCGATCGCGCCAGGATACACGACAGGACGCTATCTCAGCGGTGATGCCGAAGATGGTGTTGCTGGGCGCTATTGGGTCAACACCTATGCGCTTGATCAACGCCCGCTCTATGAATTGCCAGCCTTGTCCGCGCATGAAGCGGTTCCAGGCCATCATTTACAGATCGCGCTTGCGCAAGAGCTTGAGGACGTGCCCAAGTTCCGCACCACCTATTTCGCCACCGCCTTTGTCGAAGGCTGGGGGCTGTATGCTGAAAAGCTCGCGGGCGAAGCAGGCTTCTATCGCACGCCCTATGAACGGTTCGGACAGCTCTCCTATGAGATGTGGCGCGCCTGCCGTTTGGTCGTCGATACCGGTCTCCACCACTATGGCTGGAGCCGGGCGCAAGCCGAAGCGTGCTTTAAAGAAAACACCGCCCTCGCGCCGTTGAACATTCAAACGGAAGTGACGCGATATATTGGTGACCCAGGCCAAGCCACGGCTTATAAAGTCGGTGAGTTGAAAATTCTCGAACTGCGCGCCAAAGCCAAAGAGGCCATGGGCGATGCGTTCGACATCCGCGAGTTCCACGACATTGTCTTAGGCGGAGGTTCCATGCCGCTCGATGCGCTCGATCAACGCGTCCGCAAATGGATATCAAGCGTAGCATCTGAACCTGATACGCCTAATGCGCTATGAGAAATTTGATTAGGAAGAAGATGCTGTGAGTGAGCTTGTAAAAATCCAAGCCATGTTGCGAGAGGTCTTAGATCGCGAGGCCATTCGAGATTGCCTATTCCGCTATTGTCGAGGGATCGATCGTTGCGATGAAGACGCCCTGCGATCGGCATATTGGCCGGACGGGACAGACAATCATGGTCCGTATCAAGGCAGCGCATCCGGCTTTGTCGACTGGGCTCTAAAGTCTTTGCGATACGCAGAACGAAACATCCACCAAATTCACAATATTCTGATCGAGTTCAAACCTGGCGGTGCAGCGGTTGAAAGCTACTTCTCCGCATTCCAACGTCAGCCTGACGCCAATCGCGTCATGCAAGAGCTCAAGATGAAGGGACGATATGTGGATTGGTTCGTTCAGCGTGAGGGTGACTGGCGGATTCTAAACCGAACCGTCGTGTTTGATTGGGTCGAGACATCGCCCCCGCCGGACCACGGTGAAGCCGAACGTTTTGGCGTGCTCACACCCATCGGGGCGAATTATCCCAACGATGAGATCTATCAGGACAACTGACTTCATGCCCGAACTTACGATGATCGAAACGGGC
>JBCBCO010000177.1:0-3482 GCA_038630445.1 Pseudomonadota bacterium | reverse complement strand
CGATAGAGCCATCAGCAGTGGGTGTTCGACGCGGCAAGGGGCGCACCATGAGGCAAACAGATTGACCACAATGGGTCGCCCGTCAGGCGGAGGAGAAAAGCGGATCTCAGTGTCGCTGGACAGTGTTGGGAATGACTGCTCCGGGGCCGATCGGATGATCGTTCCGCTGTCAGCTGTATCGAAGGTCACCTTCTCCGGATTATAGAGTTGCAAGGCCGTTACCGCGCCGATCACCAACAACGCCGCGAGCGGCAGGGCCGCCATCCAGCGTTTCATGAGGACTGGGTCTCACGCAGGCGCTCAAGGCGTGCTTTCGCTGCGCCGGCCCTGATAATGGCATAGATGCTGAGCAGTATCGGCAAAGCGATACCCATGGAAATAATCGTCCAGAGAAAGGCCGCGTTATCGTCGAGGGGAAAGGTCATCGCTCTACTTCCCCGCCAATCGCCGCGCCATGAGCGCATCGGCTTGCTGGCCAAACACTTCAGCGCGCATCAGGATCATGATGATGGCCGCGATAATAAGGCCCTGGCCCAAAAAGCCGATTAGAAGCGGCTGCAAATAGATCCAGTCCATGGCCGGGCCTTCGGCGCGGATAACGCTGGGGCCCTGATGAATGCTCGACCAGATATCGACGGACACACGAATGATCGGAATATTGATCAGGCCGATCATCGCCAGAATTGCCCCGGCGCGAGCCGCTTTCTGGCGCGTCTCCATGGCTGTTCGAAGCGCCATATAGCCAATGAAAAGGAAGAAGAGCACAAGCACACTCATCATGCGCGGATCATCCCACAACCACCAAGTCCCCCAGGTTGGCTTGCCCCAAACGCTACCTGTGGCAAGGCAAAGCGCGGTATAGGCCATGCCGACCGGGGCAATGGCGCGCGCAGCGACGTCGGCAAGCTCATGTCGCCAAATGAACCAGACAAAGCTTGCAACAGCGAGGCCGACATAGAGCCCCATACAGAGCCAGGCACTTGGGACGTGAATGAACAGCGCCCGAAAGATGTGACCGCCCTGGAGTTCATCTGTCGGAACAACAAACAGGCCCTGCCAGAGGCTGTAGGCGAACAGAACCACCCCGATCAAAGCCAGAGCCGGGATTGCCGGCTTGGAAAAACGCATGAAGCGGTGCGGATTGGCGAGGATGGACCACATGATCGCTATTTATGCCTCTCTTAGTCTGTGGCCAAGCGCAAAGCTGCGCCCATTGCGAGGGGTGCGACACCGAGTGCAAATAGCGTGGATGCTATCAAAAGGAGACCCGGTGTTGTCGTAAGGCCGCCCTGCAGAGCCAATGCGCCGAAAATCAGGGTCGGGAAATAGAACGGTAGAGCGAGGAGCGCGATCAGTAAGCCGCCTCTGGCAATGCTTGCTGAGAGCGCTGCGGCGACACCGCCCCAGAGGAAAAAAGTGAGGCCGCCGAGACCATAAGCGGTCATGGCAGGCAGCGTCTTTTCCGTTGGGACTGCGAGCATGAGGCCGAGGACAGGGGTGAGGAGGACCAGCGGTAGACCGGAAATCAGCCAGTGCGCGAGTGTTTTTGTCAGGGCGATAAGCGAGATGGGCGTTGCTTCCTGCGCCCAGAGATCGAGCGCGCCATCCTGCAGGTCTGCCTGAAAGATTCGCTCCAGCGTGACGAAGGAGGCCAGTGCGAGCGAGAGCCAGAGCACACCGGGCCCGATGCGCGACAGGACCTCCATCTCAGAGCCCATCGTGAACGGCACGAGGATGGCAGCACCCGCGAAAAAACTGGCTGGCAGAAAGGCACCCGCGCCATTGGCCCACGCCTCTGAAAGCGCTTGGCGGAAGGCGGAGATGAGGGGGGCTGCGCTCACAACACTACCTCGCGATCCGCTTCAATTGGCGCGTCGCCGTGAAGGGCTGCGATGACGCTGCCGCCGGTTTTGCAGTGCTGTTTGATCATGTCGGCGAGCATGGTCTGTCCGTCAGTGTCGAGGGCGTTGAAGGGCTCGTCGAGCAGCCAGAGGTCGCGATCAACCAGAAATAGACGCCCTAAAGCGGTGCGTCGCTTTTGCCCCGCTGAGAGCATGGATGCGGGGACATCAGCCGGGCGCTCCAGCCCCATCAGTTTCAGAATGAGGTCAATATCGGCCCCGCTGCCCCAGACCCGTGCCCAATGCTGTAAGTGTTTACGGGGTGTTTCATGAGGCTTGAGGCCGTTTGTGTGGCCAATCCAGTGGTGAGGTTTGGAGCGCTGGACTTTACCGGCTTGAGGCAGGCTGAGCCCTGCGAGTTGACGCAGCAGCGTTGTTTTCCCCACACCGTTTTTGCCCCTCAGGAAAACGATCTCCCCGCCATTCAAGCGCAGATCGAGCGCGCTGAACAGGATGCGCTCTCCACGTACGGCTGCGAGCCCCTCGGCTGAAAGAAAGTCAGATTGCGTCAATCGATATGCCTATCCAATCAAACACGTTAGGGGCACTGTAATCCTACAAGTGAAGCTGGCCACGCCCTAAATGACGCATTTGAAGACATTTGAGCGCAGTCATAACGCAGTCGTGAGTGCACATTTTTAAATCGGGCCTTATAGACAATCTCATGCAACGAGTTTTCCTCTTAACAGTCATTGTGGCTTTCGCATTTGCTTTCGCCGCTTATGCGGACGAGCGTGACGCTGTTCAACAAACAGGCCAGCCTGTTTTGGTTGAGCTGTTTGCCAACCAGAATTGCCCGGCCTGCCCGAAAGCGCACAAGACGATGCGCGAGGTTTCGGCTGAACGCGACGATGTTCTGGTGCTGACTTGGGTGGTCGATTACTGGGATTATCTCGGCGACGATGACCCAATGGCGATGCGTGAAGCGAATGAACGCCAAAACGCCTATGCAGACTGGTTGAGCCTGCGCGCGCCCTATACGCCGCAAAGCATCTATAATGGCGTGAAAGAGTGCCCTGGACCGCGCCGTCGCCAAGTGGTGAAGAATATTGAAAGCCTCTCACGCACTGCGAGCAGAGACGCCTCACTGACAGAAACTGACGGGTTGGTATCGGTGATCGGCGATGTCGGGGACACTGAAATGCTCTATACGGTGCGCTATATGAATGCTGAGAAGCATGACACCGGCGTGGTCAATCCGGTCGTGTCGATTACGCCTCTGCAGGGGCTTCAAAGCGTCGCTCATGGCTGCGAAGAGGATTGCGCGGTCTTGTTGCAATCCATGCAGACCGGCGAAGTCGTCGCCTTCTGGCAGCCCGGTTGATGAAATTCACCCTATCTGGGCAACCGGACTTCAAGCGCGGCCTGCTATTTTACGTAAATGGGTATCGTATCTGATCCGATTTTACTAAGCTTTGCTATCGGCGCGCTTGGCTTTGTGGCTGGGGCCGGCTTTATTTTGATGATCCCGAGACGACAGGCCATCGTAAAGCTGGCCATTATAGCCATAGCAGCTCTCATACTCTTATTGGATTTTGCAGGTTTCAAACTCGTTGAGTTTGGCAGCGCTATTGACCCGAA
>JBCBCO010000176.1:0-3564 GCA_038630445.1 Pseudomonadota bacterium | reverse complement strand
GCCGAATTTTCGTCCGCTTCAGCGCAGGCTGAGAGGCTCAAGATGATAAGGGATCCTAAAACAGCTCTCAGCATGGGCGTTTGTCTCCGGTTTAAGCGCCTGGAATGCGCAAAACTTGTCCAGGATAGATTTTATCCGGATGTTTGAGCATCGGCGTGTTCGCGTCAAAAATGTCAGGGTAGCGCATGGCGTCCCCGTAAAACTTCTTAGCGATTTTCGACAGAGAGTCGCCTGACTTTACCGTGTAGAAGGTCGAGTCCCCAACTTTCGCTTTTGATTTGACCTTCATAGCGTCATCGACTTCGCCGATCCCGCTGACATTTCCGGCCGCGAGGATGAGCTTTTCTTTGGTCTCCTGATTGGGCACTTTGCCTTCGAGTTTGACCTGCTTGCCCTCTACGGTGACTTTGAAATCACCGCCAAGATCATCATCGAGGCCAAGATCTTCGACTTCCTTCCGGATCGCTTTTTCGGCCACCTTATTGCGGTCGGCGATGATCTCTTTGCCTTTGTTCAACGCGAATTTGAATACACTCATTGTGTGTTCTCCCCTTTAACTGTGGGGACGCTAGGCGGATTTCACTGGTTCGTGAAGGGGTTTCCGCGACGTCGTTCCACTTTACGTCAACGTTACCCCTAGCCGGGGCTCGCTCGCGGCAGTAGGGTGCGCCGCAACATAGACCACTTACGGGAGTTAAATCATCATGCGTGAAGCCGTTATCGTATCCTACGCACGCACAGGTCTGGCCAAGACTGGCCGCGGGTCACTCAATGACACCCACGGCATTACTATGGCCGGGCATGCCATTAAACACGCGCTCGCTCGCGCCAATGTTGAGGCGGAAGCCGTCGAAGATGTATATCTTGGCTCAGCTCAGCCAGAAGGCGCGACTGGCCACAATGTCGCGCGCAATGCCGCGCTTTGGGCGGGCTGCCCAAGCTCAACGTCAGGCGCAACCATCAACCGATTCTGCTCCTCTGGTCTGCAGGCGATTGCAAACGCAGCGCACACCGTCATCAATGAAGGCGCACCTGTTGCCATCGGCGGCGGTGTTGAAAGCCTGTCACTCGTCTCGCGCTCAGGCCACATGAACCTGCACCGCTACACAGAAGATCAGCTGATGCAGCAATGGCCAGCGATCTGGATGACCATGATCGAAACCGCTGAAATCGTTGCCGATCGTTATGGCATTAGCCGCGAATATCAGGACGAGTATTCTGCTGAGTCTCAGCGCCGGACCGCTGAGTTCCAGAAAAACGGCTACATGGCTGAAGAAATCGCGCCGCTCGAAACGCGGATGAAACTGGTCAATAAAGAGACCGGCGAAGAGACCTATCAGGACGTCGTTGTCGATCGTGACGAATGTAACCGTCCAGGGACCACCGCTGAAGCGCTGGCCGGTCTGCCACCCGTGTTCCGCAATGGCATGCAAGTCCAAGAGGGCAAGTATATCACAGCGGGGAACGCCTCTCAGCTTTCTGATGGCGCAGCAGCCGTTGTTGTTATGGAAGCAGAAGAAGCCTCACGCCGCGGTCTGTCTCCCATGGGCCGGTTCATGGGCTTTAATGTCGGCGGTGTTGATCCAGACGAGATGGGCATCGGTCCTGTCAAAGCGGTTCCACGTTTGCTGGAGCGTCATGGTTTGACGGTTGATGATATCGACCTTTGGGAGCTCAACGAAGCGTTCGCGTCACAGTGCCTCTACTGCCGCGACACGCTCGGCATTGACCCAGAGAAGTATAATGTGAACGGCGGATCGATCTCGATCGGTCACCCATTCGGCATGACCGGCGCGCGCTGCACCGGCTCAATCCTGATGGAAGGCCAGCGTCGCAAAGCCAAATACGGTGTTGTTACCATGTGTATTGGTGGCGGCATGGGCGCAGCAGGTCTGTTTGAATTCCTGCACTAAGTTTCGCACTTAACATGTTGAAAAACCCCGGCCTTTTGGTCCGGGGCTTTTTTTATTGTGTCATCCTCTCTTTGGCCCTCATCCTGAGCGAAGTCGAAGGATGGGCGAACTCGAAGGATCAAGGGCCATGTGTGGGGAACACCCGCCTCGTCCTTCGACTTCGCTCAGGATGAGGCTCCTTCCAAACCCGCTCATCCCGGCGAAGGCCGGGATCCCGGGCCTCAGGTTCGGAAGCTTCTGATGGAGCTCTCGGGTCAAGCCCGGGATGAGCGGCGTCGGAGATCTGCTCCGCTGCGAGGTCGACGTTGCAACACGATTTAGCAACCGGCTTAAAACGCCCTAAATAGGACGCCTACAAACTCAGTATCGGTTCAGATGCGGACTTAACCCTTTGCAAAACTATGAGAATGTTCCATGCCAAGGTGGACCATTTGGTTGGGGAATTGAATGCTACTGCGAAGAATCACGAAACACGTCAAAGACCAGAACTGGTTTGCTGTGGGGCTGGATTTTCTGATTGTTGTAATCGGTGTCTTCATTGGTTTGCAGGTCAATACCTGGAACGAAGCCCGCCAAGACCGAGTGGTTGCGGCTCAGTTTGAACTAAGCCTGACCGCAGATGCAGAAATAATTCTCGATGATGTGCGTTCGAAGATAACCTTCATGGAAGAGGCGTTAGTGGCGGTGACTTGGCTGCAAGACGCGTTTAGTCAAAATTCCGCTGTCCCTGATGAAGCAGAAGTCGTTGACCGCTTGCGGTTCACCTTGAAACTGCCGTCACATCCTAATCGCGCCCCGTCACTTATCGAGGCTTTCGCCAATCGCGACCTAAGATTAGTCGGAAATGAAGGCCTGCGATTGGAAATTCTCAGTTGGGACAGATTATTGCAAGACTCAGCTATAACGCAGCAGGGGCGTAGAGAATATACTCGCGCCTATGTCGCGCCGCTTTCCCGCCTCTGGGCACTGGCCCCTCTTATTCCGTTCGAGGAAGCAGTCAGCGATAGCGGAAGTCGCAATGACATGCTGGTCGCATTGAGTGCGATGCAGGGAGTACTGGGAAGTGAATTGGAAGCCTTTCGCCTAGTCGAACAAGAGACCAAAACCTTGGTGGAATTGCTTGAAGCCAGACATTAGCCAGCGGCTTTAACTCGCCCCAGATCGGTCACTCTAAGCGAGCGCTTTGTTTCGCGCGCGCAAGCCTCGGCAAACCGCTGACTTAGTCGAGTTCAACCTCTCCGGCTTTGCCGACGGCGGCGAGCGCAAAGGCAAATTCGAGTGCGGTTTCTTTCAGCCCTTCAAACCGTCCAGACGCGCCGCCATGACCGGCTTCCATGTTAATTCGCAGGAAATACGGGCCTGCATCGGAGGCTTCATAGCGCAGCTTTGCGGCCCATTTGCTCGGTTCCCAATAGGTCACCCGTGGATCGCTTAGTCCGCCCGTGATCAACATGGCCGGATAGTCGAGGCCCGTGGTTTGGTCATACGGGCTGTAGGCCATCATCGTGTCATAGTCTTCCGCACTGGTCAGCGGGTTGCCCCATTCCGGCCATTCTGGCGGTGTCAGCGGCAGCGTATCATCGGACATGGTGTTGATGACATCTACGAATGGCACTGCGGCGATAATCCCCGCAAACATTTCAGGGTCTTG
>JBCBCO010000175.1:0-3584 GCA_038630445.1 Pseudomonadota bacterium | reverse complement strand
ATTATTGATGACAGAGACAGTCGTCATTAGCCTCGCTTCAAGACCCGCCTGCCTTTCTGGTGTATCCAGCGGTTCCAGATCGCGCTCTCGGCGCCAAAGCCGGGTGACAAGAGCTTCGGCATTTTCCAGTCGATGACGCATTTCGTGTGCGCTGTGTTGTTTCAAGAAGTCGTCGGGATCCATGCCTTCTGGTAATTCACAGAAGAAGAGTGAGCGGCCGGGTTCAACACCGGGCAGAGCGTTCTCTATCGCCTTGTTCATCGCACGTTGACCTGCGGCATCACCATCGAAGCACACGACCGGTTCAGGGCCAGCGCGCCAAAGCAGATCAAGCTGAGGCACAGTCAGTGCGGTCCCTAATGGCGCGACGCCGTATCCAATGCCAGCCTCTGCAAGCGCGATAACGTCCATATAGCCTTCACAGACAATCAAGCCTTCCGCCTCGCTATCGCCGAAAGCCTCGCGCGCACGTTTATATCGATAGAGCGAGCGGGATTTGTCGAAGAGATCGGTATCGCCGGTATTGAGATATTTGGGTTTGTCGTCTGCACCGAGCGCACGAGCCCCAAACGCCATGACGCGACCTCGGATGTCCTCAATCGGGAACATCAAGCGATTGCGAAAGAAGCTGATTGGGTTGCGGCCTTCTTTCACACTCGCAAGACCTGCACCTTGCAACTCGTCCAGTGTGAAGCCACGCTCCTGCAGAACGTCCAGCAATGTCTGCCATCCGTCCGGCGCATATCCCAGCCGATACTTGCCCCATGAAGCCGAGAGAAGTCCCCTGCCCTCAAGATACGTTCGTGCCTGTGCACCGGCTTCGCCCCTGAGCTGGTCTTCGAAATAAGCCGCAGCCGCTTCGCACGCCGCATAAAGCCGTTCGCGTCGATCATACGCTTCTTTATCCTGCGGCGTCGCCTTCGGCAGGGACATACCCGCCTCATCAGCGAGTTTCTCAACCGCCTCCATGAAGGACAGTCGCTCTGTCTCCATGACAAATGAAATCACGTCGCCGCCAAGCCCGGATGAGAAGCATTTGAAGATTTTCTTCTGATCGTTGACGTAGAAGCTCGGCGTCTTCTCATTTGTGAAGGGGGAGAGGCCGACCCATTCCTTGCCTTGCTTCTTTAACTTCACCTTGCGCCCAATAATATCGGAGGGACGAAGGCGAGCCTTCATCTCATCGACAAACCCGTCAGGGATGCGGATTGCTGGAGCGTTCATAAGGTTAATCTAGCGCAGAATGAGCCAAACAAAACCCCGGCACATGGGCCGGGGCTTCATCAATTGGGTTTGGAGAGATGTTTAGTGCAGGAATTCGAAGAGACCCGCAGCGCCCATGCCGCCACCGATACACATGGTGACAACACCATACTTCGCCTTACGACGACGGCCTTCGAGCAGGATCGAGCCTGTGCAGCGTGCGCCTGTCATGCCGAATGGGTGGCCGATGGAGATCGATCCGCCATTTACATTGTACTTCTCAGGATCAATGCCGAGACGGTCACGGCTATAGAGGCACTGCGATGCAAAGGCTTCGTTCAATTCCCAGAGGTCAATGTCATCAACTTTCAGACCATGCCGCTCAAGCAGACGCGGAACGGCAAAGACAGGACCAATGCCCATCTCATCTGGATCGCATCCAGCGACATTAAAGCCCATGAAACGGCCAAGCGGCTCGATATTGCGTTTTGCCGCTTCTTCAGCTTCCATCACGACAACAGCGGCGGCGCCATCAGACAGTTGGGACGCATTGCCCGCTGTGATATACTTGCCTTGCGCGACTTGCTGACCGCCAGAGAAGACAGGCGGCAGACCGCCAAGTGCTTCGGCTGTCGTGCCCGGGCGGTTACACTCGTCGCGGTCGCACGTAACTTTCTCTTCGGAGATTTCGCCGGTCTCTTTGTTTTTGAGCATCATGACTGTGTCGAGCGGTGCGATTTCCTCGGCCATATAGCCGTTCTTCTGGAATTCAGCAGTGCGGCGCTGAGATTCAGCTGAATATTCGTCCTGATATTCACGGCTGACACCGTAACGATCAGCAACGATTTCAGCGGTTTCAATCATGGTCATCCAGATTGCTGGATGCTTTGCCATCAGGTCTTCCTCGACATAGCGGTGCATGTTCATGTGACCTGAGCGTGAAACGAGAGACAGGCTCTCTACACCGCCACCAATGGCAACAGGCGCGCCCTCATTGATAACCGTTTGTGCCGCGTTCGCAATCGCCTGCAGACCGGATGAGCAGAACCGGTTGATTGTTGCACCGGCTGTTGAGGTCGGGCATCCCGCCCAAAGTGCCGCATTGCGTGCAACATTGTGACCTGTGGCGCCTTCCGGCTGCGCAGATCCGAGATAGACGTCTTCAACTTCAGCGGCTTCGATCCCGGCGCGCGAAATCGCGTGCTTGATCGCGTGGCCCGCCATCGTAATACCATGCGTATTGTTAAGTGATCCGCGCCCGGCTTTTGCCAAACCTGTACGCGCTGTTGAAACGATGACGGCTTCCCGCATTAGAACTCTCCCGGTTGAAGTTGTGTTATGGAGGTGTCCTACGCGTCAAAGGTGCCAAAGACTAGGGGTGACGTCAACGTAAACTGCTGGAACGTCGCGGAAACTGCTTTGCAAATCAACGAAGCCGCCCTAGCGTCTGCGCATCTCAGAAGGGGAGAAACACAATGGGCATTTTCAAATTCGTTAAATCCAAAGGCAAAGAACTTATCGCCGATCGCAATCGCGTAGCAGAGAAAGCCATCAAAAAAGAAGTCGAAGATCTAGGTTTGGATGATGATCTCGGCGGTGACTTCCGCGTGCTCGTCGATGGCGCGAAAGTCAAACTTGAAGGTAAGGTGCCGGATCAGGAGACGAAAGAGAAACTTATTCTCGCGGCGGGCAACATCACAGGCATTGGCGAGGTCGATGACTCCATGAAAGTTAAGTCAAAGGCGAAAGTTGCCGAACCGACATTCTACACTGTTAAGTCCGGCGATAGCCTCTCAAAAATTGCGAAGAAGTTTTACGGCGATGCGATGCGCTATCCAGACATCTTCGAAGCCAATACGCCGATGCTGAAGCACCCGGACCGTATTTATCCCGGTCAGGTCCTGCGCATTCCGGGCGCTACGGCCAAAGCGTAAACCTTTTTACAAAACCCAAAATTAATAAGCTCGCGCTGAGAGGTGCGAGCTTACTTTTTCAAAAACCGATTTGTTTTTATTGAGAAACCAAGTTCGTTAATTTTATAGTTCTTATCAAACTAATCTATGATCTGACAGTAGATTCGGGACTGGTACTCAAGCTTTCTAGTTATCAAGATTTCAAACGTGCAATCCTGTTTACAATCGTCATTTCGAAATTCTATGAGTAAGGCTGCACCTCTGGGCACCAAAATATTTCCGTATTGTCTTACGAAATCTCGTTTTTTATCACGAAACAAATCGTATCCGAGTTTGTATTGCATCTCGCTAATCTGACCGGGCAATCGACCACTAGAATCACTGGAATTTGGGTGAAAAACGCACTGAACTATTTCAATTTGGTGACCAGCACTCGCTTCAAAATGCGCAGTCACAGGAAATCCAACA
>JBCBCO010000174.1:0-3586 GCA_038630445.1 Pseudomonadota bacterium | reverse complement strand
ATCGGCAGATAGTCCCAACCGCTAGAAGCCGCGGTACCGACTGCACCGAAAAACGTCCACGACGTGCAATAGACGGCAATTGCGAGCGCATAAATGATGGGACTTTGGGTGAAACTCGGCTGGCTTGCGTCTCTGTCGCGGCGCCATGCGATCACAAAAAGGATCGCCATGTACGCGATAACACAGATGAGAATGAGCCAAGTCGGCATAGACATACTCCCACGCTAGCATGATCTATTCCTATGTCGATGCACAGTCAGGCCTTAGTCGTAGGAAGGCGTAACCTGCAAAAAAGAAGGCGGCCATGACAGCCGCCTTTCTCGGTTTTGCCCTTGGGAGGGATTATTCCGCTGGCATCGGTGCCATGCCTTCATCGGCGATGCCGTGAGGCTGACGTGTGCCCGGGACACGAATATCTTCGACCAAGTCTTGGATATCTTGCGGTGGTGGAGCAGTGACCAAAGACGTCACAATACCAAGCGCGCCGGCAACCCACATGAAGACAAAACCAATGCCTTCCGGAGAGACCTCGAAAAGGTACTGATCCGGTGTGCCGCCACCAAACTTGAAGTAGTAGATGTAGGCAAAGGTCGACACCAGACCGAAAACCATGGTGACGATCGCGCCTTCCTTATTCATCCGCTTCCAGAAAATACCGAGGAAGATGATCGGGAAGAGCGAGGCTGCTGCCAGACCGAAGGCAAAGGCAACCACCTGAGCCACAAAGCCCAACTGGCCCGCAAAGATGCCGAGCAGACCCGCCGCCACGACCGCACCTGCTGCTGCGCCACGCGCTACCAGAAGCTCGGTCTTATCATCCATGTCCTTGAAGAAGGTTCTTCGACAGAGATCATGGCTGACCGCAGACGAGATCACCATCAGGAGACCGGCTGCGGTCGATAGAGCCGCCGCTAAGCCGCCCGCGACAACGAGACCGATCACCCAGTTTGGAAGACCCGCAATCTGTGGGTTCGCTAGAACGAAGATATCCCGGTTTGGATTGACCTCATTCTCGATACCATCGGGCGAGTTCGGCCCGCGATACTGCATAATGCCGTCACCGTTCTTGTCGTCGAACGCGAGAAGGTTGGTTTTCTCCCACGTCTTATACCAAGTTGGAACCGGCTTACCGCCGTCAACCGTAATGGCGGCTGCTTCAGCTTCGTAATCGGCATCATCTGCTATATAAGTCGCTTCATTGACCGTATCGATGAAGTTGATCCGCGCGAACGCACCAACTGCTGGGGCTGTTAGATATAGCGCTGCGATAAACACAAGCGCCCAGCCCGCAGACACACGCGCCGCCTTAGCCGAAGAGACTGTGAAGAAGCGAATGATGACGTGCGGCAGACCCGCCGTGCCAAACATTAGAGCGCCGGTAATCGCGAACACGTCGAACATATGTTTATCCGTGCTCGTATACTCCGCAAACCCCAGCCCGGTCAGCGTCGTATTCAGCTTTTCAATCATGGAGATATCCGTGCCAACAGCATTGCCGATAAAGCCAAGCTGCGGGATCGGTGTGCCCGTAATCATGAGCGAGATGAAGATCGCCGGCACCGTGTAAGCAAAGATCAGAACGCAATACTGTGCGACCTGTGTATACGTCACACCCTTCATGCCGCCGAATGTGGCGTACACGAACACGATGCCCATGCCGATCAGAATACCGAGATTGAAATCAACGCCGAGGAAGCTCGAGAACGCAACGCCAACGCCTTTCATCTGTCCTGCAATATAGGTGAACGAGACAAACAGAGCGCAGATGACCGCGATCAAACGAGCCGCATCGGAATAATACCTGTCACCGACAAAGTCAGGCACGGTAAACTTGCCAAACTCGCGCAAGAACGGCGCGAGCAGGACCGCGAGCAGAACATAGCCACCCGTCCAACCCATCAGATAGACAGAGCCGCCATAACCAAGGAAGGCAATCAGACCTGCCATAGACAGGAAAGACGCCGCAGACATCCAGTCCGCAGCGGTCGCCATACCGTTCACCGTCGGGTGAACATCGTGGCCGGCAACATAGAAGTCATCGGTCGATCCGGCTTTCGCCCAAATCGCAATCCCGATGTATAACGCAAACGTCGTAACGACGAAAAACAGGGTCCAATCCATCGTCTTACCCCTTCACGCCGTATTTCTTCTCAAGCCGATTCATCGCGACGCAATAGGTCACGATGAGAGCCAAGAAGACTAAGATTGCGCCTTGTTGCGCGAACCAGAAACCGAGTGGCGCCCCGCCAATTGAGAATTGATCTAGCCACTCGCGAAACAGAATGCCCGCCCCATAGGACGCGACAAACCAGATAGCCAAAAGCGATATCGTCAACCGCACAGTGGCGCGCCAGTATCCTTTCGTATCTATTTCAGATGTGTTGGACACGTTTGAGTCCTCCCTGATTTTATTATGACGGTAGGTTTACCGCATAATCAGGGTGACTCAGAGGATCGCAATTGTTGAGACAGACTTTGGTCTAACGCTCGGTTGATTGGGCCATCATGCGCGCATAGCGACGCTCTTTGAGGCCGCCAAAAATCAGCACGGAGGCAATGACAATTCCGCCAAAGAAATAAAGCTCACGAATACCAAAACCGGGCGCAAGCAGAGCAACAGCGAGCCGATAAGAAAATACGACAGCCATCAGCAGCCCCAAGGCGATCATGATATGATGCTTCATGATTTTAGCTCCTGTGCAAACAATCATTAAAGCTCGAGTTATATATGAGAGCCAGTGCGACCTTAGTCGAATGTGAGCAACGCTCTGTCACTTCTACCAGCTCGCTGGCCCTCTATTGCGGCATACACAATTTAGTCGATATGGCTAAATTAGCCGTAAAATCTCACTCCCGACGGACGATACTCTATAAAAAATTTAGCCATATCCATGTTTCGCTTAAATTTAATGGGCGAAATTCGGACTGAAACTATAATATCCAAAATAATGCAGATGATTTCCAAAGCGGCATAGATCGCTGGCAAGACAACAAAAGAATACCGGGATTTATGATGGCTAAATCGACCTGGGTAATGAGCGCTCTCGCGCTTCTAGTTTTGAGCGCTTGCGGCAGTGAAGAGCCGCCAGCGGTAGACGCGCAAGTTACGCTTGCCACTGCGCCTGTCACTGTCGGTGACGTAACACGGGTTGTGAACGCCTCCGGCACGATTGTACCGCGTGATGAAGTGATGGTTGGATCCGAGGTGTCTGGCCGCATTCTTGAGGTCGTTGTTGATTTTAATAGCCGCGTCTCAGCAGGTGATACACTGGCCGTCATTGATCCGCAGAGCTTTCAAAACCGTGTGCGCCAATTGCAAAGCCGCCTAGAGGCCGCACTTGCCGATACAAAAGTGCGCGAAGCGTCGATTAATCGTGCAGAGGTAAACCTGTCACAGGCCGAAACAGTCTTGACCCGCCAGGAAGATCTGTTCGCCCAGAACGCTGTGTCTCAAGCACGCCTGGACGAAGCGCTAAGGTCGGTCGGTGTGGCACGCGCAGACTTAGAACTCGCACGCGCGCAACTTGAAAGCACGCTGGCTCAGGTCAATCAAATCCGTGCTGAATTGGCCACCGCCCGTCTCGAC
>JBCBCO010000173.1:0-3631 GCA_038630445.1 Pseudomonadota bacterium | reverse complement strand
TGCCCGGAAGACGGGTTGAGGCCATTCGGGCAAGCCGCTCGCAGATCTCCACGGCGAAGCCATGATCGTGCGGGTCTGCCAGCGCGCGGCTCTCGCTCAGGCAGGTCCCGTGCTCGTCGCGGCCGCAGAGGCAGAGATCGTTAAAGCCGTGAGTGCTGCGGGATTTGAGGCCGTTCTGACAGACCCAGACCTCCCCTCCGGCTCTGATCGTGTCTGGGCCGCCCTGCAGGCTTTCGATCCTGACGGTCACCATGATGTAGTTATCAATCTGCAAGGCGATATGCCAACAATCGACCCTGATGCCTTAAGCGCGCTTATGCCCTTGCTGCAGAACGGCGCAGATATCGCAACCCTCGCAGCTGAGATCACCCATGAGGCAGAGCGCGACGACCCAAACGTCGTTAAAATCGCGCTCGCATCTAACAATCGCGCTCTCTATTTCAGCCGCGCCACTATTCCTCATGGCGACGGTGCACTTCTACATCATGTCGGCGTTTATGGATACACACGCGACGCGCTTCAGCGTTTCGTCAGTCTACCGCCGAGTCCATTAGAGAAACGCGAAAGCCTGGAACAGCTCCGCGCTCTGGAAGCTGGCATGCGCATCGATTGTGCAATCCTTAACGGTGAGCCGCCTAATGGGGTGGATACGCCCGCTGATCTCGACGCGGCGCGTTACTGGTATCATGAAAGAGGGCTCGCATGACCCAATCCGGAAAAGTCATCGCCTATCAGGGCGAGCGCGGTTCAAACTCCCATATCGCCTGCAAAGACGTCTTCCCGGACTTCGAAGCCGTGCCTTGCCGCACGTTTGAAGATGTCTTCGCCGCTGTAGAATCTGGCGATGCCCGCCTCGCCATGATCCCGGTTGAAAATACGATTGCTGGTCGCGTCGGCGATATCCACCACTTGCTGCCCGGCTCCAGCCTGCACATGATCGGTGAGCACTATATGCGCATCAAGTTCCAACTTATGGGCCTGCCAGGCACAGACATAGAAGAGATCAAACGCGCTTATTCCCACGTCATGGCGCTCGGTCAGTGCCGCAACTATCTGCGCGCCCGTGGTGTTACTGCTGTCACAGCCGCTGATACAGCCGGCGCGGCCCGTCTCGTCTCAGAGCGCGGCGACAAGACTGCGGCCGCCATCGCCCCGTCGCTCGCTGCAACAGAATACGGCCTCGAAATCCTCGCCTATGATATCGAAGACGCGCAGCATAACACGACCCGCTTCGTGATCATGGCGCGCGAGCCGGTCGACTTTCCTGTCGAAGAAGGCCCGGCCGTTACCGCGTTCTTGTTCCAAGTCCGCAACATCCCGTCTGCGCTCTACAAAGCGCTCGGCGGCTTTGCGACAAATAGCGTCAACATGACCAAACTGGAGAGCTACCAGATTGAAGGCTCCTTCAACGCCTCGCAATTCTACGCTGAAATCGAGGGCCACCCAGATGACCGCCCGGTCCAGCTCGCACTCGAAGAACTCGGCTTCTTCTCCTCCAGCATTAAAATTCTCGGCGTCTACCCCGCCCACCCAGCGCGCGAGCGATTTGGTTGAGTGGGGAGAGGGCGGACCCTGAGAAATAAAAAACTTCCCCCTGCGTTAAGCTTGCACCTGTGCCCATAACTGGCATCCTCCCCAAAAAAGAATTTCAGGAGGACACGCGACATGAGCGGAAAGCACGTCATCATCATTGGTGCAGGCCTCGGCGGCCTCTGCGCTGCCATCAAACTCCAAGAGGCCGGACACACATTCGATATCGTTGAAAAGCTTGATAAGGTCGGCGGCACATGGGCGCAAAACACCTATCCCGGCGTTGCCTGCGATGTCCCCGTCGCGCTCTACCAGTTCAGCTTCGCTCAGAGCGTGAACTGGTCACGCGCTTTCCCGCAAGGCGGCGAAATTCAGGCCTATGCCGAAGAGATCACAGACCGCTATCAACTTCGCCCCAACGTCCACCTCTCCGATGAAGCCGTTAGCGCGATCTGGAACGAAACGGAGCGCCAATGGACCGTCACGACCGCCAGCGACAAAACCTTTACAGGTGACGCCGTCATCGGCGCACTGGGTCAACTCAACCGCCCCAACTGGCCCGATATCAATGGCAAAGACGAGTTTGAAGGTGCGATTACGCATTCTGCCAGCTGGGACCATTCCATCGACATGGAGGGCAAGCGCGTCGGCATGATCGGCTCAGCCGCTTCCGCCATCCAGATCATCCCCGAACTCGCCAACACAGCGTCTCACCTCACCGTGTTCCAGCGCAGCCCAAACTGGGTCGTCCCGCGCCGCGATGTTGCCATGTCGCCACAGGAAGGCATGCTTCTGATGACCAATCCGGAACTCGCCATGAAGATCGGCGCGATGAACCGCGAAATCATCTATGAAAACGCCGACACGTTTTTTTGGCAGGCTTTCAAATGGACCCCGGAGGGCCGTGCCGCCTACCACAGCGTGGCCACCAACCACATGAACAGCCAAGTCGCTGACCCCGATCTTCGCGCTAAACTCACCCCGGATTATCCGATCGGTTGCCGTCGAATCCTTGTCTCGGACGATTATTTCCCGGCGCTCTGCCAAGACAATGTGACCCTCGAAACCGATCATATCGACTGCATCACGTCGACAGGCATCACCACCAAATCCGGCCATACTCACGACCTCGACGTCATCGCTTTCGCCACAGGATTCGAAACCACAGGCTGGAAATGGTCGGTCGACGTGCAGGGCCGTGATGGCAAACATTTAAACGACGTCTGGAGAGATTATCCCGAGGCCTATCTTGGCATCACCGTCACCGATTTCCCGAACCTTTTCGTCCTCTACGGCCCCAACACCAATCTCGGCCACAACTCCATCACCTTCATGCTCGAGCGTCAGGTGGAGTATACGGTCAAGGCGCTAGACGGCCTCGATAAAGCCGGTGCCAAAGCCCTTATGCCAACTCGCGCCGCTCAAGACCGCTTTAATGCGCAGGTTCAAGCCGATCTCGACAAAACCGTCTGGGCCGACCCGGCGTGTAATAGCTGGTACAAGAACGAGCACGGCAAAATCACCCAGAACTGGTCCTCGAACACAAAAGACTACGCCAAAGCCGTCGCCGAGGTGAAACTGGAAGATTATGAGCTGATTTAGGGCGGGCTTTCCCGATCTCACCCTCATGCGCTCCAAGGCATGTGCATGGAACGCCGCCCATGGACTTGATCCGAGGGTCCATCTCCCGTTTGCGCCTCCAGAAACAGGCACAAACTTCCGCCCCAAAACCCACCTCCGCCAATCCCAGCGAAAGCTGGGATCCATCTTTGACCCTCTCGTCTTTGTGGACAGGTCCATAGACGGAGCATTCGGATACCCAATCCAGTTGGGACACTGTCAAGCTCGAAGCCAACGGACCTGCCTACGCAGATATCACCAGAATTAAAGCACCCATCTCTACCACCACGCTTTGCACGGCTTGACCGTACAATCCATCTCCTGCTCGTGCTGCCAGAAAAAGGGGGCACTCTTCGCCCCATCCCAGCCGAGAGATCAGGTGATGGACCCCACGGTCCCTACGGTCGGGCCGAAGGGCGGCGCAAGCCGTGGGGAGCGTGAATGAAGAAAGCGGTGCGAAACTCTAGAATAGCGCTCTATC
>JBCBCO010000172.1:0-3687 GCA_038630445.1 Pseudomonadota bacterium | reverse complement strand
AATCATCATGGTCGGCGCATTTGTATTGCCGCCGATGAGTGTTGGCATAACAGACGCATCGATGACGCGCAGGCCGTCTATGCCACGCACGCGCAGCTCCGGGTCGAGCGGGCTATCGTCCTGGATACCCATCGCGACGGTGCCGACAGGGTGATAGATTGTCTCGCCGGTTTTGCGGATGAAGGCGTCGATGTCTTCATCGGTTTTGACGCTTTCACCGGGGAGGATTTCAGGGCCGCGTAAGCCGCTAAGGGCGTTTTGACCGGCCACGTCGCGGACCATTTTGACAGATTCACGCAGGGTGCGGCGGTCTTCTTCAGCGGCGAGATAGTTCGGATCGATCAGCGGGTGATCGAACGGGTCGGCGCTGGCGAGCGTAATGTGGCCACGGCTTTCGGGGCGCAGTTGGCAAGCGTGAATGGTGAAGCCGTCTTTGCCGACATCTTCCTTGCCGTGGTCGATGACGGCGGCGTTGACGTAGTGGAGTTGGAGGTCCGGGCGGTCGAGACCTTCGCGGGATTTGAGGAAGGCCCCGGCTTGGAGGAAATTGTCGGCACCTGCGCCTTTTTTGGAGAGCAGGTATTTAATGCCGACGCCGATTTTCTTGAGGCCTGCCTGTTGAGAATAGGCGGAGAGCTTCTGCGTCATTTCATGAACGATGGTGACGTCGAGATGGTCTTGCAGGTTCGCGCCGACGCCTTTGCTGTCGACGACGGTCGCGATGCCGTGCTTTTGCAGCTCTGCCGTTGGGCCGATACCGGACAGCATCAGGATTTGTGGGGATTGGACCGCGCCTGCGCAGACGAGCACTTCGCCGGAGCAGCGGATCGTTTCAGGCTGCGCGCCTCGCTTGGCGAGGGTTTCAACGCCGACCGCTTTTCCGTTTTCTGTGACGACACGGCTGACCAGAGCAGTGGATTTGACCGTCAGGTTTGGCCGATCCAACGCCGGGCGCAGATAGGCGAATGAGGAGGACCAGCGCTCGCCTTCATGGATCGTGCGTTGATAGGGGCCGAATCCTTCTTGCTGGGCGCCGTTAAAGTCTGACGTGGCTTTATGGCCCGCCTCAAGCCCGGCTTGCACGAAGGCGTCGTATGCCAGATTATCCATCGGGCTTTCTGAGACGCGCAGAGGGCCGTCGCCGCCGTGGAAATCCGTTTCACCTTTCTCATAGCCCTCAGAGCGTTTGAAATACGGAAGCACATCATCATAGCCCCAGCCGGTTAGGCCGCTTTGACGCCATTGGTCATAGTCACGGGCATGGCCGCGAATATAGATCATGCCATTGATTGAAGAGGAGCCGCCCCAGCCCTTGCCGCGGGGCCACCAGAGCTCGCGGTTATTCATGTGCTCCTGGGGAGTCGTCCAGAAGCCCCAATTATAATCGTTTTCGTCCTTGATCAGACTGCCGACGCCGGCGGGCATGCGCACCAGGAGAGATTTGTCTTTCTTGCCAGCCTCGATCAGGCAGACGTTTATGGCCGGATCAGCGCTAAGGCGGTTGGCTAGCACGCACCCTGCACTGCCAGCTCCAACAATGATGTAGTCAAAACTTTCTGAACTGCTCATGCATGCCTCCAATACTTTTTTTCGAGTGTGTTACACTTTTTAATCGTCATCAACCTGTCAGTAATTGAATTGGGGTATTGATGTATTCTTAGGACGTCGGGCGGGACGTCAGGTGATACTGGAGGCCTGAATGCAAGCGCACTTGCAACCGCTCAAAATTAAAACCGTAGAGGAAAACTCGTCGGCCGTGCATGACGGCCCTGAAAGACGTCGTCATCAGCGTGTTCCGCTCCGATTAGGCGGACGATTCTTGCTCGATGGAGACGACTATCCCCTTGTATCGGTGAATGTTTCATGTGGTGGTGGTCTATTCAAGGCAAAGAGCCCACCGCCTCAATCAACGAAGGTTATTTGCTATCTCGATGAACTTGGCCGGATCGCAGGGGATGTGATCCGTTCAAACGGTGAAAGCTTTGCGGTCGTATTCAATGCAACGGATCGTAAGCGCGATAAACTCGCCGATCAATTGATGTGGATTCTGAATAAAGGCCGCTATGGTTTACAAGAGACGCGAGCTGCAAAACGCTATGCCGGGGGAAAACAGGCTTTAGTCATTAGACCGAATGGCCAAAAGTTGAACTGCCGCGTTTTGGATCTCTCTGTGACTGGCGCTGCGTTTGAGTCTGAAGGCCCTTTGCCGTTCATCGGTGAGCGCGTTCAAGCGGGTCGTCTGCACGGGGTGGTTGTCCGGTCTCAATCCGGTGAGTTTGCAATTCGTTTGGTAAAGCCAGAAGAGAGCTCTGCTGACACAGCTGTGACTTGATCTCTTCGCGAAGCTGCTCCACTTCTGGTTATGCAATGGAGGTTCTGGATGGAGAACAATCCCGATATTGGAGCGCCGCCGCCGGTCTGGACGCGCTTACGCTTTGAAGCGCGTGCTGCAGCCGCTGACGAACCAACACTGGCGAGCTATATCAATGCGGCGATCCTGACGCATGAAACGCTATGTCAGGCTTTGGCGTTTCATCTGGCCGAAAAGCTGGCCGGGGCGGAAGTCGGCGCGCAGCAGGTCCGTCAACTGATCGCCAATGCTTATGACCGGCATCCTGAACTGGTTGAATTGGCCGAAGCCGATATGCAGGCGGTTCTTGAACGCGATCCGGCGTGTCGCGGGCTATTACAGCCTTTCCTCTTTTTCAAAGGCTTTCTTGGGCTGCAAGCCTATCGTGTGGCCAACCAGCTATGGAAGCAAGGCCGTGAGACGCTGGCCTTTCTGTTTCAGGCCCGTGCCAGCGAGCAATTCGGGGTGGATATTCATCCGGCTGCCCGCATCGGACGCGGTGTGATGTTTGATCATGCAACCGGAATTACGATTGGCGAGACCGCGATTATTGGCGATGATTGCTCGCTCCTGCACGGTGTGACTTTGGGCGGTACCGGCAAGGAAGTCCGCCAACGTCACCCGCAGATCGGGCGCGGTGTGCTTCTGTCAGTCGGGGCGAAGATTCTGGGGAACATCCATATCGGGGATTATGCCAAGGTTGCTGCGGGATCTGTCGTTTTGAAAGATGTTGAGGCGCATACGACGGTTGCCGGTGTTCCAGCGAAACTTGTCGGTGGCAAAGCGACAGAGACGCCTGCGAAAGATATGGATCACTCTATCCCGGATGAGAATTAGAGGTTTATCCCGGCTTTCTGGCGATATTGAGAAATCAGGTCGAGCTGGCTGGGTGTTGGAACACCTTCGGCCTCAGACACTGTTACCAGCATCTCGTCCAGATCGATCAGCTCCTTCGTGCCCATGCCGGGAATCTGTTTGATGAAGTCAGCCATGCGCGCGATGACGACATGGCTTGCGCCGCCATTGCGCGAGAGCCATGCGGCCTGAGTCATAAGCTCGCTGGCATCTGCTTCTGTGAAATCGAAATGCTGCATGATCTCGCCGCGAATGGTAGCTTCTTGATTGGAGGTCAGTGTGCCCCGGGCCTGAGCGACTTCGAGCATGAGGATGGTTGCGGCTTCGCGTGGATCATCAACGACGTCCAGGCCTGCTTTACCTGTGCGGCTTTTGAAGCGCATCTTGCGGGGTAGATTCGCGACGGTTTCCAGCACTTTTTTGCCGTCTTTTGCCGCTTCCTGGATCATCTTTATTCGATAATACCAGATGGCGATGAAACT
>JBCBCO010000171.1:0-3713 GCA_038630445.1 Pseudomonadota bacterium | reverse complement strand
CCCGAGATGACTGAACCGACGTCCCTCCGCAATATTGCGATTATTGCCCACGTTGACCACGGCAAGACGACACTGGTCGACTGCCTACTGAAACAGTCCGGTACGTTCCGCGAGAATGAGGCGACTCAAGAGCGGATGATGGACAGCAACGATTTGGAGAAAGAGCGCGGTATTACGATCCTCGCCAAGACCACGAGTGTCGTTTGGGGCGATACGCGGATCAATATTGTCGACACGCCGGGCCACGCGGATTTCGGCGGTGAGGTTGAGCGTATTCTCTCTATGGTGGACGGCGCGATTGTGCTCGTCGATGCGGCTGAGGGCCCGATGCCGCAAACGAAATTCGTTGTCTCAAAAGCCTTGAAAATTGGCCTTCGCCCGATTGTCGCGGTCAACAAAATCGACAAGCCGGAGCGCCGCCCGGATGAGGTGATCAATGAGGTCTTCGACTTGTTTGCCAATCTAGATGCGACAGACGATCAACTCGATTTTCCGATCCTGTATGGCTCAGCCAAGAATGGCTGGATGAGCACGCAGTATGAAGACGAGCGCGGCGATATGAGTGAGCTGTTTGATCTCGTCGTACAGCATGTCCCAGAACCGACCGTAGAGGACGAACCCTTCCGGATGCTGGCGACAACGATCAGCGCAGACAATTTCCTCGGTCGGATCCTGACAGGGCGTATTGCGTCTGGCAGCGTGAAACCGAACCAGAGTGTGAGAGTACTGGCGCGCGATGGCTCGCTTGTAGAGCAAGGGCGGGTTTCAAAAGTGCTTGCCTTCAGAGGTTTGCAGCGCGAACCGATTGAAGAGGGTTTTGCGGGCGACATTGTCTCTATCGCCGGCCTTGCGAAAGCCAACGTGGCAGACACGTTTGTTGATCCGAGTGTGAGCGAGCCGATTGAGGCGCAGCCGATTGATCCACCGACTCTGTCTATGACATTTCGCGTCAATGATAGCCCGCTGGCGGGGACAGAGGGCGATAAGGTGACGAGCCGTGTGATCTGGGATCGCCTGCTGAAAGAAGCTGAAGGTAATGTTGCTCTGAAGGTGGAACGGTCCACTGAAGCAGAAGCCTTTGTTGTATCGGGTCGCGGTGAGTTGCAGCTTGCGGTCCTGATTGAGACGATGCGCCGCGAGGGATATGAGTTGGGTGTCTCCCGTCCGCAGGTTCTCATGAAAGAAGGCGACGATGGCGAGAAACTCGAGCCGATTGAGGAAGTTGTCATCGACGTTGATGATGAGTTCTCAGGTGCGGTCGTTCAGAAACTGGCCGAGCGCAAAGGCGAGATGGTTGAGATGAAGCCGTCCGGTGTTGGGCGGACAAGAATGGTCTTTCATGCGCCAACACGCGGCCTAATCGGGTATCAGGGTGAACTCATGACGGACTCCCGTGGAACAGCGATTATGAACCGGCTGTTCCTCGAATACGCGCCTTATAAGGGTAAGATCCAAGGTCGGCGCACCGGCACACTGATCGCCATGGATAAAGGCGAGGCGGTTGCGTTCGCGCTTTGGAATTTGGAAGATCGCGGGCCGATGATGATCCATCCGGGCGATAAGGTCTATCAAGGCATGATCATTGGTGAGCACACACGCGACAATGACCTTGAGGTGAATGTGCTCAAGGGTAAGAAGCTGACCAACGTTCGTGCGTCCGGCAGTGATGAAGCGGTTCGGCTAACGCCGCCTTTGAAGATGACACTGGAGCGTTCCTTGGCCTATATTGCCGATGATGAATTAGTTGAGGTCACGCCGGAAAGCATTCGCCTGCGCAAGGTCTACCTTGATCCACATGAACGCAAGCGCGCCGCTAAGAAAGCTGTTTAATCGGAGCGTTTGATGCCCACACTGACCATCATTGAGACAGGCAAAGCCCCAGAGACGATCCGGGATGATTGGCCGGATTATCCGACGATGTTTCGTGAGCTGTTGGAGCCTCATCTTGAAGGGTGGGACTATGTCTCACTGCGCTTGTCACAGGGTGAGGCGCTGCCCGATCCAGCAGAGCTGGATGCGATCCTGATCACGGGGTCACCAGCCGGTGTTTATGACGACACGCCATGGATGAGCCAACTGATGGACTTTATTCGCTGGGCGGCTGCAGCGCAGACCCCGCAGATCGGTATCTGTTTCGGGCATCAGGCGATTGCGCATGCGCTTGGTGCACAAGTCGGGAAATCGGGTAAGGGCTGGGGCATTGGGCGGCATGTCTATGATGTGGTCTCGCCGCAGTCATGGATGGGTCAGCCAGCACCCGCGACGTTTGGCCTGGGCGTTAGCCATCAGGATCAGGTACAATCTCTCGCGCCGGGCGCTGAATTGGTTGCGCGCAGTGATTTCTGCGAGTTTGCCGCCCTCGCCTACCCGACGGCGAAAGCGATCAGCTTTCAGGGACATCCGGAATTCAGCCCTGATTTTAATTGCGCTTTGTACGGCGTACGAAAAGGCACCGCGCTGCCAGTCGACTTTGTTGAAGCGGCCGAGAAGAGTTTTGAAACACCGGTTGATAATGACCTCGTGGGCCAGTGGATGGCCAATTTCCTGACGCAAACGACCGCTTAGACGCTATTCAGCCGGAACAGTCGAAGTATTGTCGGTCTCGGTTTGCTTCTTGGCAAACGAAAAGCTGGACTCCCAGTTTTCCTGTCTGTCACCCGGTTCGACATAATGGCAGCCGATAAGAGAGCGCACAAAATCGAAAAGGACGAACCGGTCTGACTTGATATACCAATCACCGAGCGCCGGAGTAATCGCGTCCGTCGCTTCCTGAAGACGGTAATGCGGGATCGTCGGAAAGAGATGGTGTATCATATGTAGATTGCCGATATTGTGGGTCAGCCAATTGAACGGTCCGTAGTTGCGATCCACAGACGCGAGCGCGCCTTTCAGCCGTGTCCAATCATCTGCGCTGTACACGGGCACTTCGGGCGACACATGCTGCATATAGGTCACGAATGTCAGCCAAGCCGCATAAATCAAATACGGCGCCAGAATGTATTTAGCAAAGAAAGCCCAGCCCAAGATGACACCGAGGCTGATATATAGGGTTACAAACACGCTGATTGCGAAAAGCCCCAAACACCACGACCAACGCACGCTCTTCACATACAAATCGCTGTCCGTCAGGAAATGGTTTGACCTGCGAGGCGATTTTTTCGAGCCATTGCGAAAGCCCAACTTGTAAAGCGGCCAACCGATCAGAACGAAGATTCCGGATCGAAATAAGAGTTTATGGATGAGACTCTCTTCACTCTTTCGGTGCGCCCTGAAGACCTCTTCATCCTGTAGGTGCCCCGTTTTCATGTGATGAAGCGCATGGCTGCGCTGCCAACCTCTATATGGCACCAAAATCATGGAATGGGTCAGGATACCAATCGCAGTATTAAGTTTCCGATTGCGCGAGAAGGATCCGTGCCCAGCCTCATGACCGATCACAAAGATGGACCAGAACATCGTCCCCGTCAGAAAAATCAAGGGCCATTCAAGCCACCAAACGGACACATGCGGCAAAGCCAAATAGCACGCAACGATAACGGCGAAGTCGAAGATGAGATAGCTTGATGAGCGCCAAGCATCAGGTTGAAAGCAACGGGCTGGGATCATCGCTCGAAGATCGGCTTCTGTCACTGTCAGGACAGGTTTCATTTTGAACCGCTCGCTTTGGTATTTCCCACTTAGATCAGCTTAACAATGACCCCATACAAGACAAG
>JBCBCO010000170.1:0-3842 GCA_038630445.1 Pseudomonadota bacterium | reverse complement strand
TGTAGGGGCTGCAGCTTTTCTTGCAGCGCGTCGCCTGTCAGACCCTCAGCGATATAGGCTTCGCGCTGCGACTCCAGATAGGCTCCGGCAAAATCGATCCCGGACAAAGACGTGTAAACCTCCCAACCAAGAACATAGGCCACGCCCGCAACAGCAGCGATCCCAACACCCAGCCCAAAAGCCGGCCAAAACTTGATCACGCCGCCAAGCGCTTGATCACGATACCGTTTTACTCCAACGAAGATCAGCGACATGGCAACCAGCATTGTCAGATAGCCAACAAGCTGTGACCCTTCGGCAATTTCGCCGCCACTGAGTTGGAAGCCAATCACGACGACTGAAATCACGATCAGGCCTGCGATCAATCCATAAACGAGCATTATCCGAAACATCATTTTCTCCCTTGGTTTGGATGGCTCAAGCCTGTGGTTTTGTAGAAGATGACACCATCGCCCGAACGGGTGATTTTCGTGAATGACATATGTTTTTAGCGGATTAACCTGAGAGTGCGCGCCTTTTGAACCGCCTGAACACGCTGTCCAACCTCCAGCTTCTCATAGAGGTTCGCGATATGTGTTTTGACTGTATTGGGCGAGACATTGAGGCGTTCGGCAATCTGCTTATTAGAGTGCCCCTCCGCGAGTTCTTCTAAAACACCCAACTCACGTTTCGTGATGTTCAAAGACGTCATCAGCGCCTGATTGAACTCAAACCCTTCGGCAACTGTTTGACGGGTCAGTGCGCGACCGACCCAGACACCGAGAACGGTAAACGCAATCCCGACCAGAACCACATAAATCTCAATCGAAAACGATCGGCTGAGATACTGGTACTCGACCCATTGCAAGGCGAAGGTCCCGAGCGCCAGAATTGCCGCGTAAAATAAAATCGTGCGCCACATAGGGTTTCCATGCCAAACTTCCCGCAGATTGACCATATCCATCGCCAACACTCGCGAAACGAATACTCACACGATTTTCCCCTACGCCACCCTTCCATTCCGTGACGCCTGTGTCATTCTGCGGTCAAACATGTGCCGAAAGAGTGCGAACGACCAAGGGAGTGAAACGAAATGGCTGAATTTGATTATATCGTCGTGGGCGCGGGCAGCGCCGGATGCGTCCTCGCCAACCGTCTGACTGAGGACGGCAAGTCCACGGTCCTGCTGCTGGAAGCCGGCGGCAAAGACACCTCCATGATGATCCACATTCCGGTCGGTTATGCCCAGACCCTGAAAGACCCAAAGGTCAACTGGCTGTACGAGACCGAGCCAGACCCCGGTACGAATGACCGCGTCCACACTTGGCCGCGCGGCAAAGTCCTCGGTGGATCCTCCTCCATCAACGGCCTGCTCTATATCCGTGGCCAGCAGCAGGACTATGACGGCTGGGCCCAGCTCGGCCTGCGCGGCTGGTCCTATGCGGACATGCATCCCTATTTCATCCGCAGCCAGAACCAAGAGCGCGACGGCATGGACGGCCACGGCCAGGGCGGCCCGCTGAATGTCTCTGACGTCACCGAAACGCATGAAGTCTCCGACGCCGTCATCGAAGCCGGCAAAGCCATGGGGCTGCAGCACCGCGATGTGAACGGTGAGGATCAGGAAGGCATTAGCTACTACCAGCTCACCGTGAAAAACGGCAAACGTTGCAGTGCTGCCGTCGCCTATCTCAACCCGGCGAAAAATCGCCCCAACCTGACGATTGAAACCCATGCGTTAGCCGCGCGCGTCCTATTCGAGGGCAAGCGTACCGTTGGCGTTGAATACACTCAGAAGGGCAAAACCGTCACGGCCAAAGCGCGCGGTGAAGTGATCCTCTCAGGTGGCGCCATTAACAGCCCGCAACTGCTGGAGCTGTCCGGTATCGGCAACCCGGATCTGCTTCAATCGAAAGGCATCGACGTGGTCTCTGCTCTGCCAGGCGTCGGCGAAAACCTGCAAGACCATTTCGTCCTCGGCAATCGCTACCGCTTGAAGAAAGGCGCGCCCTCGGTGAACAGTCAGTCGCGCGGGCTCAGCCTCGTTGGCGAAGTCTTCAAATGGCTCTTCACCCGCAAAGGCATGCTGACCCTGTCGGCGGCTCATATCGCGGCCTTCGTGAAGACCCGTCCAGAACTCGCCACGCCGGATGTGCAATATCACATCCTCCCTGCCACGATGGACATGAACAAGCTGACCGAAGATGGCGATATGGTGCTTGAGAAAGAGCCGGGGCTCACGATTGCGCCCTGCCAGCTCCGCCCGGAAAGCCGCGGCAGTGTCCACATCAAGTCCTCTGCTCATGACCAGCATCCAGCCATCCTGCCAAACTATCTGCACGACCCGCTCGACCAGCAGACAGCAGTCGCAGGCCTCCGATGGGCCCGCAAATTCGCTGAACAAGACGTACTCGCTAGATATATCGAGCATGAGATGGAACCCGGCGAAGCGCTCCAAACCGATGAGGACCTCCTCGCCTATGCCCGCGAAACCGGCGGCACAATCTACCACCCCGTCGGCACCTGCAAAATGGCCCCGGACGGCGATCCGATGGGTGTCGTCGACGACCAATTGCGCGTGCGCGGCGTCGCAGGGCTGCGCGTCGTCGATGCCTCCGTCATGCCCCGCCTCGTCAGCGGCAACACCAACGCGCCAACAATCGCAATCGCAGAAAAAGCCAGCGACATGATCCGCGAGGCAGCGAAGGCTCAACTGGAGGTCGCGTAAGCGATGATTTGATCCGGGGGATCAAATCAAACCAGTTGAGGCCCCGGCAGGGGCAAAACTAATCTAATCAGCCCATAATCGGAATGAATCAAATGTTAAGGATGGATCACTAATCTTAATGATTGGTGTTTACGTTCTATTTATGTTCTGGTAGGTGAAGACATGGCCCAAACGTCAAGTATCGAGTGGACAGACGCAACTTGGAATCCTGTAAGTGGATGCACCAAGGTCGGCCCTGGTTGTGATAACTGTTACGCTGAACGCTTCGCCGAACGCTGGCGCGGGATCGAAGGGCACCCATACGAACAAGGATTCGATTTGCGCCTTTGGCCATCACGCTTACTTCAGCCAGCATCATGGAAAAAATCGAAGATGATCTTCGTAAACTCTATGAGCGATTTGTTTCACAAAAAGATTCCTCGCGAATATATCGACCAAGTTTTTGACGCGATGGAGCACGCTGACTGGCATGTCTACCAAGTGCTGACCAAAAGGTCCGCCTTAATGCGTAGATATATTCAGAAGCGCTATAATGGCGGCCCTGTCCCGACACACATTTGGCTAGGAGTGTCCGTCGAAGATGCTGGCCGAAAAGGGCGTATTGATCATTTGAAACAGGTCAACTCTGTCGCGAGATTCATATCCTTTGAACCACTCCTTGGCCCTATCGGTGATGTAGACCTGTCTGGTATTGCATGGGCGATTGTTGGAGGTGAAAGTGGACCGCGTGCCCGTCCAATGAAAGCAGAATGGGCAACGGAGTTGCGCATCGCTTGCGAACATTTTGACGTAGCATTCTTCTTTAAGCAATGGGGCGGCCCACGTCCTAAGTCCGGTGGCCGAATCCTTGAGGGGGAAGAATGGAACGGCTTCCCATGGCAAATCGTACCCGAGCCGATCATGGCTGCGTTACAATGAGAAAAGATCATCGTGAAAATACCGTTGGCCCTTGGGCAGCCGCAAAACTCGAAGCCCTTGAAGCGTATTTGAATTTTTACAGCATCGCGCTCAGCAAACAAAATTTCGAACTTGTTTATATTGATGCCTTTGCTGGATCGCCCGTAGCAAAAATACGTGGCTTCTGTATCAACTTCTTCGTCAAATATAGATGATGTTTCAGGCGTTTCTCCAGAGC
>JBCBCO010000016.1:0-29625 GCA_038630445.1 Pseudomonadota bacterium | reverse complement strand
TGTGCGAAGCCAGACAATGCAGATTAGCCTCGTTGTCGTTGCCGCGCTCATCTTTTCGATCATCGAGTGTATGTTTATTCTGCCAGCGCACCTTGCGCACATGAAAAAGCAAACATTTGAGGGTACAACAGGTGGCATAAACCGGGCGCAGCGTCGCATCGCGGATAGTCTGCTTTGGTTTGCAGCAAATGTTTACAAGCCGATGCTCGAGCTTGCCCTTCGGTTTCGTTACGCGACGGTTATGTTGTTTGCGTCTATTTTCTTCCTGTCATTGTCTGCAGTGACGATTACGAAGAATGTGCCGACGTCTTTCCTTCCGGAAATTGAAGGCGGGCTGATTATCGTGAATATCGATCTGCCAGACGGAACGCCTTTCAGTCGGACCCAACAAGTTCGCCAGCAGCTGGCTGATGCCGTTGATATCGTTACATTGGAACTCGCGGAAGAATGGCCGAACGTTGATGATGAAATCATTGATGGTGCCTCGATAATCTCTTTCAATGGTGGCATCGAGGCCTATATTGGTTTGATCCCTCCTGAGGATCGGCCGGAAACACTTCGAACGCGTGATATTTCGGATAAGATCCGTGAGACCATGGGCCCCGTTCAAGACGCTGAGGAAGTCTCGTTCGACTTCACACAAAATGAGGCGAGTAATGGCGTCCAGTTTACGCTAAACCATCCCAATCTTGACCGCTTGCGCGAAGCTGCTGCTGTGGTCAAAACTCACCTTGCGACCTACTCAACGGCGTTTGATATCGGCGATAATCTGACAGCCGCTGCGGATGAAATTCAGATCTCGCTGAAACCAGGTGCTGAAGCGCTTGGCCTCACGGTCGCTGATGTCTCGAGCCAGATCAGACAGGCCTATTTTGGCGTTGAAGTGCAACGCTTGCCACGAAACGGTGAAGATGTCCGTGTTATGGTGCGCTTGCCAAAGACGGATCGAGATAATCTGGATAGCCTGCAAAATCTACGCATCCGAATTCCTGATAGTGGCGGTTTCCGAGAAGTCCCGATTACGCAAGTTGTAGACTTCACATTCGCGCCGGGGATTAACCAGATCGTTCGCCGAGATCGCACCCGGTCTGTGCGTGTCTTTGCCGATATTGTTGGGCGAGAGGGGCGTGGCCCGATCATTGCGGATATGAATGAAAATTTCTGGCCTGATTTTGAGCGCCAGTTCCCAGATATCACGAGAGGCTACGCGGGCGATTTTCTTGAGCAACAGCGGTTCAATCAGCAGATTGTGACGAATGTTCTGATCGCTCTGATCGTGATGTACATTCTTCTCGCAATTGCCTTTAAATCCTATGCTCAACCCCTTCTTTTGATGACAGCGATACCCTTTGCGTTCTGCGGGGCTGTTTTCGGCACCTGGGCATTTGGCAGCTCTTTTGGGGTGTTCTCAATGTTCGGGATCGCTGCGGCGGCGGGCGTTGTTATTAATGATAACCTTGTCCTCGTCGATTATATCAATCGCCGGCGGGCTGAAGGGATTGGCGCTGTGCAGGCCATCGTGGATGCCGGGGTTTCCCGCTTCAGACCGATCCTGTTGACGTCGATCACGACCTTTGTTGGAATTTTGCCTCTGATCGCAGAAAAGTCAGTTCAGGCGCAATTCCTGAAACCGATGGTCATTTCCCTTGGCTGTGCGGTTGCGTTTGCGATCTTCATGTCGCTCTTCCTGGTGCCTGCGCTTTACGCGATTGGTGTGGAGATTGGCCGCATCTTCAAGTGGACTTGGGGCGGGGTTCCATATCGCCGGATCGGTGAGGGCTATACTGGTGAGATCGAGATTGATGATGAAGAACTCATCGGCTCATCTCAGGAGCAGCCACGGCCTTTCCCTGCTGAATAAGCTTTTATAGTCTGTTCTACGGAGACAGTAAGGAGACTGACATGAGACAGGCTTTAATGCTTGGTGCTGCGGCTATTGTGCTAGCGGCTTGTGGGGCCACCGATAACTCAACGACTGATACTGTAGAGGGGGAGGCGACGACCCCTCAAGCCGAGACAGCGACAGAGACGAATGCTGAAGCTGAGGTTACAGAAACCAGCTTTGCAGGTGACTGTGTCGGTGCAGAAGGCGACGCGCCTGTCATAAACGCTGTCGATCGTGATGAGTGGGGCGAGTTCGGGATCGATCTTGGGGCTATGGATACGCGCTTCGAAGCTGGCAATGACTTCTTCTGCTTCGTCAACGGGGCCTGGTACGCAAACTTTGATATGCCCGATGACAAAACACGCTATGGCTCGTTCACTCTGCTGCGTGACAAGTCTGAAGCGCGGGTTCGGACCATCATCGAGGAGCTGGCAGCTGAGCAGCCCGACCCGTCAACGCTCGAAGGCAAAGTCGCCGCTCATTACAACGCGTTTCTTGATACAGACACGATTGAGGCAGCTGGTCTTACGCCAGCCCAGCCGTATCTGGATCGCATTCAGGCGATGACTTCACGCGAGGATCTGGCGGACATCTTTGCTGCCGGTGGTTTTGCCAGCCCAATTGGGGGTTGGGTCGATATCGATGCGAAGAATACAGACGCTTATATCTTCAACGTGACACAAAGCGGACTAGGCCTGCCTGACCGCGATATGTATCTGAACGATGAGGGCAAGAACCCTGAAATTCGCGCAGGCTATCTGGAGTATTTGACGCTCTTGCTGGGCGAGGCGGGTTCCGATGATCCTGCCGAAGCTGCCCAACGTGTTTTGGCGCTCGAGACTGAAATCGCGAAAGCGCATTGGGACCGGACTGTCGGGCGCAACCGCAACCTTACTTATAACAAACTAACCCGAGATGAGTTGATCGCACTTGGAGGCGGTTTTCCGGTTGAAACCATGCTGGCAGGTCTCATGCTGGAAGATCAATCGGAATTCGTTGTCCGACAAGTGCAACCCGATGAGGCTGAAATTGCTGAACTTGGCCTAACAGAAGAGCAGGTCGAGAAAATCTCGGGCGGCGGCATAGCTGGCATCATGCAGGTCATGAACACGGCTGAGCTTGACGATTGGAAAGCCTATCTCAGTGCACATTTCCTGTCAGATCACGCATCTGTGCTTCCGGCGAAAATTGATGAAGCAACCTTCGAATTCTATGCGAAACAGCTGAGCGGTCAGGAAGAACAGCGCCCCCGCTGGAAACGCGCTGTCAGCGCTGTTGAGGGCTCTCTGGGTGAAGCCGTCGGCAAGGTCTATGCCGCGCGGTATTTTCCAACAGAGAACAAGGCTGCAATGGATGAGCTCGTCGCAAATCTTCGTCTCGCAATGGCAGATAACCTGAACGAGATCACTTGGATGGGAACCGAAACTAAGGAACAGGCGCGCGATAAGCTTTCCAAGTTCACGCCAAAGATCGGCTATACTGAAAAGTTTGAAACCTATGACGGTCTGAGCCTTGGCGACAGCGCCTTTGAGAATGTCCGAGCGGCCAGCGATTGGGCCTACGAAGACATGATCGCACAGCTGGGCCAGCCGATCGATAAGACTGAGTGGTTCATGCTGCCGCAGACGGTGAACGCCTATTACAGCCCGACCCGCAATGAGATCGTTTTCCCGGCGGCGATCTTACAACCGCCTTTCTTCAATATCGATGCTGATCCCGCGATCAATTACGGCGCGATTGGCGGCGTGATTGGCCACGAGATTGGTCACGGCTTTGACGACCAAGGCTCTAAATCTGATGGCGATGGAGTGCTGCGTAACTGGTGGACCGACGAGGATAAAATCAATTTCGAAGCGCGGACTGATGCACTTGTCGGTCAGTACAACGCTTTCTGCCCGCTCGATAATGGTGAGACCTGTGTGAATGGCCGTCTCGGTCTGGGCGAGAATAGCGGCGATCTTGGCGGCCTCTCAATGGCCTACAAAGCTTATCGCATGAGCTTGGATACAGATGGTGACGGCGTCGTCAGCGAGGATGAGGAACCGCCTGTCCTTGGCGGCTTTACCGGTGATCAGCGTTTCTTCATGGCCTGGGCACAACAATGGCGGAACATGTACCGCGAGGATGCGCTGCGTCAGCAACTCATCCGCGGTCCGCACAGCCCGCCTTACTACCGCGTCAACGGCATCGTCCGGAATTTTGACGAATGGTATGAAGCGTTCGACGTTGGCCCTGACCATGAGCTCTACCTGCCACCGGAAGAGCGGATCCGTATCTGGTAGTAATGAAATCGATTGGAAACTGACTATGGCCGCGCAGGATCATCTTGCGCGGCCATTTTATTGCGTTCAGGATAAAACTTGGCCAATGAGTAGGCGAATTTGAGGGGATATCGATGTCTGATGGTTTCGTTGAGGCAGGATGGGCGATGGTGCAAGCTGCCAATTATCCAGCGGCTGAAAAGTACGCAAAGCAAGCCCTTGAAAACGATCCAAATGATGTTGATGCTCTCAGTCTGCTGGTTCGAGCATCTTATCTGCAGTATGATTTTCAGCGAGCCATTGAGACGAACGAGCAGCTACTGCGTCTGAATCCAAGAGACGTGCAAGGCCATTTGAATCGGGCTCACATCGCGATGCATCGCGGTCATTATGACGACTCAAAAGCTGCAATAGCTGATTTCGAGCGCACGTTTCCGGAACAGTTCGAGTTATCCCAGTCCCTCAAAGCGTTTTGGGAACTTCAGTTTGGGAACATCAACAAGAGTATCAAGGCACTGCGGAGGCTTCGCGCAGATCATCCTGATGACACAGTGTATCAAAAATATCTGGGTCTGGCCGAGTATGAAGCGCGTAATCCGTTCAAGGCCTCTGAAAGTTTGGGTCAGGTCCTTGGGGCAAACGCCAATGATGACGATATTCTGGAAGCCTTGGCTTTCATCCGGTTTCGCCAGTTCGCATTTTCAGAAGCGCGTTTTCTGGCGGATAGTGCACGCAAGATCACGCCTGAGAAGACGCCGCTGCGTTGGGTGGATTGGGGACGGTGGCTCGTTATGATCCCGCCGTTTTTTGTGGGCCACATTCAACAATGGATCAGTGCGAAAGTTGCACAGATGACTGGACCGGTTGGGGGGCACATCATCAATGCAGGTTGGCTGATCGCAACGATAGGGGGAATCTTAAAAGCTGCTGAGATGAACCAAAGTCTTGCCGGTATTGATCCATGGCAAAGCTGGCTCGTGCTTGGGTTTGTTTTCTCAACCGGTTGGGCCCTTGCGGTACATTATGCGATTGGCGAAGAATGGAATCCTGACCTGGTGCCGAGGCGGGATAGTGGAAAAAAAGTCAAACTCGACGACTATTAGACAATCAGCCGTTTAGCGTGAGGCCGTGTGAATGCTACCAAATAATATTGAGAGTCTGGTCGCCCTGGTGGAAAGTGGTGCCAGCGGAGACGCAGGCGCAGAAGCGCTATTGCTGCTGTTGGAAAATACATCTGAGAGCGAGCATATCGTGACCGCACTGGGCCGTGTGCGTCCCGACATGGTAACAGACGATACGCTACTGGCGCGTGCAGCAAAGCTTCTGCAGGATGCCGACGCCTATGATCTTCTCCAGACATGGCAGGCCGCCGCCATGCCAGTGGAGACCGACAATGATGGAGGCTCAAAAATCGTAAGTCTTTATGGTGAGGCAAAGTCTCCAACCGATATTGCTCGCCAGTACGGGCAAGTCGTCACTTTTGATGATGTTGGTGGCTTGGACAAGGTGAAGCGACAGATCCACCGCAAGATTATCCGCCCGTTTGAGAACCCGGGTCTGGTCGCGAAATTCAAAAGAAAAGCAGGCGGGGGAGTGTTGCTTTATGGACCGCCGGGCTGCGGTAAAACCATGATCGCGCGCGCGGTCGCGCATCAGGTGAGCGCACAGTTCACTGAGGTGCGGGCCGCTGAAGTGCTCGATCGCTATATCGGAGTTGCAGAAGGACGTATTGCGGAGCTGTTTGAGTATGCGCGAGCGAACCGTCCGCATGTCTTGTTCTTTGACGAGGTTGAGGCGCTGGCCCAACGTCGTCAGTTCGACTCTGACTATAAGGTCAATACCGTTGTCTCGGTTCTGCTGACTGAAATGGATGATCCGCGTAATGAGGGCATTTTGATGTTGGGGGCGACAAATCTACCGTGGTCGCTCGACAGCGCGTTTCGACGTCCGGGCCGATTTGACCGGACGCTTTTCGTGCCTCCGCCGGATAAGATCGCTCGGGCCTTTATTTTGAAGAAACTGCTTGCGGGACGACCCGTTTCAGATCTGCTCGATCTCGAAACACTTGTCCGGCACACAAGCGGCTTTTCCGGAGCTGATCTGGAGTCGCTGGTCGAGACGGCGGTGGATTATGCCTTGGACAGCTCACTCAGCCCTGAACAATTGACGTTGATCACGAATGAGCATTTCGAAGATGCCTTTGACGAGGTGAAATCAACGACACGCGAATGGTTGAGCGAGGCACGTAATTTTGGGGAGTATGCAAATCAATCAGGCATGTACGATGATTTGCGGGACTTCCTGAAGAAACATACGCGATAGTTCACGTTGAGCCTCGACCTTCTGTGACATTCGTCACACGATCTGTCGCTGAAATATTTTAAAATGCAGACTGGTTTGTGCGGTGCACAGTGATGTAAGAGCGCTCACATACTCTACAGGGAGAGCAGAATGCCTAAGCCTGCAAGTGTTGTTGCCTATTTTGATGGCCTGGAAGGTGAGCCTGCGAAGATCGCTGCTGCTTTGCGCAAAACGATAGAAGGGCGGTGGCCCACGCTGCATTCAAAACTAGCTTGGGGGTTTCCATGCTGGACAGGAAATGAGCGTGTCTTTTCGATTATGGCGCTGAAAGACCGTTGCAACCTTCAACTCTGGTCCGGTGCACGACTGGCTGACAATTATATGAGCCGGATTGAAGGCACGGGAAAAGATCTTCGCCACGTCAAAGTCTATGATGTCGACGAGGTTGATGATGAACTTATCGATATTATGGAGCGTGCTGTCGCTCTGGATCGGACAAGTCCTAAAGCTGTCAGATAGACGCTTGCCTCTTGATCGATGGCAACTAATTCGCCGATTATGAGACAACTCTTAGCTTTATCTGTCGTATTAGCGCTTTTCGCATGTACCGGCGATGCTGAGCCGAAATCTAAATCCAGTTTTACTAAGCTCAATAATACCGGGAGTGCCGCTGTGGTTTACAATATTGATTTCCAATCCATCCGCGGCGAGCCGATGCCGTTTGAGACGTTCAAGGGGAAGGTCGTTCTCGTTGTGAACACGGCGTCGCGATGCGGCTATACCGGCCAATATGCCGGGCTGCAGGAGCTGTATGATACGTTCAAGGATGAAGGACTCGTCGTATTAGGCGCACCTGCAAACAATTTTGGTGGACAGGAACCGGGCACAGAAGAGCAGATCAAATCCTTTTGCGAAATCAATTATGGTGTGGACTTTCCGCTAACATCCAAAGTGGAAGCGGTTGGGCCAAATCAGCACCAGTTTTGGCGTGAAGCAAAAGCGGCGCTCGGGGACAAGGCTGAGCCGAAGTGGAATTTCCACAAAGTGCTCGTCGGTCGCGATGGCAGCTTCATCCAAGCCTATCCGAGTGCGATCAGGCCTGCTGACGGCGAGCTGGTTGCAGACATTGAGCGGGCTCTGGCGGGGTAGGCTAGACTTCATTTTCCGATTTTGAGAGGGCCACCGGATTTCATGAATGCTCGATTATACTCAGCCTCAACGCTATATCCGGCTTGTGGGGCAATAACGAAGCCCAGAAACTCACTCGGTTTGATTTTGAACAACTGGTTATCGTTATTTGGATTATCATCCGTATCGGTGGCGTACCCCCACCAGAAGCTGGCAGATACACCAAACTTATAAGCGATCCCCAGTACGACACCGTGGCTATCACCTTCGAGATCATTCAGTGCGCCACGCCATAGTCCCACGGCAATACTCGCATCCGCCCCTTTAGTCGCACCAGCACCATAGCCAAGGCCGTAATAAGTCATGTAGCCAAAACCACCGGTCGCCGCAGGGGGAGGACTGCCCTGTTCGCCTTCAGCGATGTCTGTCTCTGGCCTGATTGGGCCGAAAGCGACCCCTACTTCGCCGTTTACTGTGCCAACATACTGAGCATCACCAACCAGACCAATCGAGAATGAGGTAATAAATGGGTCCTTTTTGACGGTGTCTGACAAAGTTACAAAAGCGGGTAGCTTGGCCAAAGACGCTATCGCCTTGTCACCGTCACCATTCAGAATATGTGCGCGTGCTGCGATTGCATCAGAATTATCGGACTTCAACGCGGCAGATAGATCATTCGCGAGCGGCGCAAATTTTGCGTATTCGGCTCCATTCTGAAATGATTTTGCCGCTTCAATAAGCTTGTCTGTACCAAGGAGCTTTCCTGCGACTGGTTCTATGACGGCCTTCATGTCTTGAAATGTCGTGACAACGGCTGTGCCGAGATCCTCAAGTTTATAGGCCACAGCAACGAGCGGGTCATCTGTTGCAAACCGCGTTCTCGATGGTTGTTCTGGGTTTGCGGGATCGTTTTTAGCGGTTGGCATGACAGCCGAGCGTCGCAATTGGCCAGAAACCTCGCAGCTCGTGTCCAGTATATACCACTCGCCATAGACAACGCCAACGCTAAAGCGTCCGACTTTATTGTTCACGCAATTATTTGGCAGACGCTTTTTGCCTGCAACATCTCCCTCAGTACGTCTACACTCCTCTGACGGACCCTTATCGCCGATTCCGGTCCAGATTTTAGCAGTATACAAACGATGACCAGAGGGACTGCACCCCTTGTCGAGTATTTTGCCCCATTTCGCAGCGTGTCCCTGCTGGGCGAGCGTTAGGCACATAGCCGAAGCGAATATCCACCTCAATAGACCGATCATCGAAGTCCTCCCGAATTTCTTCTCGCCTCTCAGTACCACGACGCCATCTAACTGTAACCTCTGTGGCTTTTGCCGACAGCCCTGAAGCTCAGGTGCGGGGTCTGTCACGCGTCATTCAGACCAAAGCACACTTGACGCGTACCCCTCATCAGGCGCATCTATCTCGCAACTGCACAAAAGCCTCTCATCAAGGGGCAATAAAGAGATAAAACCAAGGAGGATTTCCCTATGTCTCAAGCTGATCCTGTTGTCATTGTTGGTATGGCGCGCACGCCGATGGGCGGTCTGCTCGGTGATTTGAACGCCATGTCAGCCAATGAGCTTGGCGCAGTTGCCGTTAAGGCCGCCGTGGAAGAGGCGAAACTCGGCGCAGACGAGGCCGATGAGATCATAATGGGCAACTGCCTTCCGGCAGGGCAGGGGCAAGCCCCAGCGCGTCAGGCAGGGTTTAAGGCTGGCATGGACAAAGGCCTTGAGGCGACCACGATCAACAAGATGTGCGGCTCTGGCCTGCAAGCGACGGTTATGGGCCGCAACGCGATTGCTTCCGGAGATGCGAACATTGTGATCGTTGGCGGCATGGAAAGTATGACGAATGCGCCTCATCTCATGGATGTCCGCAAAGGTCACAAGTACGGCGACATGGGCGCGAAGGATCATATGGCGCTGGATGGCCTAACCGATGCTTATGCAGGCGGACCGATGGGCAACTTTGCTGACATGATCGCGACCGAGTACCAGTTTACCCGCGAGCAGCAGGATGCCTATGCGCTGGAAACGCTGGCTCGCGCGCAAAAGGCGACCGAAGATGGCAAGTTCAAGCGCGAGATCGCGCCTGTGACGATCAAATCCCGTAAGGGTGAGACGGTTGTGGACAGTGATGAACTGCCGCGCACAGCACGCCCGGACAAAATTCCAAGTCTGCGTCCCGCCTTCAGCAAGGATGGCACGGTAACGGCTGCGAATGCGTCTGCGATTTCAGACGGCGCTGCGGCGCTCGTACTGATGAAGAGCTCAGAAGCAGAAAAGCGCGGGCTCAAGCCGATTGCGAAAATTGTTTCGTCTTCCAGTCATGCGCACGAACCGGAATACTTCACGACTGCGCCTGTTCCAGCGATGAATAAAGCTTTGGAAAAGGCGGGTTGGAGTAAGGATGAAGTTGGCCTTTGGGAGATCAATGAGGCCTTTGCAGTCGTGCCAATGATCGCGATGAAAGAACTCGGCATCAGCCATGACATCGTCAACGTGAATGGTGGCGCTTGCGCGATGGGCCACCCGATTGGTGCCTCCGGTGCGCGCATCCTCGTCACGCTGCTGGCGGCGATGGAAGAACGCGATGTCAAGAAAGGTGTGGCCTCACTCTGCATCGGCGGCGGTGAAGGTATCGCCATGTGTGTGGAGCGGGCGTAGACGCTCAAACTGATAAAAAAGGCGCGGTCCTCGTTCTGAAAGGACCGCGTTTTCGTGTGACGTCCAAAGCCGTGCGAATGCGGTTTCGGCGTGTCCCAATTGGTGCTGTTGAGAACGCGCGGATTGAGACTTACAAGGCGCATTGGCCTGAGCCAAATAAAGCCGTCGCTTTCATTGGAGTTATCTGCATAATCCCAATGTTTGCTGGCATTAGCGCGCCTGTTTTCTTTGGATTAGTCCTACTTGCCTTGGGCTCTCTGGAAATGCGTCTCGCACCCACGCCTTTCGCTGTCGCAGACATCTTGGGAAAGCCCACACGTCTGCTGAAATGCGCGAATGAGGGCGAGGCGAGATTGGTCGTACTCGCTGTACGAGAAGCGCAACGAATCGCGCAGGGCGGGGAGGTTGCAGGTGGATGATTTTATTACCCATTGCCGGGAGCAGGCAGGGTGGTGCCGCGAACTTGGATCGCCTTTTACAGCGGCGCTATGTGAGGCGTTTGCGGTGGATGCTGAGGTTGGTGGTGTTGTGGCGGAGATTGCGGCTACAGTAAAGCCACCGCATCGCAAGCGTGCAACAGCGCTGCGTCTTGCAGGTGCCCTGCACTATGCAGCGCTCAGTGGACAGTCAGCTGAACTGAAAGAGGCTTACAAACAAGCAGCTGATAGCTCAGCTTTCTCTGAGATTTGGGCGGCGGCTTTGAATCATCTTTCGGCAAATGCTGAAGCAGTGGAGGATTTCATCCAGTCTGACCCGCAAACCAATGAGACACGGCGCTCAATCGCCCTTTTGCCCGGTTTTCTGGAGATTGCGAAAAGGGTTGGCTCGCCGATCCATTTGCTTGAACTCGGGGCGAGTGCCGGGCTGAATCAGAATTTGGATCAGTTCTCTTATATCGATCCGAACTGGCGGATTGGAGGGGATAGCGGGGTTGAGGTGTCCACGGATTGGCGTGCGCCCCCGCCCGAAGGTCCATTTCCTGAGGTTGTAAGCAGGGCCGCGTGTGACCTCAATCCGATTGACCTTTCCACACAAGACGCGCGTTGGCGGCTCAAAGCTTATACTTGGGCGGATCAGCCGGAGCGGCTTGCACGGCTGGATGCTGCTATGGCGCTTGCTTTGGAGGCGGGAACACACGTTGAGAAAGCTGATGCCGCCGACTGGTTGGAGCGCAAATTGGCAAGCCGCCCCGACAGCGGGACAACTGTCGTGTTTCATTCAGTGTTTTTGCACTATCCCCCAAGCGCAGTGCGCAAACGGATAATGAATTTAATTTCCAAGGCGGGTGGAACTGCCACGGATAAAGCGCCGCTGGCCTGGCTTTGTATGGAGCCGGACTCTGTGTTCACGGAAGACAATCCCAAGCTCGGTGTCTTTCGTGTCCGGTTACAGACATGGCCCGGTGGTAACGTCCGAACACTTGGCTATACCGACGGACACGTCACCTATTATGAAGGCGCTTAGTCGCTTTTCGAGGAGATCCCGCGGTAGTAATTTAGCACTGTGACTAAGACATCCTGATGGGCTGCGAAGGTTTTATCACTCACCTGATTTGAGTTGATAATTACGACAAGGCCGTATTCCGGCAGGATCCGGATATCAGAGAGCCACATCGTATTCGAGCCGCTATGGCTATAGTAGGTGCCGTAAGTGTCACTCCGGCGAACACCCCAGCCCATGGCGTAATCCGAATGACCGCCGGTTTCGGGGTAGGGTGCCCAGAGTTTCTGACGTACATGGGGTGGAACAAGCATGCTGTCTTCGAGGAGGTATTCGCGACTTAGCTGGGCGTGCGCCAAGAGGCTGGCGTGAAGCGTACCAGCAGGACCGAGAGCAGCCGGATTGTCCGCACTCTCTGCTGTGCCGACCGCCGACACAAAAAGCGATGACCCAAGTGCACCGCGATGACCCTGTACGCCGGCTTGCGGTGGACCGAAGCCCCAAGTCATGCCGGCCGTATCAGAGGAAAGCTGGGTGAACACATAACGCTCCATCGCGTCTTCCCATGCAAAAGATTCGCCCATGTCTTTCGTAAGGATACCCTCTATGGCCGAGCCAGCGATGACATAGCCGAGATTGTTGTATTCGTATTCGCCTACAGCCTTGGCGGGTGGCTTCCTTAGAAAATCCAATGCGGTTTCGAGGCGCTGTTCCTGCACAGGGTTCGTGTCGCGCCGAATACTGCGGAACCAGCCGCCGCTGAGTTACGCCAGGCCGGAGCGGTGGGCGAAGAGGTCTTCGATTGTGATTTCCGACCAGGCCGGGTCGATCTCATCAGCGAAATCCGGAAACAGATCTGAAACTGTCGCGCCCCATGAAGCGAGGCCGTCTTCAACAAGGCGGGCATATAGCAGCGCCGTCATCGATTTCGTGTTTGACCCTATGTGCCAGGCATCACCGGGCTGGACTGGATCGCCGCTACCTTTGACACGTTCTCCGGAGACCGCGATCGTGTACGTCCCATCGGCGTGCATGATGATGGCGCCCATACCGACAATGCCATGCTCTTCGCGGGCTTCGTCAACGGTCGCTTGCAGGTCGAAGTCTTGCGCGAGGGCTATGGCGCTGAGCGCAAGCAAGGCTAAGCAAGTAGAAACGAGAAATCGGATCGGTTTCAGCATATGGTCATACTGGGGCATGCCTGAAATTTGGCAAGACGCAGTTTAGCCTGCCGGGACGTAATCGCTCACTAGACCGAGGGGCAGCGCGGTCGTCCGCTTGGCGACGTTGATGATAATCCGGGACTGCACGTCTGACACGAGCGCCGAGCCGAGCAGTTTCTCTCGAAGGAAGCGATCATATGCGTACATGTCTGTGGTTGTGACGCGAATGATGTAATCGACAGCGCCTGTGACTGTCATACACTCCATCACCTCCGGCCACCCTTCGACAAGCGCTTCAAAAGCCATCAGATTATCATTGCTGGGAAGCGCGAGCTTTACATTGGCAAGAACTTCAAAGCCGAGCCCGAGAGACTGCTTTTCCAGCAGCGTAACGCGCCCCGTAATAACGCCGATCTCTTCCAACCGCTTGATCCGTCGCCAGCATGGTGAGGAAGACAGGCTTACCCGATCCGCAATCTCTGCGACTGAAAGAGACGCGTCTTTCTGAATGAGATCAAGGATTTTTGCGTCGATGGAGTCGAGTGTTTCAGACAAAATATTCCCCAAACCTGTATATTTTTGAGATTGTTTTGCTCCGATTAGCGCAAAGAGCATTGTTGTCGCAAGTCTTTTTCAGCTTTGAGGAGCGGGAACAGGGCGCCTGAGGTGGGCACGAGGTCGTTCTATCGATCGACCAAGTTCTAGTCCTTTGTCGCCCTTCATGGCGACTTTCGTCCCGATTAGCAGTAACAACAACCATGCAGGGCCTTCCGGTCCGCCAATCGCGCTTTCGGTCAGGCTCATCATGAAAATCATGGTCACCATCGGGATCGCGATACGGCGGGGATCATTATGCGCGTACAGGCCCGTTAGACCCGCAATGCCTGTGCGTACGATAAGCCATGCCAAGAGAAGCGCACCCATCAGTCCGACGGCAAGGACCGTCTCAAGCCAGCCATTGTGTGCGTTATAGACTTCGAACCCGGCTTCATACCATAACCACGCCATGCCGTAGCTGCCTTCGCGCCAATAGGCGTCATAGCCATACCCTAGCAGCGGGTTCTCCATAACGCGCCACCAGACGGCCGGCCAGATGCGGTCACGACCGGTAAAGGTCGAATCCTCGCCTAACGCATCGAGAATGACCTCCGCATTAAGGATGACGAGCGAGAAAATACTGATCGCGCCCAGAGCGCCTGCCCAAACCCCTAGAACCAGTCGTGATGATTTTCCCCGTAGTAACTCTCCATAAGCCAGGGCGGCTAGGCCGAGCGCGCAGGCGATCGTCGACGTTCCAGATTGACTGAGGATGAGCAGGACCAGAAAGAACGGAATAGGTAAAAGCCACCGCGACTTTCGGGCTGTGAAAGCAAGACCTCCGCTTGCGACAGCCCCGATTGCGTAGACCATACCGGCACGGTTTTTCTCACTGAACGGTCCACGCAAGGCCCCTTCGTGAACCTCTGTCATCAACCCGCCGACAGGGATCAATAGGAGCGAGAGAACACCAATCATAAGGCAGGCGACGGTGATCCCTTTCAAAAGACTACGCCAATCGCTGAGTGCGACAAGGGAGATGCAGGCGAGCGTGAAGAACGTCAAAGCCAGCGAAGCGAGGAATGTTGATTGAGGCATGATTGACCAGGCCGTGCTGGCAATCGCCAGCATTGCAAAAACCAAAAGTGGCCAACCAGCACGCACGGCAGTCCAAAACCGTGGTCTGTTGTTTGACCAAGCCAGCAAAGTCAGCGTGGTGCCTGATGTAAGGCATATCAGGATGGTCAGTCTGTATTGAAGGTCCGGGGATACATGACGCGCAACCAAAGACTCTACGACACCGCAGAGCAGAAAGAAGATACAGGCCACGAGAAGACTGTTATTGCGCATATGCCATAGCGTGCAGGGTTTATGCCGTTCTGAGAAGGGGATTTCTGGTCGGTTCAATCTTGAAAAGAATTTATTGAATACCGATATGTTAACTGAGGCCATTTACCGTCTCAGAAAGGGTAAAATCCATGTTCACGCTGCTCTACATTCTGGGGTGGGTGTTCCTTTTCCTTATCAGCGCGTTGGGCCATCCACGGATTTTTGCGCGCGTTTTTAAGGCGCCGAGAGCGTCCGATGATTTTAATGGTAAGGCATAAGCCTGAGCGTTGAGGTTGCGAAACAGTGCGGGCACGGGTACTCGATAACGGTTGACCCCTATCACACTTGGATCGCCTATGACTGCGCCAAAAGCCAAAGAAAAACCGACGTCTTTTCAGGCGCTGATCCTGCGTTTGCAGACGTATTGGTCTGAGCAGGGCTGCGCGATCCTGCAGCCTTACGACATGGAGGTTGGGGCAGGGACATTGCATCCGGCGACTGTTTTGCGTGCGCTTGGCCCTAAGGATTGGCGTGCGGCCTATGTGCAGCCCTCACGGCGGCCCGCCGATGCGCGCTATGGCGAGAACCCTATGCGGCTAGGCCATTATTACCAGTACCAAGTCATTCTAAAGCCCAATCCGGCGAATTTGCAGGATCTCTATCTCAACTCGCTTTATGAGATCGGGATTGATCCAACCGTGCATGATATCCGCTTTGTTGAGGATGATTGGGAGAACCCGACTGTCGGCGCGTGGGGGCTTGGTTGGGAGGTCTGGTGCGACGGAATGGAGGTCAGCCAGTACACCTATTTCCAACAGGTTGGCGGGCTCGATGTGTTTCCGGTGTCGGGTGAACTGACCTATGGATTAGAACGCCTCGCCATGTATGTGTTCGGCGTCGATAATGTCTATGAGTTGCCGTTCAATGATCCAGACAGCGATGTACCGCTATCTTATGGCGACGTGTTTTTTGAAAATGAGGTTCAGCAGTCGGCGTTTAATTTTGAGCACTCCGATGTTGAGATGCTGTTGCGCTGGTTTGCCGATTGTGAAAGCCAATCCAATGCGCTGCGCGATGCGGGCAAGCCCCTGCCAGCCTATGATTATGCGCTGAAGGCGAGCCATACGTTCAACCTTATTGATGCGCGTGGAGCCATCTCGCCCACAGAGCGGCAGGCTTACATTGCGCGGGTTCGGGATTTAGCGCGCGGCGCGGCTGAGCAGTGGGCGCATCAAGAGGCGGAGCGGGCTGATGTTTAGAAGAGCACTGATTTTCGCGACTTCACTTTGTGTTTTCTTAGCATCGCAGGTTGCAGCTCAAGAAATCCGATATCGGGAGAATGGCGACTGCCCCTTCGTTGTCTTGAGAGGCGTGCCAAATGAAAAAGGTCAACTTTATAGCGAATTGGTTAGAACAGGTGCTCAGGAGCATTCGGATGACATCCACTTGGGCTTAATGGATCTTGCCTGGCCAGACGCGGAACTTAATCATAATATTGGATTGTCGGTTATCGAACGTGCTTATATCGAGTTGCCTACAGCTATAGAGCAAGCCTTTGGGATGACATGGGATCAAAATTTGAAAGCTCAGTATCTGAGCTATATTGAAGAATCATATTTAAGTTACATCTCAAATGACTTCGAGCAAGCGATGTTGAGTATGGGAAGTCTATCTGGCGAGATCGCGATGCTTCAAATCGAAGGTTATTCGAAGCCGACGATTTTCGACACCCATGCAATGAAGCAAAAGTGCTTAAAACGTTTAAATGAATGAGATAATTTTTTCACCCAACATCAGACTATAAGTCGCATAATGGTATTGCGTAAGTAATCCTCGAATTTACCTCCTAACGATGCACAGCTTGATTGTATTAGCGGTTGTTCTGCGGTGTGACAGGAGGGACGATTTGAATTTCACGCTTCCAGCTAAATAAACCCAAAGGCTCTTCGCTTATCTTCCCTCTCAAAGATTTAGGAAAGAGGGCGGAAGATCAATGATGAAGAGACAGACGATTGCGGTTGTGCTGGGGCTTGCGATTGCGGCCTGTGGGCCGTCTGAGACGCGTATTTCTACGCCCGACGGCGGTGAGGTGATCAAACGCCAAGGCAAAGTCGACATCGTGACAATGGATGTGCGCAAGCAAACCCATGAGGAGGCTGTTGCTGAAGCGCGCGCGACATTCCCTCACTTCCTGAAAATGCAGGCGTCCAAACAGCCGCATCTTGATAATTTTGCCGCGAAGGTCGCTCTGCCGACGAATGATAACAGTCTTGAGCATATCTGGGTGCTCGATGTGAAGGTCAGCGGCGATGGCTACACCGGTGTTCTGAACAATGATCCTTATAATCTCGCGGGTGGTTTGAAGATCGGGGACCGCGTTAGTTTTACGCTCGATCGTCTGACGGACTGGGGCTATGGCGAGCACGGGAAGCAGCGCGGGCACTTCACGACGCGCCTGATCCTTGAGCAGACCCCGCCGGAGGAAGCGGCAATGATTTCAGCGATGCTTCATGAGCAGCCGATGCCGAGTGTCAACTTGCGCCCTTAAGGGCAGCTGCGTGCACGCTCGCCCATTTGCAAAACCACGCCATCAGTCTATTGCGCTGTCTTGATAGATCGACAGCGATAGAATTGATGAGCCATGGCTGAACTTCTCCTCGAGCTTTTTTCTGAAGAAATTCCGGCGCGGATGCAGGCGAAGGCTGAAGGCGATTTGCTGTCGGCTGTGCTGAGAGGTTTGGCTGAGGCGGGGCTGGAGCCGAGCGCGAGCCGGTCTATGTCGGGGCCGCGGCGCTTGACGGTCGTGCTGGATGGATTGGCGACGCGCTCAGCTGATGTGGAAGAGGAGCGCAAAGGCCCGAAAGTGGGTGCGCCGGAGCAGGCAGTGGCGGGTTTCCTACGCGGTGCGGGGCTGGAGAGCATTGAGCAGGCTGAGGTGCGCAGCGATCCGAAAAAGGGCGATTTCTACGTCGCTGTACGCACGATTGAGGGACGGAATACGAGCGATATTGTCGCCGAGCTGGTGCCGCAGATTGTGCGGAATTTCCATTGGCCGAAATCTATGCGGACGGGGCGGGGCGAGCTGCGCTGGGTGCGGCCGCTGCAGCGGATTTTGTGCGTGTTTGACAGCGCGGTTGTGCCGTTTGAGATGGATGGTCTTGTCAGTGGGAATGAGACTGAGGGCCACCGCGTGCATGGGCGTGGACCGTTTGTTGTGACGTCTGCGGCTGAGTATGAGGCGGCGCTGTCTGGCGAGGGGCACGTGATGCTGACGCGGGATGCGCGGCGGGACAAGATCGAGTCTGAGGCGAAAGCGGTTTGTGAGGCAACTGGCCTTGAACTGGTTGAAGACAAAGGCCTGCTAGAAGAGGTCGTCGGGCTGGCGGAATGGCCCGTGGCGATTTTGGGCGAGATGGACGAGTCCTTCCTGTCCTTGCCGCCAGAAGTGATCCAGCTTTCCATGCGCACGCACCAGAAGTATTTCGCTGTGCGCGACCCGAAGACGGGTGACCTCGCACCGAACTTTGTCGTGGTGGCGAATGTTGCGGCGACAGATGGCGGCGTAGCGATTGCTAAGGGCAACCGGAAAGTCCTCTCTGCGCGCCTAGATGATGGGCGTTTCTTCTGGGAGAATGATAAGCGCACGGGGCTAGCGGCGATGGCGCCGAAGCTGTCCACGATCAAGTTCAAAGACGAACTTGGATCGATTGGCGATAAGGTTGAGCGGGTGGCTGCACTGGCGCGGGACTTGGCACCTAAGGTTGGTGCGGATGCGGATTTGGCGGAGCGCGCGGCGCGGCTTTGTAAGGCCGATCTGGTCTCTGAAATGGTGTATGAATTCCCTGAGCTTCAGGGCGTGATGGGGCGGTATTATGCGCTTGAGGCTAGTGAGCCTGCCGCTGTCGCTGACGCGATCCGCGATCATTACAAACCGCAGGGGCCAAGCGATGCAGTGCCGAGCGATCCGGTCGCGATTGCGGTAGCGCTCGCCGACAAGCTCGACACGCTGGTCGGCTTCTGGGCGATCAATGAGAAGCCGACAGGCAGTAAAGACCCGTTCGCGCTACGTCGTGCGGCGCTAGGCGTGGTACGGATTGTGCTGGAGAATGGGCTCAGGTTTAGTTTGGATTGGGGTTTTGACTATGCTTACCTCACGCTTCGACCGAACCCACATCAAAATGGTACTGATGAATTCTATTTAGAAGAGATTAGAAATCGAGAGCTTGGAAATGACCTACTCTCCTTCTTCGCCGATCGCCTAAAGCAATACCTCCGTGATCAAGGCCAAGGACATGATTTGATCGACGCTGTGTTTGCGCTGGGCGAGGATGATCTCGTCCTGATCGTCAAACGCGTTGAGGCGCTCGCAGCCTTCCTCGACACTGAAGACGGGGCGAACTTGCTGGCGGGCTACAAACGCGCCGCGAACATCCTCAAAGCCGAGGAGAAGAAGGACAAACGCGCCTTTGATGGACCGGTGGACACGTCGCGCCTGAGTGAGCCGGGCGAACAAGCGCTGCACGCCGCCATCGTGGACAGCACCGCCGCGGCGAAAACTGCTTTAGAAGCCGAAGACTTCGAAGCCGCCATGTCTGCGCTCGCTGGCCTGCGCGGCCCAGTCGACGCTTTCTTCGATGGCCCCGACAGCGTTATGGTCAATGCCGACGACCCAGCCACCCGCGAGAACCGCTTGAACCTTCTCAATCAGCTCCGTGAGGCTGTGGGATCAGTAGCCGATTTCGGTAAAATTGAGGGTTAGATCATGGGAGACTATCGTTTTCGCAGAAGCTATCTAACAATCATTGGCGGAGCCGTATTTTTTGCTGCTTGCGGCGCTGTGATTTTTACGATGGACATCGAAGCTGGTGATGGCGGGCGTCGCGCGGCTTTGCTGTCGCAGGTTCCGTTTGCAAAAGAAGTCTTGGTTGGATGCTGCGTACTCTTTGTAAGTATCTGCTGTATCGCCCTGTTCAGTGGGCGTCCGCAACTGACTGCTAGTACTGAAGGCCTTGATTTTACCGGGCTGTTTGGGAAGAAATTCAAGATTCGTTGGGAAGATATCCAAGCCATAGATGTTGCGAAACAGTATTTGACGCTTCATCATCTTTCAGGCGGGAAAATAACCAAGACAAATATCGGCGGCATGTTCAAGATGAAGCCGGCAAAAATGCTAGATAAGTTTCGCGAGCTAAGCAGCGGGTATATCGGCGGTTAGTCTCTCTTGCTTAAAGCTGTCGAAATGGTGCGCATACCACATTTTTATCGGGCGACAGGCCCGCACCAATGTAATGGCGCACCTATCAGGATTCGAACCTGAGACCTCTGCCTTCGGAGGGCAGCGCTCTATCCAGCTGAGCTATAGGTGCCTCGTGGATCGAATAGGCCAATGCGTTGAAACTGGCAATCCACTGGATCAGGGTCTTGGCAGGGCCAGTGGGCGGGTTAGACAGGATGTGATAGATCAAAGGAGTCGCGGCCATGGCTGGGTTGAAATCTACGCTTATCGGTTTGTCCACCGGATTGGCGCTATTGGGTGCGTGTGGCGCGGGATCGTCTACTGAGCCTTCGTCCAGCGCGACCGGGTCTGTCGGTGCACTTGTCGAACGCGCGACAGCTGAAGAGCTTCTGGCCGACTATCAAGAGGCACTTGCAAAAGCCCAAGAGACGCAAGGACCCGGACGCCCAGCGCTCTGGTCACTCAGTGATGAAGACACCAAAATCTATATTTTCGGCACGGTTCACCTTCTGCGCCCCGAGGTTGAGTGGCGGTTCCCAGCCTTCGACGCGGCACTGGACGAAGCTGATACGGTTGTCGTCGAGGTTGATATGTTCTCTCCCGAAGGTGAGCAGGCCTATATGAGTGAGTTCCTGCCGCGCGGCATGTATGAGGGTGGGCGCACGCTGAGAGGTGCCCTTAACGCAGACGATGAAGCCGTTATCGAAGCGGCGATGAAAAAGGCGAGCGTACCGCTTGATGCGTTCAACACATTTGAGCCATGGATGGTCGGGGTCAACATTGGTGCGATGCAGATCGTCGCTCAAGGCTATGATCCCAACTCAGGCGTCGAAAAAGTGGTGCTGGGTGAAGCCGAGGCGAGCGGCAAAAAGTTCGCATTCCTGGAGGATATTTCTGATCAAGCCGATGCGTTCGATCTGATGTCCGAAGCGTCGCAAGTGGAGTTCTTGTACAACACGCTTATGACTCTGGATTCTGCCGGAGAGAACTTGGATCATATGGTTGCAGAGTGGGCTGACGGAGATGTTGAAGGCCTAGGCCTCCTCGTTGCCGACGCGGAAGCGACGGGCGCAGCGAAAGAGTTGTATGAGCGTGTGCTCGTGACGCGCAACAAGAACTGGATACCGGTGATCGAAGGCTATCTCGATGAGCCGGGTACCTTCTTCATCGCGGCGGGATCAGCGCATTTCGCTGGACCAGACAGCGTGATCCTGATGCTGGAAGAAAAGGGCTACACGGTCGAGCGCATCAACTAAGCCGGGATTTCCTTGCCAGCCCAATCGAACGCTTTCCCGCTCTGCTCTGGTGTTAAGCCGTCAATGACATTCAAGAGATAGTCCGCGGATTGCTGCGGCGTGAAGAGCTGTTTATCCGGAACGTTTTTCTGGAATGGTTTTGAAAGGTCCGTATCGACCGTGCCCGGATGCAAGCTCACCGCGATAAAGTCCTCGTTTCTCCGCTTTTGCTCAATCGCATAATTTCGGATCAGCATGTTCAAGGCGGCTTTGGAAGCGCGGTAGCTGTGCCAGCCGCCATAGCCATTGTCGCTGATCGATCCGACACGGGCTGAGAGCGCTGCAAACACGGCGCGTCCCCGGCGCGGCATAATCGGTAGGAAGTGCTTTGCAACGAGCCCTGGTCCAAACGTATTGATTGCGAAAACACGTTCGAAATTCTCCATGCTCTGATGCTTATAGGTTTTTTCGGGCTGTAGAGCTTCGCCATCCGAGAGGATGCCGCTGGCAATGATGACGAGGTCCGGAGCACCTGCTGCTTTAACGATATCGGCCGCGTTAGCGACGCTGTCTTCATCAATGATATCGATCTGACCGGATATGATTTTCGGACCATGCGGGACATCTCCGCTACGGGAGACCGCGTGAACGGCCTCAGTCTCCTGTCGCGCTGCAAGCTGCTCGGCGAAGGCCCCGCCGACACCGCCGCTTGCTCCGATAATGACTGCTCTCATGGCTCGCTCCTCTAGCTTGCGAAGTAGAGCGCAAACGCGCGACAAAAAGGGGATGCGACAGTGGCTCGTGCATCTGCCCGACTCTGATATAATTTGAGCATGGCTTTCGATACCACTGCTACGATCCCGTTTGTCGCCGCGTCCTTTAGCGGGCGGTATTGGAGTCTGCGCCAACCGGATGATGTGGCTGTTCGCGCACTAGCGCCGCATCTGAACGGAGAGGATTTACTGGCGCGATTGCTGGCCCCGCGAGGTGTGAAGCCGGATGAGGTTGAGACGTTTCTGAACCCAACATTGCGGGACCTGTTCCCCGATCCAGCAAGCTTCCAGGACATGATGAAAGCGGCAGAGCTGGTTCTGGATGCGATTGTGGAAGGCAAAAGCGTCACTGTTCTCGCTGATTATGACGTCGATGGTGGGACGAGTTCTGCGATTCTGACCCGCTATTTCCGGGCCTGGGGGCGAGAGATCGGGCTATATGTGCCGGACCGCCTGACAGAGGGGTATGGGCCAAGCCCTGAAGCGTTTCGCACTTTGAAAGAGAGCGGTGCTGATCTCGTCATTACGGTCGATTGCGGCGCGGCTGCGGTTGAGGCGCTTGAGGAAGCCGTTGAGATCGACCTGCCAGTGATTGTGATTGATCATCACTTGATGGGGGACCTGCCGCCAGCTTGCGCCGCGCTTGTCAATCCAAACCGCGCCGACGATATGAGCGGTCAAGGGCATCTGGCCGCTGCGGGCGTGGTCTATGTGTTCGCTGCTGCGCTGAACAAGCTCGCACGTGAAAGGAACATCGCGCCCGATGGTGGCCTGCCGAACATTCTGGAATGGTTAGACCTTTGTGCGCTGGGAACGCTTTGCGATATGAGCCCGCTTGAAGGCGTGAATCGTGCCTTCGTAAAGCAGGGGCTGAAAGTGCTGAATGCGGGTCGAAATGTCGGCATTCGCGCTCTCGCAGATGTCTCTGGCATTGCCTCTATTGAAAGCGTCTATCACGCAACGTTCGTTCTGGGCCCCCGATTGAATGCAGGCGGACGCGTGGGCGACCCGTGGTTGGCGGCCAAACTGCTCGCAACCGATGATCGCACAGAAGCCTTGGCTCTGGCTGAACGGCTGCACGGTTTGAATGATGAGCGCAAAGCCGTCGAAAACGCCATACTCGAACAGGCGACGGTTGAGGCTGAAAAGGCACTACAGGCTGACCCGGACACGGGGATATTGATCGCAGCGGGCGAGGGCTGGCATCCGGGCGTTATCGGTATTGTCGCAGGTCGATTGAAAGACCGCTTTCATCTGCCAAGCATCGTGATTGGATGGGGGGAAGGCCTTGGTCCTGTCGCCAAGGGTTCCGCACGGTCCGTGCGCGGCGTCAATATTGGCGATGCAATTGCCGCCGCAGCGAGAGATGGTGTCATCATGTCCGGCGGCGGGCACGCGATGGCTGGTGGTCTAAGCCTTGAACCGGAGCAATTGCCGGGTCTGCGCGACTGGATGGCGGTGCATATGAATCAGTTTGTAGACGAACGCGCCGCCGCCAAAGAACTGACTGTTGATGCTGTGCTTTCAACCTCTCAGGTCACCCCGGAGATGTTTGATCGAATTGCCTCTATCGGTCCCTTTGGGCAGAGCGCTCCGGAACCCGTTTTTGCACTCAAAAATGTTGAGATAACGCATGTTCGCGCGATTGGTGAAAACCACCTTAAGCTCACGCTTGAGGATGCAGGGGGGCGTATTGAAGCGCTCGTGTGGCGATGTGTTGGAACACCGCTTGGAGATGCTCTACTGCAGCGTGGCCGTGTGCACGTTGCGGGACGGCTTAAGGACAATGACTGGAACGGTCGTCGCACAGCCCAATTTGAGGTCATTGACGCTGTAGCAGCGACTTAAGCTGCTGTTTTAGAGAGTGCCTCACCGCACAGCGTTTCGACCAGTGCATCCCGACCATCAGCCTTGCGAAGGCTATCACGCAGGCCTTGATCGCGAAAAGCACGACTGACTTGAGCGAGCGCACGCAGGTGATCTGCACCTGAACCGAGCGGCGCGAGCAACATGAAGATAAGATCGCAAGGTTTGCCATCAATCGCGTCGAAATCGACACCTTCAGATACTCTCAAAAATGCGCCGATGGGCGTCTCAACGCCCTTTAGTCGCGCATGAGGAATGGCGACGCCTTCACCAACACCAGTCGAGCCGAGATTTTCACGCTCGATAACGGCTTCGAAGACGCTTTGAGAGTCGAGACCGAGTTTTTCTGCGAGGGCGTCTGATAATTTTGAGATGACGTCCTTGCGGCCATCGACCGTCAAAACGTCAAGAACTAGGTCGTCCTCCAATAGAGGGCTCAAATCACCAATCATTGCTCTTACCTTGTCGTCTATGACGCAGCGGAGTGTCCTGAGGGATCAATCCAGCCAATATTCTCATCTTCACGGCGATACACCATGTTCAGACCGCCGTGTTTCACATTTCGGAACAAAACGGCAGGGGTGTCTGACAGCTCTAACTGCATAACTGCTTCCGAAACGGACATGGTTTTGACGTCTGAAGCGGCCTCTGCGACGATCAAAGGCGCATCGCCTTTGTCTTCTGGGACGTCTTCGGAACCTGCCCCTTTCAAAACATTTGCAGTTGCCGTCTAGCTTGGCATGGGCGTACGTTTGTGATGGTCCTTCAGCCTGCGGTGATAGCGACGGACGCGCTTTTCCATTTTTTCCAGGCCATCTTCAAAAGAGGCATAAGGATCTGGGGCTGAACCAGTGCTTTGCAGGACAATGCCGGAAGGCAGGTGCACAGTGCAGTCTGTGATCACCTCGTGCCCACGTTTTTCCACGGTAACATTGGCATCAAAGCTCCGGTCGAAGTATTTCCGAACGGCGGCTTCAAGCCCGTCTGTGATATGCTCTGAGAGGGCTTCGCCGACATCCATATGCCGACCGGCGATTTGAATTGTCATAGTAAATCCTCCATTCTCAACCACAGGCTTTTACTAGCAAGCAATACGCCAATAAGCGAGCCTAAAGCATAATTTTATCGTGTATTTTGGGGTTAAAAAGGGGCGATTTGAATACTGTTTTAGTCTCTTAAAAGCTCGTTTATGCCTGTTTTTGATCGCGTTCTCTCATCCACGGTCTTGATAATGATCGCTGCTGCCAGTGCAGGCCCACCATTCGCTCCTGGCAAGCTGCCGGGAACAATCACAGAGTATGGTGGGACCTCGCCGTACAAAATCTCGCCGGTGTCGCGGTTCACGATTTTGGTCGACTGAGACAAGAAAACGCCCATTGCGAGGACTGATCCTTCACGTACGATGACTCCCTCTGCGACCTCAGCGCGCGCGCCGATGAAGCAATTATCTTCGATGATGACCGGGTTGGCCTGAAGAGGCTCAAGAACGCCTCCGATTCCTGCGCCTCCAGAGATATGAACATTCTTGCCGATCTGCGCACATGATCCAACGGTTGCCCATGTGTCGACCATTGTACCCTCGCCGACATAGGCACCGATATTGACATATGAGGGCATCAGGACAGCGCCCGGAGCGACATAAGCGCCCTTGCGAACCGCAGCAGGTGGAACCGCGCGAAAGCCTGCGGCTTCAAAATCTGCTTTGCCCCAACCTGCAAACTTGGATGGAACCTTGTCCCACCAAGTGCCGTGATAGCCGGGACCTCCGTCTACGATCCGGTTGGGGTTTAAGCGAAATGAAAGAAGGACCACTTTCTTCAGCCATTGATTGACCTGCCATTGGCCATCACCAAGGGGCTCCGCGACGCGGCATTCCCCGCTGTCCAGTAGGTCCAGCGCAGCATCAACGGCTTCACGGACTTCACCGTCGGTTTCGGTGTTGATCGTATCGCGATCGTCCCAAGCAGTATCGATAAGGGCAGCGAGGCGTTCAGGCATCTATAATGTCTTTCGTCATTTGTTTTATTGGTGCAGGCGTGGCTATTGCGCAACCGCTTGCAGGAACTCGGTCAGGTTTTCAGTCACATAGTCAATGTGATCGGGTAGGTCATCCCCTACCACTGCGGGGCGGGCGTGAGCAGGTTCGTGGCTCCAGTCTTTTGTTGATGTGACCAGAACTGTTGAGAATCCCATAGCATGGGCGGGGGCTAAATTGCGGGCTAAATCCTCAAAGAAAATGGCTTGCCTGGGAGCAAGATCGAACTGCTTCAGGAATGCGTCGTAAGAAGACTGGTCTGGCTTTGGCAGATAGTCGCTGTCTTCGATTGCAAAGTGCCCGTCGAATACGCCATCCAAGCCCATATACTCTGTCACGCGTGCCGCATGATAGCGCGACCCGTTTGTGTAGACATATTTGCGTCCCGGCAAAGCTGCGAGTGCGTCACGCAAAGCAGGGGATTGCGGAAGGGGCGAGAGGTCAATTTCGTGAACGTGAGCGAGGAAATCTGCCGGGTCCATACCATGCAGGCTCATTAGGCCATTCAGGGTCGTCCCGTGTTCAGCGTAATACTTCTTCTGGACTTTGCGGGCTTCAACGCGGTCCAAACGAAGATACCTCGCCACAAAGTCTGTCATTCTCTGATCGATTTCGGCGAAAAGATCGCACTCCGCAGGGTAGAGGGTATTATCAAGGTCAAAGACCCAGACATCACGTGATTTGAGCTTTTCCATGCTTGTCAGTGTCAGTTCGGTTTTACTCATCGCGCCGGAATGGATCTCCGAAGTCACGATCAAAGAATTCAAAAACGAGTTTGCGTTCAGTCGGGGCAGGAGTCGCGATGAAACGACCTGTCCTATAGGCTGCCGCTTCGCATTCAGTCCGGCCAGTGATCGCAAACTTAACACGCGAGACGCAGAACGGGTCCTGTCCGCGTGTTATGGTGCGCAGGCTGCCATCCGGCATTTCCATTTCGGCATAAGCAAAGTGCTCCGCCTGCAGGAGGGGTTCATCAATCACGCGGGCACAGCCACCTGCATCGAGGAGCCACCAGCCGCGACTTTCCCATCCCTCGCCACGGCGTCTCGCCATGGCACTCCAAATGCGGTTCTCCGTGCGATTACAGAAGGTCAGCCCGACATTGCGTGCGCGTTCCTGCGCTGTTTGCTCGAGGATGTCGACCAGATCAGCATCGGTTGTGTTCGCATCAAGGCCTTTTGAAACGAGAAAGTCACCGATCGCGCGGCGCGTACGCGGCCCCAGATTGCCATCGATGCGGCCAGTGAAAATACCTGCATCATAAAGCAGGCGTTGGATGCCGGCAGCCTCGGCCTGTTCAAGCGTGTAGTCTTCGGTTTCATTATAGACCGTGCGCCACCGTGTTCGGCTTTCGATCAGGACAGGTTGGAAACGCTCTGTCACCAGACCCATCGTGTTGCAGTTCGGGATGGTCTCAACCGAGAAGCTGCCAGCCGGATCAACACAAAGGGGATAGTCACCGCTCCAGGATTTCAGGCCGCCGCGATGGGCGCTTGAGGAGCGACCGTAGAGATAATGCACGCCGGGATCGAGTGGGCCATCTTCAACGACCTCGCAGGCGCCAGGCCTGATACGGGTCCAGCCGCTGACAACAGTACCAGTGCCTTCGAAATGGGCGGTTGCTGTCTCTATGATGAAGCTTGTCTCGTTGCAAACCGTCCAGCCGGTTTCGCGTTGTTGGGCTGTCGCCTTGTTCGCAAAAAGGAGTGCGGTCAGAAAAATCGAAACGCTAATAAATAATCGTACCTGCGCCATGCTCGGTGAACAACTCCATAAGCAGGGCATGCCGTGCACGCCCGTCGAGGATAACGGCCCCGCCAACACCCTTTGTGACAGCATTCGCCGCTGTTTCAAGTTTCGGAATCATTCCGCCGGTTACAGTGCTGTCATCAATCAGAACAGGGATCGTTGTTCGCTCAATCTCGCGAATGAGTTTCTTATTTTCATCAAGGACGCCTGCGATGTCTGTAAGAAGCAAAAGACGTTTTGCGTTAAGCGCTGCGGCGATTGCCCCTGCTGCTGTGTCTGCGTTGACATTGTAACGGCGCCCGTCAGCACCGACACCAACCGGAGCGATAACTGGGATCAGGTCGGCTTCAGCCTGCATCAGAGTGTTGAGGACGGTCACATCCACTTTTTCAGGCTCTCCGACATAGCCCAGGTCTATGACTTGCTCGATATGGCTGCCGGGCTGTTTTGTGGTTTTGGTTGCGCGACGCACCCGCATGAGGTCGCCGTCTGACCCCGATAGACCAACCGCTTTACCGCCAGCGGAATTGATCGCGCGAACGATGGATTTGTTGATCGGGCCTGAGAGGACCATCTCGACCGCTTCCATGGTTGCATCATCTGTCACCCGCAGACCGTCGCGAAACTCAGATTGGATGCCTAAGCGCTCAAGCAGGTTCGCGATTTGCGGGCCACCACCATGCACGATCACGGGATTGATCCCAAGATGCTTTAAAAGGACCACGTCGCGAGCAAAGGCAGCAGAAAGGTCTTCATCGCCCATCGCGTGTCCGCCATATTTGATGACGACGGTCTCGCGGTCATAGCGCTGAATATAGGGCAGCGCTTCGGACAAAGTGGCGGCCGTCAGCTGCGCCTTGGATTGAGATGTTTCTGTCATAGCGAGCGGCTTATAACTCAAGGGTCATGAACAGGCTATTAGGATCAAGTTTGTAATCGCCGAAAGGTCCGCAAGCTTCAAACCCGTACGCTTCATAAAGGCGGCGGGCAGGCAGGAAACCGTCCGTCGATCCTGTTTCGAGGCTGAGGCGATTGTAGCCGCGTTGTTTTGCGACCTCGAGAATATGCTCAAGCATCATTCGGCCCAACCCAGCACCGCGCTTCGATGAACGCGTATGCATCGATTTGATTTCGCCATGGGTCGCCGTGAGCTCTTTCAATGCCCCGCATCCGACAAGTTCGCCCTCGTTGCGCATGTCCCAAACGGTGACATCAGGTGTTTTTAGCCCGTCGATGGGTAGAAAGTGACAACTGCCCGGAGGCGACAGTGACAGCATCAGTTCTGCATGCGTATTGATAAGCGCTTCGAAGTCGGGGGCGTTTAGATCGGCGATTTGGATAATCATGTCAGGCCACCAGCTGGGCAATTTCTGCGCGAAGTTCTGAGATACCATATCCTTTTTCCGATGACGTGACACGTACAACGGGATGGGCCGCGCCATGTGTTTTCAGGGTGTCGGAAAGTTTGGCTTGGGTTTTGGCAAGCTCTGAGGCTTTTATTTTATCAGATTTGGTCAGAACAACCTGATAGATGACCGCTGCGGTATCAAGCATCGCCATGGTCTCAAGATCAGTATCCATCAAGCCCCGCCGGCTATCCACGAGGAGGAAGACCCGCATCAGGTTTGCGCGGCCCTGCAAGTAGCGTTTCGTGAGGCGGGTCCACTTGGCGGCTTGGGTCTTGGAGACCTTGGCATAACCAAAGCCCGGCAGATCCACGACCCAGAGGCGGTCAGGACCAAGATCGAAATAATTGAGCTCTCTCGTTTTGCCGGGTTCGGCTGATGATCGGGCCAGATTCTTGCGATTGAGGAGCGCGTTGATCAGGCTTGATTTGCCGACATTGGACCGGCCGGCAAAAGCGATCTCCGGGCGATCCATTGCCGGGAGTTGATGCAGGTCTGCTGCGCCTAGGACGAACTCGACGGGACTGGCGAACAGGCGTCGACCGCTCTCTATGGCTTCCTCTGAAAAGGCGGGTTCAGTCTCGCTCATTGCCTACTCGGCGGGGGTCGAAT
>JBCBCO010000169.1:0-3886 GCA_038630445.1 Pseudomonadota bacterium | reverse complement strand
ATTATAATAGGCCACGCCATTTGGCAGCAGCGTAACGCCTTGCGCTTCCGGCGTGGCATTCACGCGGTCTTCTTCCTGCCACGCGATCAGGCGCTCGTATGCGGGCTTGAACTCTGTCATCAGCTGCTTTTCGACGGCATTGCGCAGGCTTTCCGCGCGCTCTGCGTCGATTTTTTCCTGATCGAGCAGGGTCTGAATCTTGCTCTTGGCGTCTGCCCAGATCGCACTGTCTTCACCGCTATCATCGAATGGCGCGCCGGAAATGATTTTGCGGCTTTCATCAATCACGCTTTCAAAGGCGAAATAGGGCGGGCGAACATCGCCCTCGGCGACCGTTTGAGACAGATCGATAAGCTGGTTCAGCGCGCGTGCGCCCTCCGTGATGCGACTGATATAGTCTTCCATGCCCTGCTCGTCATTCGCACGGTGAAAGGCGATCAAAAGCTGCGGGATGAAGCCGTGAACCGCTTGCATCTGTTCAAAGACGTAGCTGTTACCCCGGAACTCATCCGACGCGATGGACTGTTCCGCCTGATAGACCCAAATATCGTAGGAGGTTTGGGCCTCTGGCGTCAGTTTGGCATAGTCAAACTCGGCTCTTAGCTCAGCAAGTTCGGCCTTCGTGCGCGCCATGTCCTCATCAATGGACGCCATAGAGAAGTCATCAATTTCGCCTTGGCGCTCGCTACGACCCAGAAATGTGAGCTGGATCGGGCTGCGCATGATGCCTTCCTCATACTTGGTCTCGAACCACTCGTTGAGGCGCGCCGTTTCGGCTTCAATCTCTTCTGCTGTGGCGGGCGTCACCTCTGCCACAGGCGTTTCGGCCGTTGTCGTTTCGCTTTGTGTTGGCGTTGACGTGTCTTGATTGCAGGCAGCAAGGGTTAAAGCCGCCGCGAGGGCGATCAGGGGCAGGCGCATCTATGTCTCCTCAGACAAATTTATCGTTAAACGGTAAAAAGCAGGTTTTGTGCGCGCACGCAAGCACGATTAGTAGCCACAAAGACCGCTGCCGCCGTCGCAAGCCGCCATCACATCCTCGATCCAGCCAAGATAGCCCTGCACATTCGTATAGCGCGCGCCGTAGTCGCCCTCACAAAACCCGCCAGTCGTCATGTTCTGCTCGACGACTGAGAGGATACCGACCACCGTGCGCTCGCCACTCTCTTCCGTCACATAAAGCGGGCCGCCACTGTCACCGATACAGGGTCCTGCGCCCTCAATACTGCGTACGCCAATCGCGGCTGGGCCGGTCCCGGTCATTTCGAGACGGGTCGTGAGAAGCTGGTTGGACAGACTTCCAGCAAAGCTTGTTATGCCCCATCCCGCCATATCGGCCTCTGCGTAATTGAACGGTAAGAGCGCTTTATCGCTCTCGCTATAACGGGCGATCGGTATGGCACCCAGTTTTTCCGCCTCGGTGTCCGGTACACGCACCAGCGCAATATCATTCACATAGGCCCCGCCTGCACCGCCATAGGCGGCGTGGCAGAGCGAAGACACAGCGTTCACCCTTACCGCCATCGGATTTGCCAAATTGTCGACCCCTGTGATCAGCGTGACCTCGTCATAATCGTCATCAAGACAGTGCGCGGCGGTGATGAACCACGTCTCAGAAATCCGCGTCGCCCCGCAATGGCCTGACGCAATCGCCCCGCCGGGTAGAAACTCTTTCGGCTCCATTTTCACAAGGCCCGGGAATGCGGCCAGCGTTGCGGCTGTCCCATTCACGGCCTGAATATCGATGCTGTCTTCGTCTGGTGCTTGGGCGAGCGTCGCTTCAGCAACCGTTGGACTGTCGCCCATCGGACGAACAGGCAGACCGCAAAGCGTTGCATTAATGGCGGCAAGATCGGTGATGGGGGCGAGCGGTTCAACCTCTTCCATCTCTGCCACAGCTACGTCCGGCGCTTCGGGTTCAGTCGTCTCTTCGACCAGGGTGACAGTAGGTTCAGAGACATCCGTTTCCGTCTCCGCAACGGGCGTCTCAGCCTCTGTTCCGTTCGGCAAAACTTCATCCGCAGATGGAAAGCGAACCTGATCACACGCGCTCAAAAGCAGTGCCGCCGCTAAACCCAATCCCAGTACACGCGCCATCCCAAGTCCCTTTCATGGCAGGTTAAGAGAAGGTTAACACGCGGGTCGCTGGCCCGGTCAAGCAAAGACTCGCTGTGATCATAGCGCCAGTCGTCTCAACCATAGTATCTAAGGGGTATCCTGATGCTGGGCAAAGACCCAGTCCAAAACCATATCTTTGCCTTCAGCATAGTCAGCAAAGGTCGTTTCTATTTTGACTGAAGGTGCGAGCGACCCCGCTGGCACTTCGTGCCATTCATTCATTGTGAAGCAATACGGCTCGCCTTTGCAGCCTTTATTCCAATCGTGGAGCCCGGTTGCATAATAGACATAGTATCCAGAGTTCGGCAGTCGGAAAGACCCGCCGGATTCCGCCCAGAAGCGCTCAAAGTCACCGATGGGTTCGCCGATGATCTGGGCTTTGTCACCGCCATAATATTTCAGCATGGCCACGGTCACGATCCCGGCGGAAAACGTGTTCGAGCCTGTCACGATGTAGAGTTTTCCGTCCGGTTTGAGATATGTCCCAGCACGTTTGGCAAAGGGCATGGATTTCAGATAATCGCCTCCGTCATTGATCCGAAAATCAACCACGAGATAATCGAGAGAGGCCTCAGCAAGACCTGACGTCATCTGATTATAGGCTTTGGGAATAGACAGATCGCCAGCAACAAACCCGCCAAGGCTGCGAATATAGTAGCCGTTTCCGGGCAGGTCGTAGTGCAACAACTCGTCCTGCGATTGTAGGTAGCGCGGAGGCGTCACATTCGCGGCGTCGATCATATGGCGCCATGTCCTGTTCGTCTTGTCGTCTTCGCCTGGCAAAAGACTGTAATAGGCATATCGCGATGGAACGGCGCTTGGATCATCGGCATAGACTGCCGAAATCGTTTCGATGGTCCGGTTACCATCCGCATCTTCGACTTCGATGGTCAAACGATCTGGAGCGCTCGCGAGGCCAACAGCATTCAGCAAGACCGGCGATTGCATGAGCTTCGGCGCTGCGAGACGTTTCCAGACCTCATTCCCGCCTTTGAAAGGGGCGAGACTTGAAAAGACGTCATCAATCGGTTTGCCATCAATGCTGACAACGCGATGACCGAGCAAGCGTGTATAGTCGCTGGTTGCCTCAACGATATACAGGCCATCGCTAAATTCGTAAAAGCGGACGCCGAGTGTGTTGAAGTCTGTGTTTTGCGCACGGGAGCTCAGATTGGTGTGCCCGTTATCGGGCAAGGCAACAGCTTTCGCGATCTGCATGTAAAATTCAGCATCCGACAAATCCGCAGCCCGACCCTCAAGGCTATCCAGCGCTTGCTGGAAACTTGCTTCCTGATCGTCGGTGAACGCCCTGTCATACGACGTAAACTTGCGTAAATAGTCGATATCCTGAAGGCGAGCCTCTTTCGGGTTCGCCGGTGTGTCATAGCTCGGTTTCGAGACCATTGGATTAAACACCCAAACCATCCGAGCGTAAGGATAGTAAAAGGGTGCCCCTACAATCGTCACAACGAGCCAGACAATGAAGACATATTTGAGAATTCTAAGCATGTACGGCGGAACCAAAGCAGCGGACTACTCGTTATACGAGTGCCGAATTGTATGACAACAACAAATCGTTTCAATCAAAACGCCGAGACACGTCGGATTTTAATCTGGTTTTTTCTGCGCTCATGGAGGCACTGGCGCTGTTTACACGCATCTGCCTTCCTGCTTTTAACGTATCGAATGCATTTCGGACCCTGCTTTCATGATCGCTCAAATCGCAACGATTTCACCTGACCTGAGCCCGCGGCGGCGACTGGGACGC
>JBCBCO010000168.1:0-3889 GCA_038630445.1 Pseudomonadota bacterium | reverse complement strand
CGCTCATCCAGCGCATGACCTGGATCGAACAGCATGGTCAGGTGCTGGCTTCGGTCTTCATGGATGGAGACTTTTGCGACAGAGCGGACTTCTTGATTGTCAGCTGAGGCTGAGACAGGGCGTCTGTCAGGGGCGATGATCTCGATGTCGACATTTGCATCATGACGCAGGAGTGCGCCACGCCAACGCCTCGGGCGAAAAGCACTCACAGGGGTGAGAGCCAGCAGGTTCGCACCAATCGGCAAGATTGGGCCGTGCGCGGACAGATTATAAGCGGTCGATCCGGCTGATGTTGCAACCATAACGCCATCGCAGCTGAGTTCAGCCAAGCGTTCGCGCCCATCGACGAAGACCCGCAATTTCGCGGTTTGAGCCGTTTGGCGCAGAAGCGAGACTTCATTGATTGCGAGGTGATGGTGCGTTTGCCCGTCTGTATCGATGGCTTCCATGCGAAGCGGATTGAGCGTTGCGCGCTCAGCCTTTGCGATTCGCTCCTTTAGGTCATCTTCCTCATATTCGTTCATCAGGAAGCCGACCGTGCCGCGGTTCATGCCGTAGACAGGTTTGTGATCCTCAAAGCGGCGACGCAGTGCGTCCAGCATCGCGCCGTCACCACCAAGGGCAACGATAATATCAGCATCTTCCTCGCTGACATCGCCATAACGGCTGATCAGTCGCGTCAAAGCCTCTTGAGCTTCTGGGCGTTTTGAGGCTGTAAAAGCTAATCGATCGCTCATCATGCGTATGTCGTCGGACATGAAAGCGGCGTCAAGCGTCGTGCTGAGCGTGCACGTATGTGAAACCAAAAGGGAGCCTTTAGGAATGCTTGAAACAATCGGCCTCATCGTTCAACTGGTTGGTGTTCCATTGGCACTGATTGGGCTCTGGTTGAGTTCGAGGAGTGCGGCCCGCAGTCAGGATTTGCAAGTCATCCTGAGCTTTGTTGAATCGTTTCGTGAGAAATGGGAGGGCAGCTGGGCCGATCTGTTAGACAGGATCGAAGCCCTACCAGATGAGCGCAGCCATATCTTTGGCAGCGACAAGGACGAGCGCGAGCTGACCTATATGCTCAACTGGATCGATTGGGTCGGGAACCTCGCAAAGTCCGGCTTTCTACGTCAGGAGGAGGTCATTCTGACCTCGATTAGTCATGCACTGCAGCGCGCCATCACAATGGGCGAGCCGATTATTACCAAGGGCATAGCAGACTTCGGCGACGGATACTGGGCCGGTATCACCTTTGTGAAAGACAGGCTTCAAATCAAAAGCTAGCCGCTTTCATATGATGTGCTAAACTGCACTAAAATAAATGGAGGATACCATGGCAGACGGAATGCAAATCTCGAGCATGAAAGGCAAAGTGAGCGAGGAAGAGTGGGCCGCGCGCGTTGATCTGGCGGCAATGTATCGCCTGACAGCGCTTTATGGCTGGGACGATATGATTTTCACTCACATTTCATCGCGTGTTCCAGGCCCGGAGCATCACTTTCTGATCAATCCATACGGGATGTTCTTTGAAGAAATTACCGCATCGTCTCTGGTGAAAGTCGATCTGGACGGGAATATCGTTCAAGAGACGCCTTATTTCATCAATCCGGCCGGTTTCACAATTCACTCCGCTGTTCATGCCTCGCGCGAAGACGCGAATGTTGTCATGCACCTGCACACTGACGATGGTGTCGCTGTAGCGTCTCAGAAAGAAGGTCTCCTACCGCTGAGCCAGACAGGCATGATTGTGCGTCATGATTTGGCCTATCACGGCTATGAGGGTATTGCGCTGGACCATGATGAGCGTGAGCGTCTGGTCGCCGATCTAGGTGAGAAGAATAACATGCTGCTTCGCAATCATGGCACCATGACAGTTGGCGGAACCGCTGCGGAATGCTTCCTGCGTATGTTCTTCCTTGAGCGTGCATGCTCTATGCAAATTCGGGCCCTGAGTGCGGGGCGTGACGGCGTGTTAATCGCACCGGAAGAGGCCCAAGACGTTGTCAAAGGCCAGTCAAATCCTGAAGGCACAAAGACACTCGCAAACATGCTGGCCTGGCCCGGTCTGCTGCGAAAACTCGACCGGCATAATCCGGGATATGAGCTTTAAAAACAGGGTATTGGGCGAATATGTTTGCAACCTATTCGCAGTTGCAGCCCTGCGGCCATTGATACCCTTACCAAGACCCGCAGAGTGCCCTATCTACGCTCCACATAGTGAGAGTACGTCGTATGAGACACCTAAAAGCGTTCGAAGAGGCCTTGGACTCTATCCATAGCGAAGGGCGCTATCGGGTTTTTGTTGACTTGCAGCGTCACCGCGGCAACTTCCCGCATGCAACCGCGCGCTTCGATCATGGTGAGCGTGATATCATCGTCTGGTGCTCGAATGACTATGTCGGTATGGGTCAGGATGAAGACGTGCTCGATTCCATGCATGAAGCGATTGAGACCTTCGGCGCGGGATCAGGTGGCACGCGCAATATTTCAGGCACGACCCGTTATCATGTTGAGCTTGAGAAAGAGCTTGCTGATTTGCACGGCAAGGGTAGCGCTCTATTATTCACGTCTGGCTATGTCTCGAATGATGCCACGCTCTCTACACTCGGTAAAATTCTGCCTGATCTGATCATCTATTCTGATGCCTTGAACCACGCATCGATGATTGAAGGCATTCGCCGCTCAAAAGCGGACTACCGTGTTTTCCGTCACAATGATGTCGAGCACTTGCGCGCCTTGATGGAAAATGACGATCCAGATCGTCCAAAGCTGATCGCGTTTGAGAGCGTGTACTCCATGGATGGCGACATCGCGCCGATCGAAGAGATTTGCGATATCGCTGACGAATTTGACGCCATCACCTATATCGACGAAGTTCACGCTGTCGGCATGTATGGCGAGGAAGGGGCTGGCGTTGCACAACGCGACGGCGTCATGGACCGCATCGATATCATCGAGGGCACACTCGGCAAGGCTTACGGCGTCATGGGTGGTTACATCGCGGGCCACGAAACTGTGATTGACGCAATCCGGTCTACAGCATCCGGATTTATTTTCACAACGTCGACCTGCCCGGTTATGGCGGCAGGCGCGCTCGCGAGTATTCGCAAGCTTCGCTCTGATTTCGGCAAGACCTTACGCGCCAAGCATCAGACTCAGGCCGCACGACTGAAAGAGAAATTCCGTGAAGCGGGTCTTCCCCTGATGGAAAGCGAAACGCATATTGTGCCGCTACTTGTAGGTGATCCTGAAAAGTGTAAGGCGCTCTCGGATACTCTGCTTCACGATTTCGGCCTCTACGTTCAGCCGATCAACTATCCGACAGTGCCACGAGGAACAGAGCGTCTACGCTTTACGCCCGGTCCGCTTCATACAGAGGCCATGATGGATGACCTGATCGCGGCCATCCTCGCGATCTGGAAACAATTGGGCTTAGAAGAGCTCGCGGCCTAAACCGCAGGCAAAAGAAAAGCGCGCCATATAAGACGCGCTTTCTCATCACATATTATATCTTAAGCCTTCGGTTTGCGACCGAGACCAATCTCTTTGGCTTTTTGCGAGCGGACTTTGGCATAATTCGGAGCCACCATTGGATAGTCACTCGGCAGGTTCCATCGCGCGCGATATTCATCCGGTGTCAGGCTGTAGCGTGTCCGGATATAGCGCTTGAGCATTTTCAGTTTCTTGCCGTCTTCAAGGCAGATTAGAAAATCAGGTGTAATTGACTTTGACACTGGGACAGCCGGATCCGGACGCGTTTCAACCTCGGCTTCGGAAGACAAATCGGTCAGGGTCGCATGCACAGATTGAATGAGATCCGCCAGACTGGCCGACGGCACGGGATTATTGGAGACGTAGGCTGAAACAATCTCGGTGGTGAGTTCCAGCATTTCACCTTTGG